>CAZTAS010000024.1:0-39275 GCA_964611635.1 uncultured Thermodesulfobacteriota bacterium
GGAACCCGGTCCGGCTCCCGGCGTGCAAGGGCGGTCAACACTCTCTCGCGCGACATCATCGACATCAATGCTACCTCCTGTTTTCGAGTTCTCCACAAACCTGGGAATGGATGAAATTTAGATTTTTATTATATACAAAAGATCTCGGCAAAAGCAACGGTTAAGTTTTGAAACTTTTTTAGTTATCAAGCGCACGATATTATGCTAAAATGTAGTCACTTATCAGAGCCGGGAGGTGAATTTGCCCGATGGCATACGAATTTGAACTTCCAAAGCGGCAAAAACGGAAACTCCTGTATGCATTCTTTCTTGGTCTGGCTATTGCGGTGATCGTTTTTACACGTGCCGACTGGAAGCGGCTGATGGTGGTTCTTTCCCAGATTGAGCCTGAATGGGCCATCCTTTCCCTGGCCGCTTCGGTGGCGAGCTACTTCTTCGTCGCGGCTGTTATGGCCTCCATCCTGCGCATTGTCGGGTGCTATCTGCCTTTTGTGACCATATTCGAAATTTCGTTCATCTCCACCACGGTCAACTACATCATGGCCCTTGGCGGCTTAAGCGGAATAGCGCTTAAAGTTTATCTGCTGGCGCGGCAGAGGATCTTGCCCAGCCAGACCCTGTCAATCTCCATCGTGCACGGTTTCTTGACCAACACGATCCTGGTGCTCCTGGTCTACGTGGGGTTCTTTTACATCCTGGGGCACACGGATATGACATTGGCTCAGATCATTCTGGCCGTGTTTATCCTGGCGCTGGCATTTCTGCTCACGTGGGTTACGGTGGAGATTATGATAAGCGGGGAATTCCGCAACAGCCTTTTCCATCTCGGCATGCGCGTGCTGGCCTTTATCAACCACAAGCTGAAGGGCAGGCGCGTGATTCCCGAGGCCAAGGCACGCGAATTCTACCGCCAGTTCGACGCCGGCATGAGGCTGATCTTCACCGATCGCAGCAAGCTGATTATTCCGGCCCTGTATGCCGTTCTGGACATGGTCTTCATGATCCTGTGCCTCTGGGCTTCATTCAAATCGGTGCACTATCGCATCAGCTTCATCATACTGCTGGTGGGCTTTTCCGCCGCGGTGTTCGTATCGATCTTTTCTTTCACTCCCGCCGGCCTGGGGCTGATGGAAGGCTCCATGGCGGGCGTCTACTTCGCACTGGGAGTGCCCCTTGAGAGCGCCCTTGTGGCGGTGGTCGTCTATCGTCTCTCGTACTACATACTTCCCGTGCTGATAAGCTTTATCTTCTACCACCAGTTCTTTTACAGGGAAAGAAATTTGGACTCGTCCCACCCGGCCGTGGGAAGCTGAAATTTCTCCGCTCCTCAAGAATTGGCAAATGCAAACAAGCTTTGCTCAAAGCAGGTAACAGTGCTGGATGGTTACATACGTCATTAACCCGGATATTGCAGTAGAAGATCAAAAAACACATAAAACACATTATTCCTCGCTATAGACGCGGAATATGGGCACGCACTTTTTCATTGCGTGGCACGGGCTTCCAGCCCGTGGACAAGCATGGGCAAGATGCCCATGCCACAATAAATGTCCATGAGGTGTTAATACTAACGTGCATTTAATAGTATATTACTCTCCCTACCCGTTCACAGAAAAAGAATTAAGGTAAAAGCTGATGACGTAATTTCCCTTCTCCCCTGTGGGGCAGGCTTTCCAGCCTGCCATACACTACTCTGAACTCAGGGCATTTACTCCAAAGGATTTGAATATCCTTTACCAGTACAATAGAAAGCCTGGCCCACTGGGAGCCGGAAGGCTCAGCCTATTTTATTACCTTCAGGGTAGCCCCAAGGATGCGGGGCAGGCATTCTTGGTTACTCTGCCTTCAAAGGCAGGCTGGAAGGGCAGGCTGGAAAGCCTGCCCCACATATCAAACAGGTCCTTTCTGAGTGAATGCACCTTAGTATGAGGGTTTTTTGATTAATTAACTGCATTTTCCAGGTTAAAAGCTTTATGCTGGCGGAAAATAAGAATGAGCATGGCGTGGCATAAAGGGACAATTTTTCTGGTAATGGCCGCTGTTCTTCTTCTGGCGACTCCTGGGCTGGGCGCAGAACCGCTGTTTATAGAGCGGAAAAGCGTCAAGATCGCCCTGGGCACGGACGACCTCTTCCACGGCTATGTCCAGCTTGCGGCGGCCATGGGACTGCTTGGCCAGCATGGACTTGATGTCCAGCTTTTAATCACGCACAGCGCTGAGAGGGCCGCCGAGTCCGTGATCCAGGGCCGCTGCCTTTTCGGTATCCACGAATTCCAGCAGGTGCTCCTGGCCAGGGAGAGAGAGCAGCCGCTGGTGGCCATCTCAAAGGCTATGGATGGCCCGGGGCTCCAGATTGTAGCGCGGGACGCCGCAGTGGCCGGGGCCTGGGTATCCCCTCAGCTCCGCGGTAAAAAGAAGTTTGCGCTGCTCAAGGATAAGCTCATCGGAATCGATGCCGCCGATGAGCTGCAGGCCCCCTGGCTCCAATGGAGGGCCGAGATGGCCGGCCTGGATGCACAGAAAGAGCTGCGGATGGTCGATGCAGGCTCCGGGGCCGAAGGCATTGCCGCGCTGGAATCGGGGGCAGTTGATTATCTTGTTACACGGCCCCCCACCGGAGAGATGATACATTACATGGGCACCGGCCGAATTGTCTGGCTCGGAGGGGATAAGCCCGAGGAGCTTCGCCCCCTCTACCTGGTGGTTTCCATGCGCGAGGATTCGGGGAAAGCCTACCCTGATATGCCGGGGAAGTTCCTGAGGGCGATGCGGTCGAGCTTTGTTCTCATGCACCAGCAGCAGGAGCGCACCTTCTCCACAGCGCGGAGGCTTTGGCCCCGAGTACCCGAGGCGGCGCTGAGGCAGGCGGTGGCTAACAGCCTGCAGCTTCTGCCGTGGGATCTAGCGCTGAAAAAAGATGAGGTACGGCTCACCATTAAGTTGATGCTCAAGGCTGGCCTGCTGAACAGGGAGATCACCATGGAGGAGGCGTGTGCTATTCAATTTTTGCGGTAGAGCAGGAATAATGGGATCTTACAGCGCTGCATCGTGATTTATATTAAACGCCATTAATAATTGCGTATTATTATGATCTTACATTCCTAAAAGGGGTGCCACTGGCAGAGTCGAAGGCTTCTAAGAAGTTTCCTCTCGGGTTTAGCCATGATTTTGTTCTGAAAACCAATAATAACGCATTATCTATAACTACAGGAGCATGCGTCTCGCCCCGCATTTTATCATTCCGATGTAGGGGCGAGGTTTATCCCCATAAGCGCTTGCTTAAGAAAAGATTTTTAATTGCAAAATGAAAAATTACAATTAAGCATTTAACATTAAAGGGAAAAGGATTTTTTTCATAACCTGCATCCTTCAGCCTTTTTCCTGCATCATTTAATCTTTATCCTTTAACCTTTCTCCTTATTAATTGCTAATTTTGCAATGATTCTTTGCCAGTTTCACATTAAGTGAGCGCTAATGGGGTTTATCCCCGCCCGTTAGTTGCTTGCGTCAACGGGGCGATGATCGGGCGGGATAAACCCCGCCCCTACGTCAAGAAAAACGCATCGATACGTTTCGCCTATTTTTAGATCATTAACTTCATCTTTCGGGTTAAAGTTTCTTATGCCGATAACCCGCCGCACAGCGGTGGGTCAGTTGCTCGCCAGTGAAGCATGAATGTGCTGGTCACAAGACACGGGCAACCTTCGGTTTTCACGCGGCACCCAGTTCAGGAATGTAAATATGCAATTGTTACTGACGTTTAATATAGCTTTTCAGATACCCAAAAATCATAGGGGCGATTTTATTTGATATGAAATTAATTTTTTCCTATTATTACCACCATCGAAACAGGAAGTTCAAATTAGGTTCACGAAGTGATACCGGTCAATAATTGCGCAGGTTGTGCGGAGAACCAATTTACGTAATAGAACCTTTCATATCGACCGCCCACCACCTTTGAGAGCGGATATTTGTTTTAGCGCCAGTTTTTTTGAACAGCGGCATCAAAAGCCCAAAGCGGTCCCCCGAAGCTCATCGCGAAACTGGATAAAGCAGGTTCTATGCTTCACCCGTTTTCATCTCAATAAGGAGGGACTCGAGATGACTACAAGCAGGTCGTTTATCGTTTGTCTCATATCCGCGATGATTTTTATCGCACCGGCCGTGCCGGCAAGCGCGGCCAATCTCGAAGCAGCGTTCGAATATGACGGAGCGGTAGAGCTTGTAATAGACGCTGACATGGCCGCTCAGGGCTACACAGGTGAGGATAAAGGCCCTATCGGCGCCAAAGTTAAGCCAAAACTTTCAAACGACGGAGCGGCCGACAAATTCGAGCTCATTCTCAAAGGAGAGGAGCTCGAGGTGACCGTCAACGGCGTTATGGCAGCGCGATCCTCCCTTCCAGCCGTATCGCGCATTGTAATTAATGGCTCGGCTGACGACGACACGCTGGTGCTGGACAACAGCGGCGGGCTGATCGCCCCTCCCGGAGGCATCCATTTTATCGGTGAGTTTCTCGGAGTAAACCGCGGCGCAGGGGACACACTCTATATTGTTGGTGACCCTTTCTCCAGCCCGCTGGCGCAATCGACCTACACCCCAACGGGCTCTGACTCCGGCATAATTGTACTCGATCCCGATGGCAGCGCCGGTGATAGCGCGAAGACCTTTGTAGATGACGAGCAGGTGATCATTTTCTCCGGGCTGGCCCCAATTATTGATTTGTTTCCCGTGACAAATATGACCTTCATTGCAGGTACAGGTATCGATACAATCGAAATGGTTGACGGAGTCATATCCTCAGGTTTGCAAACTACTGAATTAAATGATGGCGGTACTGGTACATTCGAGAGCTATTCCTTCGCTAACAAACAAAATCTGACAATCAATTTTATTACGGTAGACCAAAACAACCAGATCACCATTAACAACCCCACCCCGGCGGACGGCCTAGTAACGGTGGAGCTAAACGGTGCAGGAAGCAGCGACACGATTACCGTGGATGCGCTCGGCTCCTCCGTAACTGGCTCGCTCACCATCAATGCAGGCGACGGCAGCGATACGGTTAATCTTAATTCTTTGGACCCGTCTTTTTCCGCAACTGTGGCGGTTAACGGGGAGGCTGGCGATGACACTTACAATCTGAGCCTCGACTCGATTGGTTCCACGACGGTGACATTGACCGATAGTGGTGGCACAGACTCTCTGACCGTTAGCGGCACCTCCGGGCCCGACGATCTAACAATAACCGATACCAACGTCAGCCTTACATCCGGGGGTGCTGTTAACTACACGGGAGTCGAGACGCTCACCGTCCTGGCCGGAGACGGGGCTGACACGGTGAGCGCAACCGGCTCGGCGGCTATAAACATGTCGCTTTACGGGGGAGATCCCAGCGATTCTCCAGGGGATACGCTTATTTATACGCCTCCTATAGACTTCTTTACTGAATTTGAGAACGTCCAGTCGCCGACAATCACCATAGTCAAGGAAGCGGTGCCGGATGACACGATGGACTTCTCCTTTACCGGCACCGGAGGCCTGGGAAGCTTTTCCCTCGACGACGACGCTGATCCGACCCTGCCCAAAAGCAAGACGTTTAGCGGGCTCAATCCGGGGACCTACGACGTAACTGAAGGCATGACCACGGGGTGGGAACTCACGGGAATCTCGTGCACTGATCCGGACGGGGGTTCGACCACCGACGTGGTAGCGAGAAAAGCGTCCATTGACCTGGATGCTGTCGAGAGCATCACATGCACCTTTACCAACACCCGCAGGCACACCCTCAATGTGAACAAGGACGGCACAGGAACAGGCACGGTGAGCAGCGCAACGGCGGGAATTAACTGCGGCGCGGATTGCAGCGAGGAGTACAACTATGGCACCACCGTTACCCTGAGCGCCAACCCTGACGCGGGATTTGTATTTTCCGGCTGGTCCGGGGGAGGGTGCAGCGGTACTGGCAATTGCCAAGTTACGATGAATGACAACACGACGGTAACAGCGACCTTTAACATGCAATACAATCTAACAGTTAACAAGGCCGGTACGGGAAGCGGCACGGTGAGCAGCACCCCGGGAGGGATCGCCTGCGGCGCCGACTGCAGCGAGCTTTACGACTCCGGCACGGTCGTTACCCTGAGCACCAGCCCCGACGCGGGTTGCGTATTCACAAGCTGGTTCGGGGGAGGGTGCAGCGGCACTGGCAGCTGTCAGGTGACGATGAATGACAACACGACGGTAACAGCGACCTTTACCAGGCAATACACTCTCACGGTGGACAAGGCCGGTACGGGAAGCGGCACGGTGAGCAGCGCACCAGTGGGAATTGACTGCGGCGCGGATTGCGGTGAGGTCTACGACTCCGGCACGGTCGTTACCCTGAGCACCAGCCCCGATGTCAGTTCAGGGTTTTCCGGCTGGTCAGGGGACCCCGATTGCTCTGATGGCCAGGTGACGATGGATGCTCCCAGGAGCTGCACTGCAACATTTGATTTGCTGCAATATGCCATTTCAGGCCACGTACAAACAACCGAAGGTGTGGGGATATCCGCGGTAACAATGACCGGCCTGCCGGGCAATCCGATCACGGATGCGGCTGGCTTCTATAGCTCAGTGGTGGATTATGGATGGTCGGGGACCGTTAGACCGCAAAAGGGGGACTACTCATTCAACCCACCGTCGAGAGATTACACAAATGTGACATCTGACCATTTGGATCAGGATTATACTGGAACATTGCTAACCCGATACGAGCTGAGTGTCAATGTAGATCCCGTGGGCGGAGGCATGGTGACAGGAATGGGAATAAGCTGCCCGGAGGACTGCGATGAAACCTACGATGAAGGCACGATGGTGAAACTGAACGCTATCCCGGCACCAGGATATGTGTTCGACTCGTGGGAGGGGTGCGCAGCGCCCAGAAGCCAATGCGATGTGACAATGGATTCCGACTTAGGCGTGACCGCGCACTTCAGGGAGAGCCACAGGCTGGAAGTCAAAGCGATTCCTTCTGTCGGCGGTATGGTGAGCGGAGAGGGAATAGAGTGTCCAAATGACTGCGAAGAGGATTATCCCACCCCCACATTGGTAGCGTTAACGGCCCAGCCGAACGATGGGTTCATTTTCACCGGCTTTGAGGGATGCGATAGTGTGGAAAATAACCAATGCATCATCTCTGTGGGATCAGAAGAAACAGTCCGGGCGCTCTTTGCTCCGGAGACGGGCCGCAGCGTTATTTACAGCGAAGCAGTAAATATTTTCTTATCAAAATGGATGCTGTACATGCCGGTTTTGCAAGCGGAATTTGAAGGCGGGGAGGTAGAGACGTACTGGATGCTTCTTGAGTATGTATGGCCCGGAGGTTACTTCGCCGTCGTCGATTACGGCCAGACAGCCGGGCCCGGCACAGCGGAAGGAGCCTCTCTGGTGCTGGAAGATGGAGTGTGGAGGATTTACATCCCCGGGTGTGAGGTTGAATGGGATCCCGGCAGGTTATACTGGCTGACACTTGAAGTGGATTTCACCGACACTGGATTTATAGTTAATATTATAGAATACGGCCTGGTTGAATAAAGTGTTTTCTCCATGATGCTGGAAATGTACACGCGGACATATGTGCCCTTTAGTAAATAAATGAGACTAAAGAAGTAGTACTGACCAAATTGCCATTAAGAGTGAATGAAAGGCAGGTTCAGAGATGGCCCTGTTTTTCTTTTTAGCTCAAGATGAACTCAATGGCACTTAAAGGCGACCACTTCCAATTATCTCCGTTTGAAATAGTCAGAAACCACCATTCCATGGGCGCCCCTCCCGAGCGCGCCCGCGCGGCCATTGACGCCTGCCGGCGTTTCGGGAAATAACCCATCGAGGAGCCCCACGTGGGTTTGTTCCGGATGCCTGTGATGGAGTCCTTCCCATCCTTCATGGTGCCTTACCTGGCGGCCGATCCTTCCCGCGCCCAGCTGCATCCCCGCCCAACACAGGCAATGGTTTAGCAATAAACCCGAATAATGCAGTTAATTAATTAAAATACCATCAAAACCCCATGGACATTTATTGTGGCATGGGCATCTTGCCCATGCTTGTCCACGGGCTGAAAGCCCGTGCCACGCAATGAAAAAGTGCGTGCCCATATTCCGCGTCTACAGCAAGGAATAATGTGTTTTCTGTGTTTTTTTGATCTTCTAGTGCAAAATCCGGGATAAATAAAAGATTCTTGATTTCTCCTGTCGATTTCAACGCCCCTTTGGGAAAGGTCAAAGCATCTCCAATACTTGCTCTATGTTGAAGCTAAACGGGACAAACCAGGCCCGTGGACGAGACAAATTCTCTTCCCAAAAGTGTTTTGGACAATATAATAATATTTGAATAATGAGGAAATAGAGTTAGTTTTGAAAGGTATTTTTTAATTATGTGAAAGGCCAAAACTTGTTTGTTTTATTCAATTCTTAAAATAATACTATATAGTTCAATATTAAACGTCATTAATAATTGCATATTGACATTCCTGAACTTGGTGCCACGGGCAAACCGTAGGGTGCCCGTGTCTTGTGATCATTACATTAATGCTACACTGGCGAGCCTTCGGCTCTGCCAGTGGCACCCAAGATATTCATAATCGTGTTGGTGCAGCCACCGTCTGATTAAGAATATTATGCGCAAATATTAAAGACATTTTATAAAGTAATAATATTTGCTAAATGGAGCTTGATCTCGCAGCTCTTATTTACAATCTTTGATTTCACTGAAAATGGTCAGTTTTTGGATTTAAGGGTTGGAATAAGTGATGATTTGCATTTGAAATATTGCATGGATTGGACTTTGAGGAATCCGGTTAGTACTTATGGGCCCGGATATTTTCAAGTATAAATATAAGCTTTCTCCAATTGTTCCCATGCACTATAAACAATTATTTATCTGCATCTTATTCCGCTTCAAATGCGGGAAATGATTTCAGGGCAAAATTAACTTGACAATGTTTATTCTGAATGCTAAGATTGCAAATCTATTAAACAAATAACAGTGCAAGCATAAAAACATTTCTTACTATTCTGAGGGATGTTATGAAAAAAGATCCCCAGAGCCTGCGAATAAACGGCCACCAGATGGTTCTTTAACCCAATGGTAGCTTTTATATTTTTATTGCTCCATAAGGCCAAGTTCCTCGAACCCTAGATGCGGGATAATCAATACACTGTAGATTCCTGATAATTGATCATTAGATAGAGTGATACGAGTCTGGTAAGGCTTGTAGAGTGCCATAATATCTGCAGCGTGCCTCTTCAGCAAGGCGTTCAGAGTGTTGATGTAAGCTTATAAACAATGATGGATGTAATGAAGATTCTGATCGATATGGAAGCATTTTTGCGTTGGGAGCTTTAAGAAAAAAGGGGGGGCAAAGCCATGAAAGGACGCATAGCTGTAGTTTCATATAAATCGGCAAGATACCTATTTTTTGCCTCAGTGCTTTTTCTTGCCCTGGTGGTGCGCGCGGGGAAGGAGCCTATGGCCTTTGCGGGAAAAGCCGGAGATCTGGACATCACCTTCGGCAGAAACGGCATAGTTACAACCGACATAAACAACAGAGATGACCGTGCTCAGGCCGCAGCTATCCGGGCCGACGGGAAGATTGTGGTGGCGGGAAGTTCAGGAAGCCTTGGCGCTACTTTTGACATAGCAGTAGTGCGCTACAACAGCAATGGGAGCCCAGATACCACCTTCGGCGCAAACGGCATAGTGACAACCGACATAAACAGCGGCTATATCAATGGTTTAGACTCAGCCATCCAGGCCGACGGGAAGATTGTGGTGGCTGGATCTTCATAGATTCTTGATTTATATTATGACATTGACGTGGTGCGATATCTTGGTATTGGCACCGGCACGATTAGCATTGTAAAGGAGGCCGTGCCTGAATCAGCGCAAAACTTTTTATTTACCGATACAGGCGATATTGGTGACTTCTCCATCTACGATGACGGTGATGGAAACAACTCCGTCACATTCACAGACGTTGCCGAAGGCAGTTACAGCATCGAGGAGATCGTGCCCGCGGCGTGGAACCTTACGGAAATCACCTGCAGCGACCCGGACGGTCAAACCCTTGTAAACCTGACGTCAGCGACTGCCTCCATAGATCTAGATTATGGCGAGAGCATAATTTGCACCTTTAGGAACACTCTGTTGGCTCCAAACCTATATACTCTGAGTGTCGATGTAGAGCCTTTGGGCGGCGGCTCGGTGACAGGAGATGGTATAGCGTGCCCGGGGGACTGCTCCGAATCGTATGATGAAGGCACCATGGTTAGGCTTACCGTTACTCCAGCGCAAGGATATGTGTTCGACCGCTGGAGCGGCTGTTCGGCGCCGACGAACATATGCGCTGTGATAATGAATTCCGACGCCAGCGTCACCGCCCACTTCAGGGAGATCCACAGGCTGGAAGTGGAAGTGCTTCCTCCTTTTGGCGGGAGAGTTACCGGAGACGGGATAGACTGCCCTAATGATTGCAGGCAGGATTATACCTCGCCAGGATCGGCGGTATTAAGCGCACAGCCGAACGATGGGTTCATGTTTCTCGGCTGGGCGGGATGCAGCAGCGAAGCCGACAGCCAGTGCACAGCCTCAATTGAATCAGAGGCACTGGTTCGCGCGCTCTTCTCGCCGGAGAACTGTGACGGCATGATCTACCGGGAGGAAAGAGACGTCTTCTCATACGACTGGATGCTCTACATACCGGTATTAGAGGCAATTTTTGAAGACGGCAGTGTGGAGACCTACTGGGTTCTCATGGAGTATTTGATGGACGGCGACGAGTATTTTGCTGCCGCCATTGCGGATTATGGCCCCATCCCCAGCCCGGCGGGCTGCGAAACTGTGGCGACCCTGGAGGTGCACGGGGACACGGGGAGCCTTCATATCCCTGCCTGTGAGGCCGGGTTTGATCCGGGCCGGCTCTACTGGTGGGACATGGAGGTGGATTTCACCGCCAGGCCCGTGAGGGTTGACGTGGTGGATTACGGCCTGGTTGAATAAAGCTTTTCGGCAAGTTCCCCTAGAGGAGGCTTGTACTAATTGGTTCGCGCTATAGGGCAGGAATATAAAAGTGGTTGATGAACCCGACTTACAGGTTGCGCATTTCAATGCTCATATGATAAAATTATTTGTGCTTTGAGAAATGATTAGCTTACATTACTTAAGTTTTGGTCTAAATAAGGATACCCTTTTTATTAGTGGCAGATGAAAAGGAAACAAAAGGAATAAAATCTGATGTCTAAAAAGGAGCTGAAAAACAAACCTCTGGCTGAAGTAATTCTAGAAATGAAATGGGCTTTGACTTCGCCAGCCCCCGGAGTCCAAATAGATCCTCATTATAAAATTCTTTTGGGCCGTTTTTATGATAAAGTTTCAGGGGAGTATCCAGAACATGAGCAGCTCCAAACAGCCACTATGCCAGATGAGATCGCTGGACAAATGGTCCAGCATAGGTTTCGAATTGCACCCAATGAATGGCCTTTGCTTCAAATTGGTCCAGGCATTATGACGGTTAATGAAACGCATAAGTATAAATGGCTCGATTTCAGAAGCCGGTCCGTTGCCGCTATTGATAAGTTATTCAATGCTCATCCAAAACCTAGGGATTTGAAGATAGACAGCCTGCTACTCAGATACATTGATGCGGTGGAATTCAACTATTCTAAACAACATGTTTTCGAGTTTCTAAAAGACAAGATGAAATTTATGATTGCTTTGCCTGATAGTTTATTCAAGGATACAAAAATTCAAAAAAATCCCCAGCACTTTAGTTGGCAATCATCTTTCGGATGCCAAAATCCTGGAGGTATTATTACCCTTAGGTTCGCCACAGGAAAAAAGGATAATCTTCCGTCTTTGATTTGGGAGACAATTGTTCACTCCCGTGGTGAAGATATACCTTCGATGCCACAAATGTTCGAACGTTGGGTTGATGAGGCTCATGCGATTACGGATGACTGGTTCTTTAAGATAATAGAGGGAGAACTTGAAAGGAGATTCAGTGGTTAGTAGAGCATATACAGCAGCTATTTCGGGTGTTGAAGACTTTGAGCCCCCAGAGGAAAATCCAACTAATTTGATAAGCCTTGTCAAGTGGCTCGGCCTATCATCATGGACAATCATTTCATCTCCTGTGACTGGATCACATGATATGTGGCTACTTGACGAGCGCAAAGATATTAAAACTGTCTCAGAAGTTGGAAGACCTCTGACGATAAGCGATTTGGGTTGGAGTCGGGAGCGAGCAATTGAAGTGAGGGCAAGGCTGAGATCATTTGCTGAGGATTGGGATGATCCAAGTATGGATGTTTACAATGAATATTAAACGCGGCGAAATTGCTTTGGTTAATTACCCGCACTCTGATTTGCATACCATCAAACCCCGACCCGTTTTGGTCGTTCAGGCGGATGATCTTGATACAGGAATTCCTCAACTGATAGTGGCCATGATTACAAGTAACATGAATCGCGCAGGACATCCCAGCCGCGTTAGCGTGCGTCTTTGCGATCCTATTTCAGCCAATACCGGACTAAAACAGGATTCAGTAATTATGACTGATAACTTGGCAACCATAGAATTTGACTTCATTAGGAAGCCGATCGGAAGTATGAATGATATGAATCCTGTTGAGAGCGCTCTTCGGAAAACATTAGCATTATGAAATTATTAATGCATGCCTGTAGATATAGGAAGCTCTCACTTAAATGTCTCCATTCATCAGGCATGGTTTCCTACTAATATTTTCATGCTTTGCTTTTACTCTTTTTTTGAATCATACCAAATATATAAGCCATCACAACGGCAAGCAAGCCGCCCAGGCCAAAGATACTGAATGCCCATCCCCAGGTGTTGTATTTCATGGCCGAGGCCAGGGGGTTTGTCCAATCCAGAATGAACCCAAAAACAAGTGGCGAAAGGGCGCCGGCCCCGAATCCCAACAGAGATCTCAGCCCGTAGGCGGCACCCAGATAAGATGTGTCGACTACTTCGGTAAGCGCTGTAGAAAGAACTGGAGAATCTCCAAGTGATGAAAATGTATAGACTATTCCTATACCGATGACCAGGATGAGCGGCCATCCTATTGTCCATCCGAACACGAAAGAGCATACCGCACTTATGGCGGAAAGCATAATGATGACACGAGCGCGGCCAAGCCGATCTGATAACATGCCCATGGAGAACGATGCAATCAGACCAGTGGCGTGAAACAAAGCGCTGATGTAAGAGCCGATTCCGGCAGCCTTTAATCCCCCCGCTCCGCCCAGGACCAGACAACTGGCAAGAAAGGCCGGGGTCCATGCCCGCATTCCCAGAAGTTCCCAACTATGAAATGTATAGCTGCCGATCAACAGAACGGCGGGTCGGTTTGATAGCACTTCTTTAGAGAACTTCTGTTGTTTTTCCCGTCTTACCGGAGGCGCCTGTGATCTTATCAATGTGATCCACGCTAAAATGGACCCAACCAGCGGACCAAGGGAGGTCAGCAGGAACGAGAGTTTATATCCCCCTATGGGTAATGCGATGCCGCTGAGGATCAGAGAGAAAGCATAGCCAAGTGAGGTGCTGGCTATAAAAAAGCCTATGGCCATTCCCCTGCGCTGAACAGGATAGTGATCGGCAAGTATCATGAGCCCGGTCGTGTATGTGCCACCGAGGGATATGCCGACAAGTGAGTAAAGGATGATACCCGAGAAGTAATCCCGCGCAAATATGGCAAAAGCCAGGGAAAAAACCGACCCTATGGACATTGAGCCCAAAAAAAGATACTTCGGCCCAACAATGTCTGCCAGAATCGAAAACACCACCAATGAAACGGCGTACCCGATATGACATCCGCTGGATATGGATCCTGCCGCAGCGGCTGACATCTCCCACTCCTTTTGAAGAACGGGCAGCGCGGCAGCATATGTCATAAAGACAAGCCCGGTAAAAGCCCTCGCAAAGCAGATTCCGGAAAGCCACCAGTCGAACTTCAACAATTTCTTTACAACGGGATTATTCAGAAGTTGCCAATTCAATGGTCTAAATCTCCACTCTGGGCCGTTCCATCGGGGGATACGGCAATCACAGATGCAGCAAACTCCAACTCAGGCCTTAATGAGGTGCCAAAATCATGGCTAAAACACGTTATTCTGGCGCTAAATCATAATAAATCATCGAGCCAAAACGCAACCTTTTTTTCTTCTATTAGCAGCCCCGGCCGAGAATCGCCCGGTAATGGTGGCCAAGGGAAAAGCTGCAGCTACATGAACATACCACCTCGTGGCGTAGTGGTGGGGACACCAGGTCCAACAATGCTTTCCCGCTTGTACTATTGGCATTTTTTCACTATGCTAAAGATATATCAATTGTCGTGGTTTTAACGATTTGGGCACAATAAGGTGGATTATCATGGCCTCGCAGAAGGTGCGACACAAGCTCGCTGATATCCTAAGTGCCGACGAGGCCGGGCAAGGCCCCGCCCGGGGTAAGGATGGCAGTATGAAAAATTTGCTAGATACATTCATTTCCCGCCGCACTTTTTTGAGCCTGGCGACCCTGACCGCAGTCAGTGCGGCTCTCAACCGAAAGGAGCTGACAGTCCTGGCCGCCGCGGACAAGCCCAAAGAAAACTACCCGGTCGTGGTCGTTGGCGGCGGCCTTGGGGGGCTGACCACGGCAGCCTACCTGGCCCGCCACGGCTTCCCGGTGACCCTGCTGGAGCAGCACAACCTGCCCGGCGGATATGCCACCGCTTTTGACCGAGCCGGCGGCAGGTTCACCTTTGATGTCTCGCTCCATGCTACCTCTTGCAGCGCAACCAAAAGGTTTCTCTCCGAGATTGGGGCAGCCGAAGCGGTGGAGTTGGTCGAGCTGCCTGAGCTGTGCCGCGTGGTCGCCAAAGACTACACCATGAGCTGGCCCCAGGGGGACCCGGAAGGCCTTATCAAACTTGTGGCCGAAAAATTCCCATCTGAAGAAAAAGGCATCCGGGGGTTCATCAGCGAAATGACGAGCGTTGCCGAGGAGGCGGCCAGGCCCTTTAACAGGAGCTCCATCTTAGCCAAGCTGCTCTTCCCCTTCACGCATCGGGCCATGTGGGGCCTGCGCAAGCTGACTCTGGCTCAACTGCTGGACAAGCACGTCAAGGACTCTGGGCTGCGGGCCTTGCTGTCGGTTTTCTGGGGTTATTACGGCCTGCCGCCGTCTGAGCTCTCCGGCTTCTATTACGCAGTGGCTACCGGGGGCATGATCAAAGACCGGGTCTGTTACGTCAAGAGCCGCTCCCAGTATCTGAGCAACGCCATCGTTGAGACCATCGAACAGCAGGGCGGCCGGGTGGAGCTGGAGACCGAGGTTAGCCGGATTACGGTCCAGGACGGCCGGGTCTCGGGCGTGGTCACAGCCGATGGCAAAACCTATCCGGCCCGGGCGGTCATCTCCAATGCCAGCGTGCCGGCCACGCTGAACATGCTCCCCGGGGGCGCGGTGCCGGAGGATTACCGGCGCAAGATAGCAGGCTACCAACCGTCGCTGTCAAGCTTCATCGTCTGGCTGGGACTGAACCGGGAATTGCGGGGCACGATTGACGGCTACGAAATTTTTCTTGGCGAGGACGGCGATCCTGAAGAAGGCTATAGAGCCTGCTTGAACTGCGACCACCATAAGGCCGGTTTGGGTGTAACCATCTATGACAATGCCTTCCCAGGATACTCTGCTCCGGGCACAAGCACGGTTACCATAATAATGCTCAGCGGTTACATGCCCTGGAAGCGCTTTGAGGCCGACTATTTTGCTGGACGCAAGGAATCATACAGGAAAGAAAAGGACCGTATCACTGACATTCTCATCGAACGGGCCGAAAAATCGCTTATCCCTGGCCTGCGCTCGATGATCGAGGTCAAGGAGGCTGCTACACCCTTGACCAATGTGCGCTATACCAGGAATCCCGCCGGGGCCATATACGGCTTCGAGCAGTCCATGGACAACGCATTCATGAGCCGCCTGGCCAACACCACACCGGTCAAGGGCCTTTATCTGGCCAGCGCATGGGGGAACCCGGGCGGAGGCTACACCGCGGTCATGATGGCCGGACGCAACACCTTTCTGGCGCTCATGAGGGATTGGGGCTTCAAGGTGCGAGCGTGAGGATCAAAATGCAGTCAAACAGATACGATTGAGTGGGCGGCCATTCCTCCCTTCCTGCGGGGAATATGACCCTTAACCTTCAATGCTGTTGACTTAATGTTCCCTCGCCCCCGCTTGTGGGGGAGGGCAGGGAACACCGAAATTTACTCTTTTGACCGCAACTTTGTATTATTCATCAATTTGTGCTCTCCCACCGATCACCCCATAATCTGTGAGTTCAAATTGGGTAGGATCGGAAGAGATTACCCGGAGGAATAACCAATAATTTGACCTTCCTGATATGAAACAGGGGACGTACAGGGCATTTTCAAAGAAATCGAATGTGGCGCATTGAGGCATCAGCTCGGGCGGGCGGACATCACACATAACGCGTCCATCCTGAACACCCCTTTGATATGCCTCTTCAATGTCTTCTCTGGTAAAACATTGGTCTGCAGGCATTGGCTCTTGCGCCAGAGCCATTGCCGGGAGTGCCCCAACGAGCATAACCAGGGCAAATACCGCAGCTAAATTCTTTATCACCTTTGTCATTGCAATTTCTCCTTTTTTTCGATTGAATTTCGTTTCTGGAAATCCACAATATCAGCCCGGATTAACTTTAAGGCCATCGACTATCTCTCCATGCCGCTGTTGTAAGTCATAAAAACCTGGCGGGAAAATGTTTCCGGTTAAATGTCATCCGGCGGGGATACACCATCATCAATTCCCTTTCTTCTTCGGCTCAATCCTCTCCATGCCCCCCATATAAGGCCTTAGGGACTCCGGGATGGTGACGCTTCCGTCGGCATTCTGGTGTGTCTCAATCAGGGCGATGAGGATGCGGGGCGAGGCCACGGCGGTGTTGTTGAGAGTGTGGGCATAGTGGATATTCCCCTCCCGGTCCCTATAGCGGATGTTGGAGCGCCTGGCCTGGAAGTCGTGCATGGTGGAGCATGAGTGGGTCTCGGAGTATTTCCCCCGGCTGGGCATCCAGGTCTCGATCTCGTGCTTGCGCACCTGACCCAGACCGGTCTCCTTGCCGCAGGCAAGCGCCACCCGATAGTGAAGGCCAAGGGCCTGAGTGATGGCCTCGGAGTTTGAAAGGATGAACTCGTGCTGGCGGCGCGACTCCTCCGGGTCATTCCTGCATATCACCACCTGCTCTACCTTGTGGAACTGGTGGACGCGATAAAGGCCGCGCGTGTCACGGCCGTAGGTACCGGCCTCCCGGCGAAAGCAGGCAGAAAATCCCGCCAGATACCTTGGCAGATCCGCCTCATGCAGCACCTCCCCTGCCTGATAGGATACCAGGGATACCTCCGAGGTTCCCACCAGGTAGAGCTCGTCCTTCTCCACACTGTATACATCTTCCTCGGCCACGGGGAAGAAGCCCGTGCCCACCATGGCCTCCCGGCGGACCATTACAGGCACGATCATGGGCACAAAGCCCCTCTCCACCAGCATATCCACAGCCATGCGCATTATGGCCATCTCCAGGCGAGCTCCCTCGTTTTTCAGGATGTAGCTGCGGGTTCCCGCCATGCGGACCGCCCGGGGGATGTCGATGATGTCCAGCATTTCCCCCAGATCCACGTGATCAAGCGGCTCGAAATCGAACCGGGGCGGTTGGCCCCACAACCGGACCATCTTGTTGTCCTCCTCGCTTTCCCCCTCGGGCACCTCAGGCGCAGGGATGGAGGGCACGTGAAGGATGAGCTCCTGAAGCTTTTCTTCCAGGCGTCTGAGACGTGGCTCGCCCTCGGAGATTCGGGCTCGTAGCTCCTTTCCCTCCGCGATGGCCCGCTCCCTCTCAGGCCCTGCCAGTCGGGGAATCTCTTTGGAGAGCTGATTCCGTCGTGTCCGAAAATCCTGAATCTCCTGCTGCAACTGCCTGGTGTCACGGTCCAGCTCCACGATGCGGTCGATATCCACCATGTATCCTTTTTTCCTCGCAGCCTCTCGGTATGCCCCGGGCTGCTGACGAATATCCGCCAGATCAATCATTATGCTCTCCCGAATCAGATGGGCAAAGATGAGGGAAATATACTCTTTTTGCCCGGATAAATCAAGCCACGCCTGCGCCACATTATACTTAACAAGATCATCATTTGTTATATAGTACAACCATGCCTTAAGGGGACGATTTGCGGCTTGAGGTCGATCTTTTCTATATTCAGTTTTCGCGTCTTGGATGTTAAGCTCAGGCGGGCTGGTCGCCAAATGGTTATGTAAGAAAATTACGTCAGAGAAGAGCTTCGAACACTTTGCAAGGAGGTGCGTTATGAAAAAATCCTTGATGGGTAAAGTCCTTGCAGTAGTGGTGCTGGGCGCGATGCTTACGCTGGCGACCCAGCCCGCGGATGTTATGGCCAAACCCATAACGTTCAAGATGGCCACCAAGCAAACTTTCCAGAGCCCGGAGGGCAGGGCGTTTTTGTACTTCGCCAACCTGGTCAAGAAAAAGACCAACGGGGCACTGGTCGTCAACGTGTACCCCTCCGAGCAATTTGGAACCACCGGGGTGTCCCTGAAAGGTGTCCATATGGGCGCCATAGATATCTACGCGGAGGGGACCAGCTATCTCAAAATGTTCATCCCAGTATACGAGTACTTTTCGCCCCCATTCGTGTTTCGGGATCGAGAGCAGTTCCTGAAATTTATGGGAACCCCATATATTCGTGAGCTGGAGAAAGAGCTGGCCTCCAAGCACGGCATCAAGCTAATCGACACTGATCACACCTGGATGCGCGGCCCCTATCGAGTGCTCTGCGCCACCAGGCCGATCCTTCGGCTGGAAGAGCTCCAGGGTATAAAGATGCGGATGTTCCCCAACCAGTTCGTCGTGCAGGTCTGGACCGAACTGGGCGCCCGGCCGACGGTCCTTCCGTGGACTGAAACTTACCTGGCTCTCAAACAGGGCATCGTGGAGATGGTCACCTCGCCCGTCTCCCTGGTGGGCGCGATGAAGTTTACCGAGGTGGCCAAGTATGTCACCCGAACCGATGCATATCCCCAGACCATTGTCTTTGCCACCAACGCGAAAAAATTCAACAACCTCTCCCCGGAGCATCAGAAAGCATTGATTGATGCCTGCAACGAAGCTGGCTTGAAAAGCAACGAGCTCGTAAATGAGGCGGCTGAGCAGGTCATCAAGACCTTCATCGAGAAGGACAAAGCCGTATTCATCCGCACCAGCATGGAGAGCTTCAGGAAGAAGCTGGAGCCGTTTTACGCAAAAGCGGAGAAAGAGGGAAAAATACCGGCCGGCCTTTTTGATCGTATCAGGAGCATCAAGTAAAGAAAATCCTTTTCCCCGGACCTCATGGAGGCCGCTTCATGGGTCCGGGGATAACAGCGGAAGGCATTTGCATAGGGATTTATGCATTAGCATCCAGGGTTCATCGCATCTTTTCCCGGCGATTGGTGAAATAGCAAGTCTCCCATTGTATATTTACTGCGTTGCGTGAACCAAAAGAATCTTTATTTAAACATTCAAATCAAAGAATTAATGGTTTGTGTCCGAAATTTCCGTGAATGAATCGGATATACCTTCCTGATACCGAATCCTTATCAGCCTAATAAAGCACCAGAGGAGTGCATTATCAGTGATAGGTTTTATGACCCTGTCATTTTTTTTATTCCTGATGATTCTCAGGGCTCCCATCGGGCTTTCCATGGGAGCGGCGGCCCTTGTCGGGCTGGCGCTGGTGGATTATCCTCTTCAAATGATCCCGGCCCAGGTGGTCTCGGCGGTGCAGGGAACCGAGCTGCTGGCCGTCCCGTTCTTTATCCTGGTGGGAAATATCGCCAATGCCGCGGGCTTGACCACGAAAATCTTTGATTTCGCCGCCACTCTGGTGGGACACTGGAGAGGCGGCCTGGCCCACGTCAATGTGCTGGCAAGTATGATATTTGCGGGTATGTCTGGCGCCGGTGTGGCCGACATCGCGGGCCTGGGGATCATAGAAATGAAGGCCATGACCGAGCGGGGATATGAGAAGCCTTACAGTGCCGCCATCACCATCGCCTCGGCAGTCATAGGCCCCATCATCCCGCCGAGCATCCCACTGGTCATCTACGCCATTATCGCCGATGCCTCCGTAGGCAAGGTGCTGCTTGCCGGGGCTCTCCCTGGTGTATTGATAGGCATCCTGCTGATGATCATGACGAGAATACTGGTGGGGATAGGATGGGCGCAGTTGCCCGCAGAGCCCCGGGCGCCGCTGCGCATGGTGGGGAAGACCTTCGCCATCGGCTTCTGGGCGCTGCTGACCCCCCTGGTTTTGCTCAGCGGGTTTGTGCTGGGCGTGGTGACGCCCAGCGAGGCCGGCGTGCTCGCCTCGGTATATGCCATCCTGGTCGGCTTCGGATACCGAACACTGACTCTGAAAAAACTGTATGACGCTCTGGTGGAATCGCTGAATCCCATCGCCCAGATCATGTTTCTGATCGCCATGGCCGGAGCCATGCGATGGCTCATCGCGGCGGAGCGTGTGCCCATAACCGTGGGGGAATGGGTGTTGGCCATCAGTGCGGGCAAGCCATACGTCTTTCTGCTCATGATCAACGCCTTTTACCTGTTCATGGGATGCTTCATGCACGGCCTTTCAACCCTGATCATCACGCTGCCCATCTTCATACCGCTGCTGGACACATTCAATATCGACCCGGTGCACTTCGGGGTCATCACGGTGTTCAACGCCATGATCGGAATGTGCACGCCCCCGGTGGGAATGGGCCTGTTCACCATCACCAGCGTGACCGATGTGCGCTATGAAGAGGTGGCGGGCAAAGTTTACCCCCTGGTGGGCGCATTACTGGTGGCGCTGCTGGTTGTTACCTTCGTCCCGGAGGTTTCCCTCTGGCTGCCGAACCTGCTGATGGGAAAATGAGCGGAAGTAAAATACAAAACACATATGCATGGGCCGCTGGTGTTTCGGTACTATCCCGGGCGCATGCAGTGGTGATACGTATTCGGCAGTACACCTCCATAGTGTTTCACCCCTTCGATTAATGGAGGCTCGTTATCAATGCTTAGAGTGATTGAATTTGTGAAGCATGTTGCCAACGTCCTCGACCGGATATACCGGGTGGCCTCCTTTTTAGGTCTTCTCGCCATGGTCCTGCTCAGTTCCATGGAGATTTTTTCACGATTTGTGCTCAACCACTCCTTTGTCTGGGTACCCGGGATGGTGATCCTGTGTTCAAACTGGATGATCTTCCTGGGCATGGGGGTCTATCTGCACCGCAGGCAGAACATGGAGGTGTCCTATTTCTACCGGCGATTTTTCTCGCCCCGGGTGCAAAGACTTACCGATCTAACGGTGGACGTTTTCCTGGCCGTCATTCTGGTCATACTGTTCAAGAACACCGTACTGGTGATCCTCATGGAGCAGTATCAATCATCCCTGATCAACATTCCCATCCAGGCCTACTGGTACACCGTGCCCCTCCTGCTGGGCTGCATACTGGCCATCCTGTCCCGGATCCAAGGTGTTATGGTGCTGATGTTTAAGTAGGAAACACATGAAAGAGGTTATTTCCGGCGTTAAAGGTATTTCAATCGAACAGCAAACAATAAAAGGAGAAAGATCATGCTGGCCGCAGCAATACAGATGAACTCCAGGGACAACAAGGATAAAAATATACAGTCCGCCGAGCGGGTGATTGACCTGGCCGCAAACAAAGGCGCCAAGCTTGCAGTGCTCCCTGAGATGTTCAATTTTCTGGGTCCCGGAGAGCGCAGGCCGGAGGAGGCCGAGGAGATTCCCGGGCCAACCATCCGGCTCATGACTCAGAAGGCCGCCCAACATCGGATCTACATCATCGCCGGCAGCATCCTGGAGAAAAGCGAGGTGCCCGACAAAGTTTACAACACCAGCGTGCTCATCAACCCGGAGGGAGAGGTGGTGGCACGATATCGCAAGATGCATCTTTTTGACGTTGTGGTGGAAGGGCAGCCCCCATACGAGGAATCGGCCAGCATTCTTCCCGGCGATGAGCTGGTAACAGCCAGAACAGAGTATGCAATGATAGGGCTTACCATCTGTTATGACATGCGGTTTCCCGAGCTATATCGAGCCCTTTCCAGCCGGGGGGCACAGATAATATCCATATCCGCCGCCTTCACTCTCCACACAGGAATGAGCCACTGGGAGGTGCTTTTGCGGGCCCGCGCCATAGAGAACCAGTGCTACGTTATCGCCGCAGCCCAGGTGGGCCATCACCCGCCAAACCGCGAGTGTTATGGAAACAGCATGATCGTGGACCCCTGGGGGGTGGTGCTGGCGCGTGCCCCGCATGGGGATGGCGTGGTTTGCGCCGAAATAGATCTGGAGTACCTGGAGAAGGTGAGAAAAAATTTCCCCTCACTGGAGCATCGCCGCCAGGGAATTTTCTGATGCCTGCCATGGAAAGGAAAAGAATGATAGTCATCAAGCAAAAATAAAATATTTATCTTGTGTAAAATCTTAAAATATGAAAACCAAGATTTAATCCGGCAGACACTGGCAAATCAAGGATTGGTCAGTTGTTTCACTTTCAAAACTGCAGTTCAGTCAAGCCGGATCAAGTAAGCATTATTGGTTAAAAGTGATTATAACGTTTGAGCTGAGCGGCTACGAACAGGGAACCTGTTTGCTCGTTGGCTTCACCGAAGGTTAGATGCTATTCGAGCTCTTAATCGATTGTTGCATTCACAGCATCTGCTATATGGCATGGCACTTCGTGTTCATTTTTTCATTCGCCTCTCGGCAAATGAGAATTCCAGGATCTCTTCACACCGCTTGCTGATATCTCGCGCAGACATACCCTTCCAATTCACTGCCTCTTCCGCCAATTTTGAAGAGATGCCTCCACGCGTGGCGAGTCTGTGCACTATCGTTTCGGAAATGTTCTTACCACCCTTTTGAGTCAATCCTTCAAGCAATTCCGTTCTGCGCAGCATCATTTCACTTGTCTTTGCTTCTAAAACGCTCGGCTCCATGCCCTTTTCCAGGGCGTCATGAATAAATACGCCCACCTCATTCGCAACTGCGAGAACATACAGCGATTCAAGGTGTTTTGCTTGGTCGGCGGTTACTAAAGTCAGTCCCTTTTCCACGACAGCGATCAAAAACTCAACAGACTGTCTGAGTTCATCGTAACGGGCACGCTCCTGGGGCTGCATCAGAAGTACGTAATACAGTACAAGAAAGACCGCCAAACCAAATGTACCCACGAGTTGTACGGCGGTAGACCAAGGTCGAGGCAGGCTCGCTATTCCTTGTCGGCGATCTGGCGCGTCGTTTTCACACATAAACGGTCTCCTTTCGGGGTGTATTTATGGCATCTAACGACGAAGTCAGGAGCAGCCAGGGCTTCCACTGACCTCTTAATAAAATGATAAATTTCACTTTTAATCAAACTGTCAAAAACGGCACGGCCCTGGCTGTCACCTGAACTGACATGTTATGTGCCGCGTTTACTGCTCTCTAATTGACTCGTGGCTTCAGCTATTTTTCGGGCTTGTTCAAGGCTCAGTTCACTGTCTGATTCGCCCGTTATGATCTTGCTTATATGGCGAAGCATTTGTTGCTCTACTAAATCCCTCATGTATGAAATCTTACTTATTGGAATATTATCGAATTTTTCAATTTCCTCATTATTCATCACTGTCGCTATAAGTTGCCTTATGCCCTTGTCTGCGAACCACGTTGATATATGTCCCTTGTCTCGACCCTCCATAACGATATAACTGATACGTGAAATTAATGCACGATAAGCAAAGAATAGGGCATATAAATATTCACCAATGAATGGTCTAATAATCTCTACCTCAGCTGAAACATCAATCACCCTGGATATTATGTTCTCCATAGATAGTTCATCTATAGAAGCCCTTAAATTCGGATTTGTTAATAGGGTAGGATATTCATCAGGAATGATAATATCGAGGATAGTGAGAACACTTGGAGTTCCATTTCTCATTTTAACAATTGAAGTCCAAAAAGCCTCGATAGCCTTGATTCTGCGCTCATGGGATGCAATATTTATTGCTGTAAAAGTAGAAGTTGCCACGGATTGCATAGCTTGGTTCTGTGCAATGTCTGCACGAAGACGTTCTAAAGCAACATCACTCTCAGCTTTAAGAACGGCTTTGTATGCTGTAAGTCTCTGAGCATATTCATGTTCTATCGATTTCTTTAGTCGCTCAGAAAGCCAATTTCTTGAAAGCCAGATTAATACCGCTGCAAGCAGACCGCTTACGGTAGCTGAGGATATAATAGATAATATGAAGTCCATCATGATTTCTTCTTAAAAGTGATATTTCACATAACGCATTTTTCAACGGTTGGTGTGAAGCGTAGCGTAACACCAGTCCGAGTGCAAAAAAATGTTAGCGAAAGCTAAAATATTTTAAGCGGAAAATGATGATAACCGAGATCATCATGATCAGCTCGTGCTGAAATCCAGCAAGGATAAACCCCTTCAGCATCCGGAATACGGACTTTAACCAATATGTGTTCCCCTGGTTCTTTGTGGTATAGCTTTACACCTGTTACAACCAAATACTTGCTGCTATTTTTCCCCCGGTGTATTTCTTTAGACTCTAGTTCTAATATGCTGCCATACCTTACCGATAAAGGCTCAAATGAAGGATCAAAATTTACATATAATGTCATATCAATTATAGCTGGCTTGGCGTAAAAATGTCCTTTGTTGAGCAAGTAAAATTTAAGTTCAATGTCTTTTCCACCAAGAACCCAGTAAGAACCCTGTATTTTTTGCATATCTTTAAGAATAATTTTCAATTTAGGCTTCGCAGTATGTTTAAGTGTGAGATACGCAATAATACCGAGAATAACAAAAGATAAAAAAGCAATTAAACAGGACAGGGCTGAAATTATGTCTTTATCTATATTCAATTTATATAACGCTAAAGACTCGCATAAGCAGCGAGCAAAGCGATAGCTTTGAACGTCTGCCTTAATGCAGAGGTTAGACTCAAATTTTTTTAGGTGGACATTTACATGCGTTAATTAAAGATTCACCCAAAGCTGTCAAACCGATATGGCCTCCAGCTCCCCAGCCACCGTGTCCAGGCTGCCATATCATACCATCTGTCGTAACTTCAAAAACTAATTCAAGCCTACGAAGGTTTAAAATGAGAATTCCATATTCCTCTGAATTAAGTCCTATCGCCTTTTCAAGTTCCTGTTTTTCAACTCCGTAATTACCACCTGTGTATTCAATTTCAAGTTTATGAGTATGGATATAATCAAGAATTCTTGCTTCAATAGGACTAAGTTCGGTTAGAATATGGGAGAAAGACGGAAACACTTTGCAATTTCCTGCTGCGGAGGCGAGTAACCCAGACCACATTTCAATCAAATCATCGTTGTCTTCAAGACCGGCACCTTCAAGAATAGGAATTAAGATTTTAAGTTCAACAGGAATTGGTCGTATACCGCGCTCATCAAGAAGGCGTTTAGCTTTTTCGAGCACTTTGAGACTGTTTTTGAAATTAATAAATCTTATTTTTCCAGAAACATATTCGCCTAACTCTTTGAGAACTGGCTCTGAAAATGGAGCTATTAGCTTTCTCAGAGATTCAGTAAGATCGGCCACAGGCCCTAACAATTCTTTGCTATTGCCATTAACCATTGTTTTGTTCCAAAAAGTCTAACGGGCTCTTCAGCGGGCGCGGCTTTTTGCGATCCGCTGCAAGAGCAAGGTTAGGCGACGCCAACATCATATCGCCTTGGATGGATCAACCGCCAAGCCCATATCGCGCAATCGCTGTGCCACGCGAAGAGCCACCTCGCTATTCCAGTGCGCAGCCTGTATTCGGTGAATGCCTTCGAAGTCCGTTGGAATATGCACCCCACCCAAAGCCACCAGTAGGCTTCGCGTCCGGCGTGAAATCATGGCAAAGCCCGCCTCAATCATGACGTTCTCTCTCCCTCGCGGCTCAAGAGGGTCATTTGTTCCACGTTTTCTAGCTTCGTCGTCCGGGGTCATCAGCGTGACGATGGCGTCGGCAGTAGGAACATACTTTTCTAGAACCTCAATGACGGTTACAGATCCCTCCTTGGGCAAGGACCCGAACGTCCAAGGCTCGGCGCCGATTCGAAACAGAACGTTCTCTAGCTCGGAGCGGCTTCCTGGATCGCGGCCGTGCACAATGAATACGGAAGGTTTTCCGGTTGGCGGCAGAGCAAGCTCGCCCGCTGCTGGCGTCTCCTGTACGTCAGAGGACGGCTCTTTGCCCCGACGCTGACTCAGAACATCTATTCGCTGAAGAAGCTCAACTTTGAATTGTTCGTCACGACACTCTTGGAGAATAGCCCTAACATCTTCTAATGGGGTGGTGCCTTGGTCTAGGAGAGCTTGTGCAAACAGTTTTGTAAGCAGGTCATTCGCCTGTAATTCCTTGGGAAGGGCCTGGTACCGAGGAATCCATTCCCCTACATAGCTGTTCTTGTCGTCCTGCCGGAGCATTTGTGCGTACTCGGGTAGGATGAACTCATTGCCTTGCTTGTCAGGCTCTTGGACTAAAGTGTTGTAGACGTGCCAGAATCTTTTCCTGTCGTCAAGCACACGAAGCAGTGTAAGCAATGAGGCGACAGTCTGTGTTCTATACTCGTATTTTTCCGAGGCGATCCAGTGTTCCACAGACTCAATCACTGAAGGACCAACTTCTGATCGCACTTCGTGGCTGCTTCTGCGACACGTTTGGATCAAGACTCCCCAATCTGTGGCATTACCGCGTCTCTGGCAGAGATGTCTTGCTGCCGCGATCGCTCCTCTGTGGTTCCCGTTTTGCGTGAGCCTGGCAATGGCCTTGATAGCGTTTCCGTACCGACCGTCGTCGACATACGCTATCGCTTCGGCAATGTCGTCATTCCTGTTCATCGGATCATCTCCTTGACGGTTCTCTGCTAGGCAAAGACCATTATGCTGGTCAGCCTAACAATGATTATACAGTCTGTATAAAACTGTAAAGCCAGACAGTTTCTAACTGTATAAGAAGTTGGCATTTCTTTTCGCGATTTCGCTTAAATGCCTTCATATCAATGAGATACATCCTATCCTGCGGCTTGACGCTTCCGGCTTATACAGACTGTATAAACCTGGTCAAAGTCCATCGACTGGGCTTCGCACCCCTTCTCGATGCTGTCCAAAACATTCGCATTTCCGCTTTGGCGCTATAGATGGCAGTATGGACAAAACAGTTGTTAATTCACGGCCCACAAAACTTACACGGCGAATATCCCGCGTCTAGATCTTCCAGCCTTGAATTGAAATAGACCCTGTTTCCCGTACATATTTTCTTAGCTCACCCTGGAGCCGCACCTTCTCCAGCTTGCCTGTGGGCATCCTGACAACGATTGTATCCCCATCAACAACGAGGCTGCAGCGGACTTGGGAGACTCAGGTATTCAAAGGTTATTACTGCAAGGAAAATGAGAACGTGGAAGAGTGATAAGGAATAATCACGGTGCTTCTAAAGCTTGGCGCCCTTCCTATAATGAGCGGGGTTCCACCGGATACAGTAATAATATTCAACTTTTCGGTCTATCTGAAGATGTATATCCAATCTATGCCAGAAAAATAAGCATGTCAAGAAAAAATTCAAAAGGGGCATCCGCAACCGCGTCTCAATCAGGGAGGGGTTTCAGGATCGCTCGGCGAGGGCGAAAAGGGGAGCTGAAAATTATTACGAGGTAAGGATTATTTTTAATGCGAGACTTTGCCTTCTGTTTGATATCGTAAATTAGCAAATAAACTTTTTACATTATTTAATTATCCCAGGCGAGATTGGAGGGTACACGCGTGTTTCCCCGGCCTCGCACTTTTAAAGCTTCTGGAACGGGCGGATAAGTTGTTCATCAAAATTCCTGGTTGAAGGGGGGAAATATTTCTTCTGTTGATTTCACACTTTGAAAAGGTAATAGTATTATCAGCTTATATAAAGTTGCATTCAATAGTATATTATTCCCTTTCTCCGTTCACAGGAAAAGAATTAAGGTAAAAGCTGATGACGTAATTTTCCCTCTCCCCAGCTCGCTGAAGGGTGGAGAGGAAGTTCCTGTGGGCAGGCTTTCCAGCCTGCCATACACTACTCTGAATTCAGGGCATTTACTCCAAAGGATTTGAATATCCTTTACCAGTACAATAGAAGGCTGCCCCACTGGGAACTGGAAGGTTCAACCTATTTTATTACCTTCAGGGTAGCCAGGGATGTGGGGCAGGTATTCTTGGTTGCACTGCCTTCAAAAGGCAGGATGGAAGGGCAGGCTGGAAAGCCTGCCCCACATATCACACAGGTCATTTCTGAGTGAATGCACCTTAGTATTAAATACAAATAAGAGATAATCTCCGGTGCCTGCGGCACACACCAAGCCCTCGCCAGCCCGAATTTGGTGTGCTATCCCCTTTCGGTCCGAGGATTATTCAGGTAAAGTCTGAATAGTTGCAAGTGATTGAAAATCTATTTTCTGAACCATGTTGATAATTCTTAATAATGCAGTTAATTAATCAAAATACCCTCAACACCTCATGGACATTTATTGTGGCATGGGCATCTTGCCCATGTTTGTCCACGGGCTGGAAGCCCGTGCCACGCAATGAAAAAGTGCGTGCCCATATTCCGCGTCTATAGCAAGGAATAATGAGTTTTCTTTGTTTTTTTGATCTTCTATTGTAAAATCCATGATAATTCTGAAAGGTAATGATGCCCTCATGAAATCTCAAAACTCACGCCGCTGGCTCATTTTGCTGATGTTCATGGTTGCGCACGCTGTCAACGATGGGTTCGGCTGGATCATTCCGCCCCTGTTGCCCGCCATCCGGGAGCATTTCCACCTTTCTTACACCGAGATGGGAGCTTTTTACACATTGTTTCGCTTCTTCGGGAATATCTTCCAGGCCCCTGCTGCCTACCTGGTATATTTCGCTCCCATACCCTCAATTTTGGTGTGTGGTTTGCTGTGGTCGTCGGTGGGGATGTTTCTGGTCAGTCTAAGCCCCAGCTACGGGGCACTGGTCTGGATTTCTGCCATCAGCGGGCTCGGGCGATCCACTTATCACCCGCTGGCGGTAACGACGCTATCACGAGTCTTCAGCAGGGAGGCACTTGGTCGCGCCATGGCGCTGCACTTGAGCGGCAGTTCCGTGGGCATGGTAATGGCGCCTTTCCTGGTGGGGTTGCTGCTTAGTAACTACAGCTGGCGTCTTCCCCTCCAGGTATGGTCCGCGCTGGGCGTATTGGCGGGTTTGAGCCTGTTCTTTTTCCTCAAAAAGCAGAAACAATATATCCAAGCAAAGGGTAAGGTCTTGCGGCTGCCGTTTTATTCCCGCCCCCTTGGTATTTACATGGTTGCCATTGGCACATGGGCAATCGCTCAGAGCGGACTGATGACGTTTCTTCCACTCTTCTTGGTGGATTTCCGCGGTTTCAGCACAGGAAAGGCCGCGGCGACCTTCGGCATAATGTCTTTTTCGGGTGCAATTTGCCGGCCGTTCATGGGTGCTTTGATGGACTGGATGGGCAGGCGTAAGCCGGTAGTCATTGGAGGATTCATCATCGCCGGCCTCTCGATCCTGACGTTGACCACGATTGAGACCTCATGGATACTTTACACGGCCATCGTACTGCTGGGGATCTTTGGCTCCGGCCATGCCGGGCTGGCGGACACATTCATGATCGAGATGATTCCCTCCCACCGCAGAGAAGAAACGCTGGGATTTATCTACACGGTGCGAATGGGCCTATCTTCGCTGTCCCCGGTGCTGGTGGGATTCGCATCAGAGCGAATCACCTTGTATAATTCCTTCCTTATCCTTGCGTTGGTGGCGGGATTGGCCGCATTGCTTCTTTCTCTGGCCGAGGAGAGACGAGTAGAATAGGAAAGCCGGGCCAGGCGGCGGATGAAATTACCGGTCATGGCGCACCTGTGTTAAGCAATAAAAATTTTTCTCGATTGATAGGAAATTGATAAACAGTCAGGAGGTGCGGCGATGGAAATCAAGAAAGTTTTTGTGGTGGGAGCGGGCCTTATGGGAGGAGGTATCGCCCAGGTCTGCGCCCAGGCGGGCTATAACGTTTTGATGCATGACATGACCGATGAGATCCTGCAAAAATCTCTGGGCGCCACCAAATGGTCCGTAGGCAAGATGGTGGAAAAGGGCCGAGTTAAGGGTACGGCGGACGAAATCATGAGCCGCATCCGCCCCACGACCCGAATGAATGACGGGTTTGAGGCCGACCTCGTGGTAGAGGCTGTGTTTGAAAATGTGGACCTCAAGACAGAGGTCTTCCTTGAGCTGGACCGCATCTGCCCCAAGCGTGCCATCTTGTCCAGCAATACCTCAGCCATCCCCATCAGTGAGCTCAGCGCTGTTACGGGCCGGCCGGATAAGGTTGTGGGGACCCATTTCTTCAGCCCTGTTCCCTTGATGCGGCTTGTGGAAGTGATCCGGACCTTAAGCACGTCGGACGACACGTTCGAGAGTGTAATCCGGTGGGGCGAATCACTGGGAAAGGAGGTGGTGCGGGTTAACCTGGACGTTGCAGGCTTTGTGACGAACCGTATCAATTTACCTTCCACTATCGAGGCCATCCGTATCGTGGAGAGAGGTATCGCGAGCGTGGAGGATATAGACAAGGGAATGCGCCTGGGGTTTGGAAGGCCCATGGGACCCCTGGAGACCGGAGACATGTCCGGCCTGGACGTGGGGCTGGGGGCCATGACAGCGGTGTACAACGAGACGCGGGATCCAAAGTATGCCCCGCCGGAATTGCTCATAAGAAAGGTGCGCGCCGGCCACCTGGGGCGGAAAACCCGCATCGGATGGTACACCTATGACGAACAGGGAAACAAGACGGGCGTGGCCCCACTGCCGAGATGAACTGAAAGCCGGGCGCGGCGCCCGGCTCCTCGATGGAAAAAAATCTGAACAGGCTCGTAGAGTGGGCTGTGCCCACCATACATTGTACAATGGGTTGTATCGGTCGGGAATGATTTCGGTGGGCACAGCCCACCCTACTGAAAAAAAGTATTTATCCGTGCTAAAAGCCCAGGTTGCTCCTTGAAGGCATCTTTGTATACAGACAAAGACGTGCTATGTTCTTGTAAGGGATGAAGGCGTGGGTACTTTCCCGATCCTCAGTGAGGGCCTCCACCTGGATCCACCTATCATCCATTTTCAGGATTTTCAACACAAGGAAGGTCTGGCCGCTGTAAAGAATGAATTCCATGATGGGTTTTTTGCATTTCTTCTGGCTGGAGAAGGTCTGAACGGCGGCGGGAAATTCATTCTCGAAAAATTTGCGATTGAGCATTGGTGACTCCTTACTTTTTAAATCCAATATAGTGACAAAGCATCAATTTTAGGAGGAGTTGATCATTCTGAAAAAGTGGATGCGGCTGGATGGTGCCCGCAGGATAACGATCTTTAATCTCCCAGCTTTTTTGAAACACTCTGTCGGTAGTGGTATATGCTGGAATAGGGAAGCATACGGATCAATTCCTCCAGGTTTGTCCTTCCCTCCTGCAGTCTGTCCATGGCATCCTGGGCCATAAATATAGTGCTTTGATAGGAGCTTCTCCTGATCTCTTCGAATGGAGCCCCCTTGTTAATCAGTATGATATCGGTGTCAGTTGGAGTCCATAGCTCCCCCAGAGCCAATCGCCCTTTATAGCCCGTGAAATTGCAGTAATCGCATCCCTCTCCTTTATACCACTTAAGGTTCTCCGGAGGAGTGCCCAAGAATTCTTTCAGAAGCTCCGGGGAAGGCTTGTATTCTTTCTTGCATTTCGTGCAGACCTCACGCACCAGCCTCTGGGACAAAACGCCAGCAAGGCAGGAAGCGATCAGGTTCTTGTCAACTCCCAGCTCCATCAGCCTGACCACACTGCTCACCGCATCGTTGGCGTTCAGTGTGCTCAAAAGCAGAAGGCCTGTCTGTGCGGCCCTGAACGCCATATCCGCAGTCTCCCGGTCGCGGATCTCGCCTATCATGATAACTTCTGGGTCGTGCTTCATAAATGACCGCAGATAGCTGGTGAATGTGTTGCCGATATTCTCATTGACCTCGCACTGGACGAGGGCTTCGTTGATGTATTTAATGGGATCCTCCGCGGTCAGAATCTTGATTCCAGGCCGGTACAGGTGCATCAGTGCCCCGAATAGGGTGGTGCTTTTCCCTGAGCCTGTGGGACCTGTGACCAGGATAATGCCAGTAGGTGTTAGCAGGAGCTGGCGCAGGTTGTTGGTAATTGTATCGGAAAAATTGAGCTGCCCAATAGAACTGGGAGCGTTTCTCTGATCCAGAATCTGCAGGACCACATTTTCGCCATAATAACCTGGAATAATTGATATGCGCAGGTCGAAGCTGAGGGCCTTTCCGTCTTTGGCCACCCGCGCCTGGAAGCTTCCGCTCTGAGGACGCTGTTTTTCCGCAGTATTAAGCTTTCCCAATGCCTTTATGCGGGTGACTATGGACTCCTGGTGAGAGTTGATGGAATCCACCAGGTGGGAGAGATTGATATCCTGGAGCACTCCGTCTATTCGGAACCGGGCAGTCATGCGGCGGTCAAGGGTCTCCAGATGGATGTCGCTGGCATTGTTGTCCATGGCGGTCTTGACGAGATCGCGGACAATTGCGTTTGCTCTCTTTGTTTCATGCAGCTCGTCGGTATATCTGAATTTGATCTCGGCTTCAGCAGGCTTTTCTGTTATCAGGTCTACCCTGTCAATAGCTCCCGGTCCCATGTCCGGCTCTTCCTCATATATCCTGGTGTAGGCCTTTTTGATGCTGGCAAACGATGATGTTACTACATTGATGGTGGACCCTGCAAATGACTGAAGCTCATTGATTACCGAAACTTCCGTCGGGTCATTCATGGCCAGTGTAATGCTGCTCCCGATCTTGGCAATGGGGACAATACTGTGCTTTTTTGCGTAGTTCTTGTTGACCAATTTTGCTAAATTCCTATCAATGGAAATTTTTTCCAGATTGATGTAAGGAATATTGAGCTGCAAGCAGAGGGCCTCTCTCATCGCCTCTTCTGTTACGAGCTTTAACTTCAGGAGAGTCTCCCCAAGGCGAAGCCCTCTTTTCTTATGTTCGCTCAGAGCTATTTTAAGCTGCTCCTCAGTTATGAGACCCTGTCTCATCAGGATTTCACCCAGGTAGGGCCTTTTGTTGTATTTATCCAGCAAAAAGTTTAGCTGCCTTTTAGTGATTACTTTTCGCTCTACCAATACTTGACCTACGGGCTTGTAGGCCTTCAGCCTTTTCTGGATCTGAAGAGCCTCTTCAAGCTGGGCCCTGCTGATCAGCCCCTCATTTACAAGCAGTTCGCCGAATCTATCATCTTTCATTTGATGGCTCCATTGGAAATATCTAATATTATTGGTTACAGTTTGTCGGATTTTTGCGATAAAAAAATCCGCCTGTTCCATTTATAAATCACTCGACAAACCTTCCATCTATAAAGATGCATTCTTCGTCCAGGAAGATCTTGCCGCCGGATCGCAGATCCTTGATCATGTCCCAGTGGATGGCTGAGCGGTTCTTTCCGCCCGCCTTTTTATACGATTGTCCCAGGGCGATGTGGATGGTGCCGCCCATCTTCTCGTCGAAAAGGATGTTGCGTGTGAACCTCTGGATACTGTAGTTGAGGCCAATACCCAGCTCGCCCACAAAGCGCGCGCCGGCATCGGTATCCAGCATGGCGAGAAGAAAATCTTCTCCCTTCTCTGCGCTGGCCTCTACCACCTGGCCGCGCCGGAAGACCAGCCGTATGCCGGAGACCTCCCTGTCGTTGTAAATGGCTGGAAATTCAAAGCGGACGTGGCCGCTGGCGCTTCGCTCCAAGGGCGACAAGTAGATCTCCCCGTCGGGCATGTTTCTCTTCCCGTTGCATATGACCGCCTGGCGTCCGCGGATGGCAAAAGAGATTTCAGTATCCGCTCCCACGATCCGTATCTTCACCGCTCGATCCAGCTTTTTTTTGAATCGCTCCTGGAGGCGATCCATGGCCCTCCAGTCTATGTTGGTGGCCCCGAAAAGGAACTCCTCGTATTCATCCAGGGACATCTCTGCCTCCTGTGCCAGCGCCTGGGTGGGGAAGTTCACCAGCACCCAGCGTTTTTTCTGGACGATGATCTCGGAGACTGGCCGAGTGGCCACCCGGCGCCGCGATATCTTAACTGGCGCCACACCGGAAAGGAGACGTCGGTTGGCAGGGGCCGCGATATGCAGGAAGGCATCGATTTTTCGTGCCTCGAAAAGACGGATTGGCGAGAGATAATCGATCTGATGATCGGCCCCGCGTTCCAGGTGCAGCCTCTCGGCCTCCTCGAAATAAACGCCCAGCATAGGGTGAGCTCCTGCATCCAGAGCTCGCTCATAGGCCGCCAGGGCCAGAGGCTTTCCCAGTTCAGAGGTCCGAATCATAACAACCTCGTGCGGCTGGATCTCCAGGGAGTATTGGATCAGGATTCGTGCCAGTTCTTCGACCCGCGGGTCTTTCATAATGTAATCTCCTCACAATCGCCTGGATAATCGCTCCAGGCTGGCCGATAGGCTGGCGGCCTTTCCGTTAATCCATGTAACAAGCGGAATTTCCCGCTCTTGTGCTGCGGCTCTGAGCAGGTAGACACCCAGCGCTCCAAAAAGGATATTGGGAATCCATATGCCCGGGAAAGGAGGAATTTTTCCGCCATTGACCAGCATTTCCCCCAGTAATAGCAGTGAATAATAAGCCACGATCAATAAGGCGCCCAGAGCGAATCCCTGAAACCTGCTTGCTGCGCCCCACATGATGCCCAGCGGAATACTCATTATTCCCATGACGAAGCAGGCAAGAGGGATGGCCATTTTCTCATGCAGAACGAGGCGTGCTTTCATCCGCTTGTCCTTTTCCAGCCCTGATGAATGCGCCTTTTGCCATAGCTCCAGGGGATACATCTGCTTGAATTTTCTCTTGTCAAGCTGCCTTTGCGAAAATTTTCCTTCCGGTTCCAGTTTCAACTGATAGCGCTCAAATTTTACTGTTTCGGTGACACGGTTGTCGGCGCCCATCCTGTGGATGCTCCCGTCTTGAAGCATGATCCCTATGGTCAGCGATTCGGGATCGGAATATATCTGTCCCTGTCTGGCCACAACGGTCGCGGGCACCTGGAGATCCCTGGCGTCCGAGATAATGATGCCTTCCAGCCTGCCGGTCTGCCGCTCCAGCCGATCCACGTAAAGGACAAGCCCTTTGAACGAATCGTTGAAGACCTGTTCCCGCACCCCAAGGTCGGCCCGTTTTTTGGCGACCTCGAATAACAACACGCGTAACCCTGTTGTCCCCCAGGGAAGGCCAAAGAGCATGAAATAAAAGGAGAGAGAAAAGGCTAATAACGAAAAGATAACAACAGGTCGCAGCAACTGGTAGAGACTGATTCCCGAGCTTTTCATGGCCGTCAACTCCCCATCGGCGCTCAATCGGCCGAATCCCACAAGCACCGCCAGAACCACAGCCATGGGGATGGCAAAACCCAGAAAAGTGGGGATAATAAACAGGACAAACTGGCTGACTTCAAGCGGGTTTACACCCCAGTTCACCACCATCTCCACCAGGCGCATAATCTTCCCTGCCAGCAGGATGAAGGTGAAGACCATCATGCTGATGGCAAAGGGGAGAATCATTTCTTTGAGGACATATCGCTGGAGAATTCGCGGCATAAAACACCTGGTAGCCGGAAAGCCATCCCATTAAAGTTAAAAAAACCCCCTATCCGCAAGCAGAGCCGATAAGTAAGAGGGCTGAAAATCCGTGTGAATTCTTTATCTTGCAACAAGTTGGATTATAACAAATAGTATCGAAAAATGCCAATAAATTTCGGCACAGCAACATATTGCCGCCTGCAGACACCAGAAAGGTTTCCTTATAAAATTGCGAGGTAAAAAGGCCGGCGGCGTGGACGGGGTTTCTCCGGGCTGACCGGCATAAAAAAATTTTGGGATGTTACAGATTGCTGAAACCAAGTAAAGGCAAGGTTTGTGCGAAGCACAGAAGGATACAGGCAATACAGAGGAAAGGATTGAGGTAAGGTGGCTTATCCTATAAACATGAATGCTTGGCGGGTGGCACAGATTAAACGACAACTCGTCCGCGCCATCCGTCGAGCAGCCGACTTTTTCCGGGGAATCCAAAGCGCAGAAAGATTAACGGCAGTGAGGGTTATGAGAAATATCGAAGGATGTAGGACTATTGGGATATGCTCGGAGAGAGGCCGATGATCGAGTGGGATTTAAGTCATTTTGAGGGTTGAATGAATATAATTACGATGTATATAAATGCTTTGATTTAATCAATAGGTTCTAACTGACTGTTTCACCTACGAAGCTGCAGTTTAGTCAAGCCGAATCAAGTAAGGATTATTGGTTGAAAGTGAGTATAACGAAACAAGGTCACCGGCCCACCCTTTGGCGGGTTCAGTGGACTGTGCGGTTAGGCGTTTCGGTCAGCTATATACGGGAAGACATTGTACATCTCGTTTAGATTGAAGAGTTCGATGTCATTGAGCCCAGTGAAATCCACAGTGACGATTTTCAGTTTCCGCCAGCATGACGAACTAGATTGCTTAGCTTCGAGCTAGAGGCTATATTTTGCTTTCCCGTACTGAAAGTCGTCCACGATCGCTTGAAAAGCCAGTCCTTGTTCAAGATGATGTTAGGAGGCCTTTTCTGTCACGTACTCTGCGAGTACATTGCAAACAAACCTTTTTCCGTGGTTTCGCGCGACAACGGTCAAAAGTAGGTAATGGCTTATCATTATTGCGGCATATAGTATTGCCCAACTTTCGCTTTTCTGAATTAACACCAGCCCCCAAGGACCAATAATTGCGAACAGAAACGCAATGGTGGCGAGATCCCGCGAGAGAAGAAATGCCTTATGAGAATTTACCACCCTTATACGACCGGAATATTGCCTGTAGATCCGATACCAGATAGCGTACTCTTCTTTTGGAGTTTGAGGCCAATCATCAACATTTGATTTTAGAAACTGCATGTCTATGCGGGGGTCCTTCGGAGCCAAAACAGAAAAGGCCCTATGCCCTGGTAAGGCTTCACTGAATCGCCAAAAAACTAGTCGTGCCTTGTTCTCAGAACTGATAATTCCGGTTAAAATAAGCGCTATTAAAGGGGATAAAACTACAAAGAAACCGTCAGTTGCGCTAACTTCATCGAATCTGTTCTGTAGTTTGGAAAAAAATCCGTGAGGCGCGGAGTGGAATGCCATATACAAAGCGATGCACCAAAGGATGAAGAGAACTATCAAAGGGAGATTCTTTGTCTTCAGGTAAGGTTCATTGCTCATGTTTGATTCTCTGTCCAATATGTGATTTTATTGGAGGCATTATACGGGACAGCCACCCTGATGGTGCCAAAGTCACAAGTCTTAAGGATTAATGCATCTGGGACGGTTTTCGCATAGTGGTTTACCGCTCCATGATCATTATCTTCATTTGAACTGTTGGAAAACACAATAAGAGAAGGATTTATAAGTTTGACGGCGTCTTCGTGGAAAGCTACCTCATGGCCGTGATGGCCTGCCTTAAGGATAGCACACTCACGAATAACGTGCTTGCAGTTCTCATAAATATCTTCCCAAAACGGCGTTGCACTGCCGTCACCAGCCAAGATCACCTTCCTAGTATTAATTCTAATCATGAGTGCATACGACATCTCGTCGATTTCAATTTCGTGTTTACCTCTTCTTTTGCCATCTGATGTGTAGTGGGCACAATTTTGCAGTTCAACCGAGGGACTCAATATAGCTATGCGGTCTTCATCGTCATCCCAGTACTTGCCCGGAGTGTCCTCTCTATAAGTCCTAATGACTTTGGGTAATTTCTCAGACTTCCTGATCTGTTGGTAGGTGTTCCAGTCATCCTTGTGTGTAGGATGTTTGTCAAGTTCTTCCGGCTCAAACTCATGATCAAGATCCCAAAAATTGAGGATTTCAATGTCACTATCCTTGAAAAGCTTCGCTAGTCCGCAGATATGATCTTGATGTGGGTGTGTACAAATAAACCGGAAAACAGGTTTTATGGAACCATTCGCATCGGTGAAATGGCGTTTATAGTAAGCGATGACGTTCTCATATTCTGAGTTATCCTCATGGTGGTAAATGTCTACCATCATGACCCGTTCGTCGACTGAGGAATTGTCTTTCGTTCTAGTACGCTTTGGAAAATGAACAATCGTGCAATCTCCGGGACCGACATTTAAGAAATGAAACATGACACTCATTTCTTGCCCCCTACATTCCATCTTGCTTGTCAGTTGAAGGGCGTCTACGGGGCTGCGTACTCCCTTTCCCTTCTGGGTCAAAACATGCTTGTTTCCATTTTGGCCCTATTGTAATTTCGAGGACAGTATACCCATTCTTTCTTTTGCTTTGCCTTTCTCCCCGTTTTAGCCTTCGCAGAGCTCAGCCCGCGGCTGTCTCCACGCGATCAAGGAAGCCCTCACCTCCAGGTGGCCTCCCCGTGCGCTCGTGGGACCGAAGGAGCCTCACCTTCTCCAGCTTGCCAGTGGGCATCCTGACAATGATTGTGTCTACATCACCAACGAGGATGCAGCGGACTTGGGAAACTCAGGTATTCGGAGGTTATGACTGCAAGGAAAATAAGAGCATGGAAGAGCGATAAGGAGTAATCACAGTGGTTCTGGAGCTTGGCGCCCTCCATATAATGATCGGGGTTTTACCGGATACAGTAATGATATTCAACTTTTCGCTCTGAAGATATATATCCAATCTATGCCTTAAAAATAAGCATGTCAAGAAAAAAAATGCAAAGAGAACATCCGCAACCGCATATCACCCACCGATCGGTTCCAGGAGAGCTCAGCGAGGGTGAAGAGAGGGGAGGAGATGTAAATGATCATTTCTCTTGGAGTGGGGGCTTTTCATCTTGAAGTGCATACATTCCGCACAAATTGGTTTGTTTGGCACGAAACGCGTTTTATGCCATACAAGAGAGAAACCGATGATCAAGTGGAATTTGGGGGATTTTGAGGGATGAATGAATATAATTACGATGTATATAAATGCTTTGATTTAATCAATAGGTTCTA
>CAZTAS010000025.1:0-38660 GCA_964611635.1 uncultured Thermodesulfobacteriota bacterium
AAAGCTTTTCGCCTAAAGGCGAAGGTTTTAAACCAGGTGTATGGAAAAATAAACCAGACCGTAAAATAGCCCCAGTGCCACTCAAGCTCAGGCATGTATTTGAAATTCATCCCATAAATACCGGCAATAAAGGTAAGCGGAATAAATATCGTTGCAATGATTGTCAATACTTTCATCACCGCATTCATTGAGTTACTGATACTTGAAAGATAAATATCAAGCATCCCTGAAAGGATGTCCCTAAACGTTTCAGTTGTATCAATCACCTGAATGGTATGCTCATACACATCTCTTAAATATAAGGATGTAGATTCGTGTATCAGCGATGATTCGCTTCTTTCAAGACTACTTAATACCTCTCGTAAAGGCCAGACCGACTTCCGCAAAAATGCCATTTCTTTCTTTAAATTGTGAATAACCTGTAATGTTTCATTGGTAGGATTTGTCAGCAATTCCTCTTCCAGAAATTCTATCTGTTCTCCAAGTTTTTCTAAAATGATGAAATAGTTGTCAACAATAATATCGAGTAAAGCGTACAGAAGGTAATCAGCGCCCAATTTTCTAATGCGTCTATTTTTGTCTTCGATACGTTCTCTGATGGTATTAAAAACATCTCCTTCCATCTCCTGGAAGGAAATAACGAAATTTGACCCAAGAACAAAGCTGACCTGCTCCGCTTTAATCTCACTTTCTTTTTCATCATAATACAACATTTTTACAATGACAAAAATGTACTCTCCAAAATCCTCAATTTTCGGACGTTGTTCAGTATTAATTATGCCTTCCAATACAAGAGGATGGATGCCATAACATTTTCCCAGTTTCTCTACAATCTCCACCTCATGAATGCCATCTATGTTTATCCAGGTCACATTAGGTTTATCTTTAAAAGGAAAGCATTCCTCAACCGTATCTGGTAATTTCTTTTGAAACTGGGCTTCTTCATAATCAATGATAGTGATCTTTGCCTTCTGAACTTTTTTCTCCCCTATATGAACCAGGGTACCTGGAGGAAGGCCCGCTTTTTTTGATAATCTTTTTATGAATCTTTTCATCGTCTATCCTATTTTTCATAATTTCTTTAGTATGTTGCAATTCAGGCGTAAACTTAAATCCTGTATTTTGAATTTGGAATATGCATCATATAATTCTCACGTGGAGATACTCGCCGAGGTTTGTAAAATGCTCGATCCACGTTTTAGAATTCTGATCTCCATTTTTTGCTTTCTCTTGTATCTGATCAAAATATTGGTCACTAACAGAAAAGTAGATGTTCTGTGCCTTCCATAAATCAAGCTTCAATGGCAAAGTGCTTAGAGTAGTGAAAAGTGTTGTTATTTCTTCCAGTAACGACGCATCTTCCGGCGTCTTCCATAATTTTTCCATGAGTATATTGATTTTATTGCTTGCCACGAAGCCAACCGTTGAATTGTCCAGGTCGATCTGCCACCGCTTGGATTCATCGACTAGCTTTTGAAGCACTTCAAAATCGAGTGTTTCCTCTTCCAGTGCAGTATGCATATCCTTATTAAGTATAAACTCAATGGCCATGGCAAAAGCTTCTGGCAAGGGAAAACGTATCTCTCTCATCATTTGCATGATAGGGTAATGACGTTCGTATATTTGGCGAAAGGAAGTTTCTATTTCCCCTAGAGTGGAATCAAGTATCTGGTCAACAATTTTTCGCTGCTCATCTTTGAAAAGATGCCATAATGAATAATTATGGCCTTCAAAGTGCTTGTCCAGCAAATGAATGACTTTGGAAATATCACTTTTCATAAATGCTTCTTTTGTCTCTTTTCGCATGGTAGTGAAAGGACCGTCTCCCATAAACTCGCGAACTCCCCCTATCACATTATGATCCCCAAGATGCAAGACTGCAAAGCTCACTGTCACTTCTTCCATTGTAATATCGGATCGTACTCGGGCTTTTCCAATGGCTATCTTCTGGATTCCTGCCTCGGTTACGTCATGTATCTCACTACTGGTGGTGTAACAGAAAACCTTGTTCGTCTCCGGATATTCCTCAAACAGGGAAGAGACTGCGTAGTGAGCCCCAACTCTCAGAAGATCTACGGTTGCAGGCTTCACAAATAGCTCCCAAACCCTGGCACCGTTCATGTAGTCCTTTACATTGCTCAGGGCCTTTTCTAGGAAATTTAGATACTGAGGCTCAAGTTTATAGCCACCTGTCTCATTGGCCAGCTGCATAGCACGGGATGCGTACTGCATCACCTGCACCGTTTCAATACCTGATATGTCATCGAAAAACCAGCCACAACTGGTGTACATGAGCATGGCGTGACGCTGCATTTCCAGCAGCTTGAGGACCTTTATTTTTTTCTCTTTTGAAAGGTCTCGAACAGCGTGTGTGGTGAAAAAGGACTCCACGCTCTTATCAGACCTGTCCAGAAGAACATCTATAAAATCATCCCTTGCCTTCCACGGATCTGATACATAGGGCGCCATCTCCTTCTCATAAAGCGGAGCCATTGTATCCCTGAGCCAGTCCATGGCCATTCGCAGATGGGCGCGCCATTTTTGTGTCCACCCGTGATGCATCCCTGTATTGCACCCACAATCGCTCTTCCACCTTTCTACTCCATGAGCGCAGCTCCAAGAGCTGTTCTCGAAGATTTCCACCTCGCGGGTGGGCAGATGCTTTTCCAGGTATTCCGCGTAATTAGTGATTTGAGCGAGATTGTTGGACTCGATATGGTGCAGGGCATATGCGAGAGCCATGTCGCCAAAGCGGTGATGGTGACCGTATGATTCTCCATCGGTGGCGACATGGACAAGCTGGGATCGTTCATCCTTATGGGAAAAAGCGCTCATCAACCTGGCCGCAAATATTTCACCATTGGCAAGAAGACCTCCAAAGGCGACCTCCCTCGCGATCAGACCGTCATAGAAAAACAGATTAATCTTTCTCCCGGACGGGGTTCGGAACAGGTACGGCATTGTAGAATCGATTCTCTCTTCGATGACATCCTCCCACTGTCCATCATCCAATTTTCGCACTCGCAGTGCCTGGCGCGGTGACAGTAGGGTAAACCGAATGCCGCACTCAGCCATGATATCCAGTGTTTCAAGATCAACGGCTGTCTCGGGAAGCCACATGCCTTCAGGCTTCCTTCTGAAGCGGAATTCAAAGTCCCGTATTCCCCAAACTACCTGTGTCCTTTTGTCCCTGCTATTGGCAAGAGGCATGATCATGTGATTGTACGTCTGGGCGATAGCCGACCCATGTCCTGAAAAATGCTCTCTACTGAGGCGATCCGCCTCGATGATCGCTCCATACACTTCCGGTGTTTTTTGTTCCATCCACCCCAGCAACGTAGGCCCGCAATCAAAGCTTATTTTGGCATAGTTGTTGACAATCTCTATTATTTTTTTCTGAGGATTTAAAATACGGGAAGCGGTATTGGGGGCGTAACACTCTGCGGTAATCCTCTCGTTCCAGTCGTGATAAGGGTAGGCGGAATCCTGCAATTCAACCTCTTCCAGCCATGGGTTTTCCCTGGGGGGCTGGTAAAAATGCCCATGAATGCATACATAGAGATTCATGCAAATAACTCCCTCACATTCATATCACGGCAGCTCCCTTTCCCACTTGAAAAATACAATGGCCAGGGGAGGCAGGGTGAGATTGAGCGAATGGTAGCGACCGTGCATGGGGATTGGTAAAGCTTCAACGCCGCCCAGGTTCCCGTGGCTGCTTCCCCCGTAGCGCTCTGCGTCGCTGTTCAGGATTTCCCTCCAGAAGCCTCTCCGGGGTGCACCCACGCGGTAATTGAACCGGGGAATAGGGGTGAAATTACAAACGATAATCACCGTGTCGTCAATTGAACTCCCTCTACGGCAAAGGCTGAGGATGCTCCACTGAGCGTCGCTACAGTCTATCCACTCGAAGCCGGCCTGATCGAAGTCAAACTCGTGGAGGGACTTCTCACCCCGGTAGAGCCGATTCAGGTCCTCTACCCACCGCTGCAGGCCCGCGTGGAGCGGGTACTGGAGCAAGTGCCAGTCCAGGCTCTCATCGTGGTTCCACTCCCGCCACTGGCCAAACTCCCCGCCCATGAAGAGCAGCTTTTTTCCGGGCTGGGCGTACATGTAGCCCAGAAGAAGCCTCAGGTTGGCAAACTTCTGCCACTCGTCACCAGGCATCTTGCCGAGAAGCGAGCCTTTCCCATGCACTACCTCGTCATGAGAAAGAGACAACACGAAGTTCTCGTGGAAGGCATACAGAAACCGAAAGGTTATCTGGTTGTGATTGTACTTCCTGAAAATGGGGTTCGAGGACATATACACGAGGGTATCGTGCATCCAGCCCATGTCCCACTTCTTGCCGAACCCAAGACCTCCAACATAGGTTGGTCGAGAGACCATGGGCCAGGCGGTGGATTCCTCAGCTATCGTCTGGACGTCCGGATAACTCTTGTAGACCTCCTCGTTGAAACGGCGCAAAAAGGCGATGGCCTCAAGGTTCTCCCGGCCGCCGTACACGTTGGGTATCCATTCGCCCTCCCTTCGGGAGTAATCCAGGTAGATCATCGATGCAACCGCATCAATCCGGAGACCGTCGGCGTGGTAGACGTCCAACCAGAACAGAGCGCTGCTGATCAGGAAGCTGCTCACCTCGTTGCGACCATAGTTGAAGATGAAGCTTTTCCAATCGGGATGAAATCCCTTTCGGGTATCTTCGTGCTCGTAAAGATGAGTCCCGTCGAAGTAGCCGATCCCGTGCTCGTCTGAAGGAAAGTGGGCGGGCACCCAATCCAGGATCACACTGATGCCGTGCTGATGGAGGCAATCGATAAGATACATGCAATCCTGCGGCGTTCCGTATCTGCTGGTAGGAGCAAAGTATCCCAATGTTTCATATCCCCAGGAGCCATAAAAAGGATGTTCCATGATGGGGAGAAACTCCACATGGGTGAAGCCCATGTGCTTCACATATGCAGCCAGTTTGGGGGCAAGTTCTCGATAGGTCAGCGGGCGGTTGTTTTCCTCTGGCACCCGCATCCAGGAGCCCAGGTGCACTTCGTAGATGGCCATGGGGCTGTCGGGGGCATTGTAGCCGCCTCGCTGTGCCATCCATTCTCTGTCCCCCCATTCGTATTCGAGATCCCAAACAATAGAAGCTTTGTTGGGCGGCACTTCGCTAAAAAAGGCAAAAGGATCGGCTTTATCCACTCGATATCCATTATATCGAGAGACAATGTGGTACTTATAGATAGCACCCATGCCGACTCCTGCAATAAAGCCCTCCCAGATCCCGGATTGCCCCCTGGGATGCAGGGGATGGTTTGATTTGCTCCATCCGTTAAAGTCGCCGATGACGAACACTTCCCTGGCGTCAGGCGCCCACACGGCAAAATAGGTGCCCTCCTTACCGTCCATGGCTGCAAGATGAGCCCCGAGCTTCTTGTACAGACGATAATGGCTCCCTTCATTGAACAGATAGAGGTCATCCTCGGTAATCATAGGTTGATGCATATAGGGCATCGACTCACTTTGTACTTTTGCTTTTGTCGGTTGTTTTGATTGCTTACTCCTTTTTCTCTGCTTCATATGAGACCTCTCATTCCATTTATACAACTCAAGATCATTCAAACCGCTGAATCATGGAAAGACCCAAATTATTCATTTTTACTGCCATCCGGCTGCACTAAATGAAGGATTCCCTGAAGAGGAATCCTCACCCAGTCGGGGCGGTTGTTAATTTCATAACTTAGCTCATATAACACCTTTTCCAGAAGATAGATCTCCAGCAATGTCCGCAATTGCTCACGATCGGGAGGGATGAATGAAGCTTGATCAGCCACTGCAAGGTACTCCTTTAAAAAGGCGATGCTAACCCAGGAATACCAGAATCGTGCAAAATGCTCTGAATAAGCATGATCTTCCTGGCGGATCAAGCCTTTGGGTTCTTGAGCAAACAGGGCGGCGAAAGCGGCATAGTGATAAGACCGGATCATGCCGGCAACATCCCTCAATGGCGATCGCTTAATACGCCGGTCGCTCAAAGAGCGAGCAGGCTCCCCTTCAAAATCTATAATCACAAAATCCTTGCCGGTATATAATACCTGTCCGAGGTGGTAATCGCCGTGGCATCGAATGCGAGAGGCTTTGATCCGACGACCCATAACCAATCGAAAACGCGTTAAAATCTCGCCCTGCAAATCAAGAACTTTTTGAGCCTCTGCGCGCAATGCTTCCGGGAGGTGGTTGATGCGCTTGCGGAGCAGCTGAAAAGCCTGGCTGCTTAAATTACGCATGGATTGGTAGAGGGAGCGCTGGTAGTGGGTGGAAAAAGCCTCCGGAGCGAAGTCCGGATCGTCTGAGTCCGAACTAAGCGCCACATGCAATTCAGCAGTGCGTTGTCCCAGAAGCCGCGCCGTTTCCAGATAAGGGCCTATGATTTCGGAAACCGCCGGATCAACGTCTCTATCGATCATCTCTAACAGGAGATCTATGGTAAGAGGAATTGCCTGCACTTCTGGTCTGGTTGCCAGGATATACTCGTAAAAATGGTCAAGAATATCCAGAGTATATTGCCACGCATCTCCTTGATTGGCTACAAATTCATGCAGGATCGCCGTGGTCATTGATTGATTACGATCCCGATAATATTCAAGCGCACCGGCCACGTGGGGGATGTGGGGGAAACCCTTCCTTGTGAGAAAGCGACCGATTTCCAGGTCAGGATTAATCCCTTCCTCCAGGCGTCGAAAGAGTTTAAGAATAAATTGCTCACCAAATACCACTGACGTATTACTCTGCTCCGCCTTGGAAACCACTGGTTCAAGAGCATCGTCACTCCTGGCACGGATCTGCTGATAAGTTTTTGTGCGGATGACCCGCAGCTCCCCACCCATCCCTTTCAGGCGCCGGTGCCGGGCTATGGCCTCCAGGAGCAATGCACAAAAATGCCGATCAACCGAAGCTTCGTACAGAATACCTTCCTGGCTTTTCTCTTTTCCCGTAAGGCGCGCAATGACCGCATTGGGAAAATCCTGCGATAGCTGCTCAGCTTGCTCCCCCATCATGAAGGACAGGGGCAATACATAGATTTCCGGATCTCCTTGAACATACTTCACCTGCACGAGTGTAATATGAACAGATGGAGACGTGTTCGGCACAGGGATGATTTCCAGAATTTGGGTCGATCGAATACCCCGCGCTTTACCGCCGAACCACCGTCGCTCCTGTAAATAGCTAGGCAGAACATCCTCTAATTTGGCCTTGGTCTCCCCATAAAAGATACGATCCCATTTGCCTGCGAACTCAAAGGCCGGCTGTTGGGTTGCGATTGTTTTTACTTCTACAGGTTTCTGAATGGCCACCTGCGGCTCCAAAGAAAACCAATAAAAGGAATATGGGCCAAGAGTGAGGAAATAGGGACTATCCCCAACAGGGGGAAGCTCTGTTCGGGCTAATATCTCAAGGGGTATCATCCCTCTAAAAGCTGAGAGGTCCAGCTCGACAAACTGAATAAAACGCGAAAGGTTGGCCACCACAAGCATACACTCGTCCTGATAGCGACGGATGAAAGCCAAAACTTTGCGATTTTCAGGATAAAGAAACTCAAGGGTCCCTTGTCCGAAAGCTTTGTAGCGATTTCTCAAGGCGATGCGGCGTTTCATCCACCATAAGAGGGAGCGCGGGTTATTCTGTTGAGCTTCTATATTAACTGCCTCATAATGGTACTCGGGGTCGATAATAATGGGCAAATAAAGCCGTTGTGGATTGGCTTTGGAGAATCCCGCATTTCGGTCAACGTTCCACTGCATTGGTGTTCTCAGACTATTGCGATCCCCTAAATAGATATTGTCACCCATGCCGATTTCGTCACCATAGTAGATCACCGGCGTCCCGGGAAGGGAGAGGAGCAGGTTCGTCATGAGCTCGATTGTTCTGCGGTCATTTCGCAAAAGCGGCGCAAGGCGACGACGAATACCCAGATTGATCCGCATCTGTAAGTCCTGGGCGTAAACACGGTACATATAGTCGCGTTCCTCATCCGTTACCATCTCCAGGGTCAGCTCATCGTGGTTGCGCAGGAAAATCGCCCACTGGCAGGTCTCCGGTATCGCGGGTGTCTGTTCAAGGATATCAACAATGGGAAAGCGGTCTTCCATGCGAATCGCCATAAACAACCGGGGCATAATCGGAAAATGAAATGCCATATGGCACTCATCACCATTACCGAAATAGGCTGCGGCATCCTCAGGCCATTGGTTGGCCTCCCCCAGAAGCATTCGGTTTGCAAATTTACTGTCAACATGAGCTCTTAATTTTTTCAAAAATTCATGCGTTTCAGGCAAATTCTCGCAATTGGTGCCCTCTCGCTCATATAAGTAAGGAACGGCATCCAATCTGAGCCCGTCAACGCCAAGGCCAAACCAAAAATCAATGACCCGCAATATGGCTTTCTGAACGAGGGGATTGTCATAGTTTAGGTCAGGTTGATGGGAATAAAAACGGTGCCAGTAATACGCATTGGCGACGTGGTCCCATGCCCAATTAGAGGTCTCAAAGTCCTTGAAAATGATCCGTGTATCCTTGTACCGATCATAGGTATTGCTCCAAACATAGAAGTCGCGCCATCGGCTGCCTGGTTTTGCCCGACGGGCCCTGTGGAACCAATGGTGCTGGTTGGAGGTATGATTGAGGACAAGTTCGGTGATAACGCGCAAACCTCGCTGGTGTGCCTCACGGAGAAAAGAGCGGAAATCTGCTATGCTACCATAAGAGGTATGGATACCTTTATAATCTGCGATGTCGTATCCATCGTCTTTTAAAGGAGAAACGCAAAAAGGGAGGAGCCAGATTGCCGTAATACCTAATTCCTGAAGGTAGTCCAGTTTTTCAGTGAGCCCCTTAAAATCCCCTATGCCGTCCCCATTGCTATCATAAAATGATCGTACGTGGAGTTCATAAATAATCGCATCCTTGTACCAGAGGGGATTTTCTTCGAATCCTACGTCTTGCCTTTTTCTGTTTGCCATGGTGAGAGCCTTTTACATGAAGTAGTCAAAGTCATGTTCCGTGCGAATCTTGTGTCGCAACCTGAAGATATGAGCCGGAACGACTCTTGGGTTAAGCTCCACATAGTTGCGAGAGCTATGCCAGAGGTAGCGGGCGTCGCTCAAAAGGTCATGAACCTGATACGGTCGATCAGAGGTAAGCTTTAGCTCGTCAAGGACGAGCTCTACCCAGCCGCTCTGAGTATGATGGGGATCCAGATTTACCACGACCAAAATAACATTGGAAAAATCTTCCGTATGTTTACTGTAACAAATGAGGTGATCATTATCTATGGGGTGAAAGCGAAGGCTCCAATCACTCTGCAGCGCGGTATTTTCATGCCGTATTCGATTCACCCGGGCGATAAAGTCCTTGATACTTTCCGGTCTCACGATGTCCCAGTGCTTGATCTCGTATTTCTCCGAATCCAGGTATTCCTCGCTCCCCCACTCTCGTGGTCGGTTCTCGCACAGCTCAAAGGCCGGTCCGTAGACACCGTAGTTGGCCCCAAGGGTTGCCGCCAGAACCAGCCGCGCTATATAGGCTGGCCTTCCCCCCATCTGGAGGTATTCTGTTAAGATGTCCGGTGTGTTCGGCCAGAGATTGGGACGAAAGTATTCTCGGATTTCCGTTTGGGTGAGTTCAGTGAAATACTGCATGATTTCCCATTTGGTATTGCGCCATGCAAAATAGGTATAGGATTGGGTAAAGCCGACCTTTGCCAGCCGATACATCACCTTGGGGCGAGTAAAGGCCTCGGACAAAAAGATCACATCGGGTTGGCTCTCTTTAATTTCGGGGATAAGCCACTCCCAGAGGCTGAACGGCTTGGTATGCGGATTGTCTACGCGGAAGATCCTGACATCCTGGGCAATCCAAAAGAGCACCACGTCTTTAAGCTCTTCCCAGAGATCCCGCCACTTTTCGGTCTCAAAGTCGAATGGGTAGATGTCCTCGTATTTCTTCGGCGGATTTTCAGCATACTGTATGCTCCCGTCAGGACGCCGACGGAACCATTCAGGGTGATCTCTCACATAGGGATGGTCGGGAGTGCACTGGTATGCAAGGTCAATGGCCATCTCCATACCGTGATCCCGGGCCTTGGATGAAAGCTTCCGAAAGTCTTCAAGAGTCCCGAGCTCTGGATGGATGGCCTTGTGGCCTCCTTCTTGTGCGCCGATAGCCCAGGGGCTCCCCGTATCATCGGATCCCGCCCCAGGTACGTTGTTCTTGCCCTTGCGGTGCGTGCGGCCAATAGGATGAAGAGGAGGAAAATAAAGCACATCAAAGCCCATGGTGGCAATGTAAGGAAGGCGGACCTCGCAGTCGTTGAAGGTGCCATGCTGTCCAGCCTCGGAAGCACAAGATCGGGGAAACATCTCGTACCAGGTGCTGAACCGTGCCTTCTCTCGATCGACCACCACTAACAGTTCTTTCTCGTACGTGGTGGGGAACCATCTCTCTTGATACCTGGCCATCAGTTCGGCTAGCTCTTCCTCCAGAGCAACATCGATTTTCTTTGATGCATCTTGACCCGAACGCAGGGCGTTTGCCAGTTCACAAAGCTTTTCGGCCCCTGTTCCGGAAGCCCTTTTGCTCGTTTCTTCTATCAGCTCGGCCCCAACCGGGAAGTCAACGCTTTCAACCTTGCGGGCATCGACTTTCTTTTTCAATATATGACGCCAGGATTTGAACCGATCAACCCAGGCCTGTAGGGTGTAACGATACAGACCGATCTCTGTGACCGTGAACTCTCCACTCCATCGGTCATTAACCAGGAACTCCATGGGGACTTCCGCCCATGATGAGTCACCCTCTTTTTGATAACACAGAACGCATGACAGCGCATCATGGCCGTCGGTGAATACGTCGGCTTCAACGACAACTTTCTCGCCGATGACCCGCTTTATCGGGTAACGGCCTCCATCGATTTCTGGCTTAACATTCTCTATTACGACTCTCTGTCTTCCATCACGAATCATCGCGCGTTTCACCCTTCCATTGGCTTATGCCAATTTAAAAACATAATATAACTTATGTGATTACCATCAATCAAAGTTTTGCTGATAGCTCTTTGTTGTCTATTGTTGAAAGTCGCTTTGCCACAGTAAAAGGAAAGTTCACCAGCTGGCGCAAGCCGCCTACCGGCGAAACATCAATCATTCTTCTTCTTACCTCAGAAATCAGCTCGTGGACAACAATTTTTTCTTCAATTTCTCCCACTTCTTTCACCTTTGCCAGTCGGCCTATAGAATACAAGCCGATTATGAATGCGAGGAAAAAAAAGAAATCCCAGTGCTGGAAGTCCAGCACTTCAAACGCCAGTTCTTTTCCTGGGCTTTTCCACTTGAGGGTCATGGCAAGTTCGCGACTGGCAAAGAAGTCGGCAAACTTGCCGCCTAAAACAGGAGCAACGCCGGCTGCCAAGGAATTGACAACACTGTTGGTGGCTAGATAAGCCGTGGCCTGTCCCCTGGGTGCCAATTTGAGACCGATATTTCCAGAAGCGAGAGTCACACCCGCCATGGAAATACCCATGAAGATGTGGATGACAACGAGCAGCGGAAGGGTCAATACGTGCTTCTCAGGCATGGTTGTGAAAGTCCAGGCAAGGATGCATGCGATGAACAGAGGACCGCTGACACCCAGCACAGATTTGTTACTGAATCGATCGGAAAACTTCCCCCAAAGTCTCAAGAATGCCAGGTTCGTCACTTGGCTCACGATTATAAGAGCAATGATCAACGACATGCCTAACTGTAATCTTTTAAGCATATAGACGGTAAAAAAGGGCGCGGCCAAGTTAATGGCAAAGTTCCAGGACCCCAGGAACATAATGAGGTGTTTGAAGTTTTCATTCTTGAATGGACTCAAGATCATCTTGAAAAGGTTTATTTTTTCCTCTACAGTCTCCATTCGAGGCTCTGGGATGGTGGATATAAAGTATACGCCAAGCATGCCCGCAAGAAATCCCAGGAAAAAGAGAATCGAATACCCGTGTAACTCATAATTGGGAAGAGCCTTTTTCCAATAATCAATATATACCCCGGCAGCCAAGCCAAGGGGAATACCCAATCCTGTGGCGAGTGTCATTCGTCTCGAGTAAAAAGATCCCAGTTGTTCTTGAGGGACGAGATCGCGCATCCAGGAGTTCCAGCTGCTGGCAGATACTGCGGCAAACGCTGCATTGAATAATATAGCTGCGATGAGAAAAGCTAACCCCGCATCATGTGAGAAAAGGATTGGGATTACCGCAATTAACAACCAGAACATTCTGCTCAGGCTGGATGCGATTGAACTAATAAGCCGCCTGTTCCGTATTTTCTCAATAAGATAAATTGATGGGAGCTGAATGAGCTGGACTAGCGGTGGAATGGCCGCCAGCATTCCGATCATCAGGTTAGAGGCACCAAGCTTCAACGCAAATGCCACCAGAAATGCACCTCCTGTAAATGTGACCATGGCCTGACTGGCTATCCCATCCCGTATAACAGCCCTGAGACCTGATTGGACCTCCGCCTCCGTCAATGTGCCTTTGACAGTAAATCTCATCGTGCCACCCCGATGGATGAAATACTTTACCTGTCCTTGTCTTATCAACTTTTGATCATTTAGCCATCCCAGGAAAATGGGCCTCAAAGCTTTTATAAAAGCATTAACCACGCTTTTGTCGACCAATAATTCAATAGAGATGGTATTATAGTCGACAAGAATGCTGAATATGATACCATAAGGCAGGAAAAATTCACAGAAAATCTGGCAGCCGAACGCGCGAGCGATACGCCGTTCAATGCAACAAAGAAAGTAACAATGTCGAAGGATAAACCTAAATACTGAATTGGTACTCTGCACTTGTGTGCTTTGAAGGCGGTGGTCTTCTGCGGAAGCAATTCTTCTCATCTCTTGAGTTTGCAACATGCAATATGATATTAAAAGTGCTATGGTGCACTTGTACCAAGAACGTAAGGCCTTCGTTTCATGGAAGGTTCTTATATTAAAGGGGTTTTCGATATACTGTTTGAAAGAGATGGAATTATGGAAAAATAAAGCAATGCGACTGCACAGATGCTCGATGCTAAAAAAGAAGAAATCCTTGAGGGTTGAATCAAGGAACAGTTAGCTAGCGCCTAACGGCGCGAGGGTTCCCATTCAATCAAATCCTTGCTGACCGGTAATATAAGGGAAATCTGGAAAAGCGATTTGAAATTAAAAAGGGGATAACTAATGAGCATTAAGCACATAATCATTTTAATTGTAATCGCCTTCGTTTTGATTTTCGTTATGCAAAATACGCAGGTTGTTGAGGTGCAGTTTTTGGCCTGGAAAATATCCATGTCCAGGGCATTGATGTTACTTGGCACTCTATTAATTGGCTTGATCGCAGGCTGGCTATTGAAGAAGCCAAGGCCAGGAAAACAATAAGTATAGTTTGCCTGCCCTGATCACCAGGGTTCTTTCTCATTGCTCCTGAGCGGTGCATGGTTTTCAAATGGGCTTTATTGCAACTTATTGTGCCGTCATTTTGGTTCTTCATGATAACATCCCAATGGAACGAACAGTCAGGAAAAATATGTTAGGGGGAGCCACTATGGCTAGACAAAAAAAGATGCTGGATCGTTAGAAAATAACGCTCTCCGGTACAAGGATGCCATCATCTATGAGATCAATGTGAAGACTTTCTACGACAGTAACGCCGATGGCGAGGACAAGTCTTTTGCCAATATTCCTCTTTTTGCCGGGGCAATAGAGTATAGAAGATCCCATTCGGAGCCTGTGATCTTGGGTATACTTCAGTCATTTGTTCCTAGCCAAGGAGATGCGTGGTCCTATAGCCTTGATGCTGTGGAAAGCTATTTTGAAAGAATGCTATCCAAAAAGAGCGAAATGCAGTAAAAATCTGATGGTCCCTCTTCCTTTTTAGCCATAGATTTCCACGAAATACCCCATCTAATTCAGGAATTGATAGGCGGGGTCTACCTTGAGATGGCAGCCCTGTTAGGAAAAAGAACGGCTGAGCTTCACCTGGCCCTCTCGTCTGTTGCAAATGATCCGCACTTCGCCCACCTTAAGGAATTCCCCGTTCCGTTAAACTGATTCGCAGCTTACTGGAAACACTAAAGCATCTGGTTCCTCATCAGCTGCTTGATTGGTCTTCGTGTGGGAATCGATCGTTACAGGGATGTTGTCTGCTCATCTTGCTTCGAGTCACTCCGTGCCGTACGAGCTGGAGGAAGATCTTTTTTATAGACAAGCGTACGGTAAGGGAACGGTATTTCTATCCCCTCACGATCAAAGCGCTTCTTGACATTTTCCAGAATCCAGAAGCGAGCCAACCAGTTCTCTTTGATGTCAGATGTCCAGACGTATACGCGCAACGTAATGGCAAAATCAGTCAAAGCCACCACTCGAACCCAGGGTGGCTGGGGGGCAAGATCGTCAGGAATCTTGTGAGGACATCGTTTAACCTCCTCTAAGATTAGATGCCGTGCCAAATCGATGTCGGTGTCGTAACTCACCCCTATCTCCAGTGGAAGGAGCATTTTCGGGTCGGTCAGGGTGTAGTTCACGAGCGTCATGGTTTCGATCTTCTCGTTGGGTATGACCACTTGTTTTTGATCCCAGGTGAGAATAACTGTGTGACGCAAGGTGATATCTTCAATGGTGCCGTAATGATCTTCAATGGTTACCAGGTCTCCGATTCTTACGGGACGGTAGACGGCCAGGCCCACTCCCGCGACCAGGTTGGCTAACGTCGATTTGGCTGCAAAACCGATAACTATAGCTGTAATACCGGCGCTAGCGACGAGGGTGCCCAGCAATGCCCGCAGGCTAGGTACAAGTGAGGCGAAGAGGGCAAATGCAATCATAAAGACAAACAAAGTTTTCAAATGTACGAAGAAGCGCCATACAGTCTCGTCCACTCCTGGAAAAATCTTTCGAATCGGTTTTTCCCAACTCTTAATCAGTTGGCCAAGTATCCGGGAAACGACCCAAGCGAGGAAGAAGATAACCACCGCGGTAATCAATGCACCTGGAGTTGTAATGGGATTAAAGAGTAGGCTTTTCAAATCTTGATTAAAAATATCCATCATTTAGCTGCTCTCCCGAATTTACCAATCTTTTTTGATGATGATAACCAATAAAGTGTTACCTGAAGGTTATCAATGGAAGCTCCTTTGCAACAACAAGGCCACAATGGCCCATAAACTTGCTCATTCACGACGACCAGTAAGTTCCTATTAATAGCCACATCAGACAGAATGACTAGGAGTTGCGGAAGGAGGAGATAGTGTCATAATCAGGATGCCGATTGGCTCACAAAACCCGAAAGGAACCGAATGGTAGGTAGCCAGCTCAATCTTGCTCGAACTGACAACGCCCATTCAGTAGGCGTATATTATGATGCTCATCATCATGCGTGGATCGTAAGGCGGCAGGTCTCCTCTGGCCCCATCGTACACTTCATAAATGGAACTCAGGTAAAACCGTCTTATTACATCCACGATGAAGTAGACCAAATACCCCTCGTGCAGCCGCTCCTTCATGTCTCGAGGAAGAAGGAGCAATTGATTCATCTCATACTTACGAAATTGCATTCATATTTTCATATTCAGAGAATATCATTTTTTGAAAAAGAATCTAATTGTGTTTTAGCATTTTTATATCGTCTCATCTGCAGGCTTTTCCGACAGTCTCCTAAGCATCTATTTGAGTTGTGGCACTGACATCATATATCATAAATTATCAAACCATCGGAAGCCGATAAATAGTGATGAGATTCCAGACAGAAAGCATTTTTTACTTGCTTTTCAATGTCTTCTGTATTAATTACTGCATCCAGCTGAAGATTTGATGAACTCACCTTGTGTTTCTGCGGCATTATAATATTTATTAGCATCTTGTCACAGATAACAGATGCGCTTCAGTATTTCGCAGGACTTTATCGGCACGGTAAATAGCCTCATGTGAGTCATGCTTATGCCCTTTGTTTGATAAAGGAGAGTCTCCCTCACTGGGTGCATGAAATACACTCACTCATTTTTGCAAAGTATGCAAGACGAATAATGGGGCAAGTAACATAGCATAGGCATTCCGAGATGATGAATGCATCGACATTATTGCCCGCCTTCTTTCTTTTTGATTATATTACTCAAGCTTTCTAACGTCTTGGATGTCTCTTCACGAACCTTGCCCACCTGCTCAGAAGTCTCCTTCTTCATTTTTTCAATCTTTGTCTGAAGATCCCTGATCTTGAGGTTGAACTCTTCGTTTCCTCCCGTTCGGTTGAAGGCAATAATGGCAAGAATAAGAGCGATGATGGAGATCAGAAGAGCCAGAGTGGCTCTTAATCCCCCCTTGACCACTTTTTTCTCATTGCTCATTGGCTTTCTCCTTGAACGTTGCTACAGAATGAATCGATCTGATTCATCACGTTTTGAAAAAAGAGTGCACCCCATAGGCTGTAAATCTTTTAACCAGTATCGAGCTCAGATGGTTCTGGACTTTTCATCTGGCGTCCTCTGAGTTCATTGGCAAACCATACCACTCGCTGTGGGAATGGAATCTCTATTCCCTCTCGTTCCAGCGCTTTCTTTATTTTCCATAACAGCTCCATTTTTACTCCATACCATTCTTGAGTAGGTCCCCAAATTCTCACAACAATATTAACGGAGCTGTCTCCGAGATTATCGACGAACACCTGGGGTGCCGGATTTTTGAGGGCAAACGGATGCTCTTCGATAACATTCCTTATGATCTCAAGGGCTTTATCAGCATTGTCACTGTAACGGATTCCGATCACATATTCAAATCGCCTGGCAACATTGGCAACATAGTTGGTGATACCTGAGGTAAAAACTTTCTGATTGGGAACCCTGAGGTACAATCCGTCGTAAGTTCTCAGTGTGGTTGATAATATACGGATATCTTCTACGAGTCCCGCATTTCCGTCTATATTCACTGCGTTGCCAATCTTTATGGGTCTCTCGATGATCAGAAAGATCCCTGAGATCAGATTGCCTATTACGCTTTGACTGGCAAAACCGATTGCCAGTCCTACGATTCCCCCCGCAACCAGCAGGCCGGAAAGCCTGACGCCAATCATTGGAAGAATTGTAACTATGGCAATAGCCAGAATGGTATAATAAGCAACTTTAGCAATAATCTCTAACTGATCCACTCTCACCTTTTCCTTGAACAATCTTTTGAGGTAGAGCGACACCCCTTTGGCGATAAACAACGAAAGAATGAGAATTATTGCCGCAAGGAGAAGGTTAAACACCGTGACGTTTGCATATACTACTTTGTTTAGAATCATAAGCCGAACTCCATAACAAACTTTGTGGTGATTGCAGTAAGTCGTTTCAAGGTATATGCCTCTAGAGATCTTTGCATTCCCTCCTCGAGAGGAAGATCTTCAAAATCCATTTCAGCGGTGGTTTTACTCGTAATCTTCATTTTGGCTATCATGGCAACCTTTTGATTTCCATAAAAAATTTTCATTCCATATGCATTTAATATAGTTTTAGTTACTTCGATCCAACTGCTGGTTGTGTTCGTAATGGCAAGATCTATTATGCCCTCTTGCAAAGGATTTCCGGAAGGCAAGGAGGAATAAACCGGGCTTCGCCAGTACTTGCAGATAACTCCCGTTCTGGGGTCACCGTAAAGGGTAAACTTTTGCTTCATGAGGGTGAGAACATCAAGAACTTCTTCTTTTTCCTCTCCGGATATGTAGACACCTATTTCGATGGGAAAGGTAAGGAAGATGTGCTGTGTTGCTTTCGGCGCCGCTACAAGTGCCTTTTCAAATTCAATGAGCAGATAGGGGGTCAGTTCCCTAGGTTTCCTCACTGGCTCAATAGGGTTGATGATGAGTCTGCCTTCACTTGCGAGAAGGGATTTTTCTACCTTCTCTTCTCCGCATTTCCGTCTGTAGATAAGGTTCTCTCCCACCTTCTCAACAGAAAGAGAGACACCCTCCTCGGCAATACTTACAGGAACCTCATAATGCCCAAACATATTATTCCCTCTTACAATCTTTTTATCAAGGATTTGTTCAAAATCTTGTGAGCAAGATTGAATAATGAATTTATCCGATCATTTCTAACTGAGATCGGGCTCGGTCATAGCGCTTCATAGGATCGGCCATGTGGATAGGCTCCTATGGAAACCGCTTCTCTCATTGCACAGTAACCTGCTTCCCATCAACTTTAAGAAAATCTTTTTACATCTAATGGACACTGTTTTCAATATTTTCCGGAACGTTCCCTTCCTGATGACGTCCTCCGATCGGCACCCCCATGCTAGCCAGGTTTCAATGCAAAAGCAAACAGATAAGCCCCTCATGTCAGGGTAGCCATCGCCTGACTGGCTATACCGCCCGAATCACTTTTGAGTACACTTTGTACTTCATTTATCATTAATTCATGTTTCACTTTGAATCTCATGATCTCACTTATGGATGATAAAAATGTTATTAATGCGCATAAAGATCAATATTCCAGTAGTCAGCTCTTAATTCTTACCACCCAGAATAGCTGATTTTCGAAGGTGTCAAATCTAAGTCCGTAATCGACTTCCTAAAATTCCGCTGGAAGAAGTTTGCGCCTTGGTGAGCAAGATTTGTCCCACTCTATGCCGGTTTTGCCAGTCCATCGCCCTTTTCGAACGGAAAATCCTTCTGGTAGGCCGCTCACAGCTTGGATTTGAGAGTAGTTAAGTGTCAACTCCATGCCATCCTCAGGTGGACAGCGGACAACATAAATGTCAATGCACTCGCTGACAACTTCATGCTCGACCGTAAATGAGACGATATTGTGCTCGCTTATCTTTTTGGTTTCGTCTGGACCGATCCTCATACTGGAACTCTCGTGCTCTCCATCCGCGCGGCTGATTTTGGAGATTCTCAATACCGGAATCTTTGATATGCGGGCATGTGCGTCATGGCTCGGGAGATCATTTTTCAAGGAAACGATGGCAGCCATCGGCTGGGCCGCAATTCCCACCATGATCCCGATGAGTGTTAAAGCGCAAGGCAAATTTTTTATTACCATATTAGTTTCTCCTTTTACTCCCTAATGCTATAACCTGCCCACAACGCTCTCTCTCTCATAATACCATATTTTCTATGAAATTCGGCTTTCAAAATAGTGTGTTTGCCGTAAAAACATAACGGATGCGGAGTGCTCAGTCCCGGTGTCATTGATTACGGTCAAACCATTGCATGCCCCGTTCGCGAGTCCATCGGCCCTTTCGGACTGAAAATCCTTCCGGGAGGTCCTTAGAGCCTTTGATCTGGCGGCTGAACGAGAGGGACACTGTGACCATCTCCTTCGCTGGGCATTGCACGACGTAGACGTCGACTCGATTGCGGCCTACCGGATGTTCGATCTCAATTGTAACAAATACTCAATTGAAATCCAATTAAAAAAATTATGCGGCTGTTCCCGGCGACTGACGCTTATGAGGTCAAAAACATGCAATTTCGATGCGCCGTTAAGGAAAATAGCAAGGAAATCATGACAGGCGGCCCAATGAGTGTGGAAGAGTCCCGGTGGAAAGCCGTTTCTTCTTGATAAGGGCAAGATTCGGCCATAGGACTGCATTCAATATCGTTTTTCGCCTTATCTGTGGCGGCATCAGCCGGAGTCAAAGACTGCTCGATAATTATGGGGCAAGGCAAACGTGGTTGACACATGCACATGCCAGCGCTGAGCATGGGAAGAAACCCTGGCGCCTACTTTTATCCAGGCGCCTGATCAACCACTCAATGGATCGTCTTACCACCTTGCCGGGGGCAATCCTGGAGTTGGTCACAATAAACCCACCCCGAGGAAACAGTTTCCCCTCATGCAGCTCGATCTTGCACACAACCCTGCAGGGCGTTTCTTAGCTTCCCGACCGATAAAATAAATCGATGATCAGCCTACTTTTGCCTTTCTTTCTCAGAAGTGTATCGATAGAGCGCTGTAGCATCTCATCCAGGGCCGCCGGTCCTATCACCTTCAGCATATGCGAGAACACCTTCGTGCCGCCGCCTCCGAGCCGGAACATCCTCGCGATTGGCGCCCACAAATCCTGGCATTTTCTAAGGATTCACGCAGGCGCTATGAGCTGCTTCGATTTGCCTTATGGATCGAAGGCGGCAGCGGGCTCACAACTGCTGTGCGGATTCTGGAAGGAGAGGGAGTGAAAATGCTGAAGCTTCGTGCTGAAGCAGAGGCTGAAATTCACGCAGATATCTTGGAGCACAATTTGTCAGTATTTCCTTTGGTCGTTTTTGCTCCCAATCTCCAGATAGGAATTCAAACCCTGATCCAGGCTTTTGGGATTGGACCGCTGAGGGCGAATACCATCATTCTCAACTGGTTCGAGCAGCTTCCCAGGGGAATTCTCGGCCTCAGTGAACCAAGCTATGTACGGAACCTGTGGGCTGCCTTTAGGCTGGGTTTTAATATCATAGTGCTGGATGCCGAGAAGAGCGAGTGGGACGTCCTGGAAGCGATGCCTCCTGAGGAGCGCCGTATTGACGTCTGGTGGTGTGATGACGCAACCAGCACCCTCACGCTGCTGCTGGCGTATCTGATGAAGCGGAACGAGGAATGGGGTGAAGCGGGGATTCGCGTGCTGGCCGCGTGCCACCAGTGGAAATCGGAAAAAAGCCACGAAGAGCTTCGGAGGACTCTGGAAGAGGTTCGCATCGAAACCGACTCAGCGGCCGTCGAAGCAGCCAAGCAGGTAGAGAAAAAATTGAAAGAGATGCGGGAGTCCATCTCTGCGGATTCTGAAAAAGAAGTATTGGAGAAGATAAAGGAGGAAGTAAAAAGGGCCGAGGAGGAAGCGAAGAAAGCTGCAAGGAAGGCGGCCAAAGCACAGGCCAAGGCTGACGAGGCAGTTCGATCAGTGGAGTCCCTGGAGTGGCTTCCTGATGAGGAGAAGAGAAAGACGAAAAATTCAGGAGCATCCCAGTGAGATATTGATTTGAAGACAGGATAGCTGAAACACGTTTCCCCCTCCATGACAGTGTTTCTGTATCATTCAGCAGCAGGGAAAAGGAACGCAAAATCCTCTCAATAGTCCCATTTCCAGTTAATGCCTATTCCTCCTTGAGCATCTGCGCCGGCTTCGCTTTCCACCGAGACATTCGGCGTGATTTCCACCTCTACGGAAATCTTGCCGCTTCCCCTGCCCATCCCCTGCTCCATTTCCACGTACACGTCGTCTTTCAAATATTTGCCGATGCTGACAGCGGCCTTACCGTTACTTTTCTCGGACTGGACGATATCGAGCTGATCGAGTCTGAGGAGCTTCCGGGTGCGATTCATGACGTCAAGCCCGCTTCCGCCTCCTGCAAGAGTATTCAATGCTGCGGTAAGCCTCAGGCCTTGCACCGGGGTGATGCCGGCCACGCTCCGGCCGAACAGGAGACGCGAGAGAATCTCTTCCGAGGGCAGGGGAGGCTCCGATTCAAGGGTGATGCTGACTTCTGACGGCGTGCCCGAGAATCGAACCTGGGCGATTATCTCTGAAAGCTTCTTCTCGGCGGTAACGTCGAATTTCGGAGAAACCGGGACCGTGCCGTCGAAAGTGACGAAACCGCTCGTCAGGGCCAAGCTTTTGCCGAAGAAATTAAAGCGGCCGTGCACAAGGGATAAAGTACCCGTAATGGATGGTTCAGGCACATTCCCACGGATGCGCATCGTCCCTTTCCATTCGGATGCCAGACCCCGACCTCGCAGGAAACCTCGTCCCGGAAGATCAATCGTCAGGTCCAGGCCCAGCCTCTCGAATCGCCCGGTTCGCGAAACAGCATCGGATTGGGTGTCCCGGCGCGGCCCATTGAGTTCGATGACATCCAGCTCCGTGATTTCCGACGGTAAGCGATCAGAGATGGAAAACTCGGCTGGATCGATGGTCACCTTGCCCCGTAATACTGGTTCCCTTATGGTTCCGGTCAGCTTCAGGCGTCCGCCCGTTGTGACGGTTAAAACATCCAGTTGAATGAGGCTGGCTTTTTCGATCTCGATATCGAGCTGCAGGGGAAAATCCCGATCTGGTGCAACGTCGACCCAGCCTTGCGCCGAGATGGCGCCGTTCCTTCCATCTGTTGCGCGGGCCTGTTTGATGATGATCGTGTGTTCTTTTGCCTCCGTCCGAATATGGATATCCTTGAGGATGGTTCCGCTTCGTATGTTTTCATAGGCGGCCTTCTCGATGCTGGCGAAGCCGGAAACTTCGGGAGTATCAACCCCGCCCGACACGGTAATGTCCACCATGACCTTCCCTTCAAGGATTTGATTTTCAAGCGGAAGAAATGAAAGGATATTGGCGAGATTGATCGCGGCTGTGATACGGCCCCGCAGGTCGCCCTTGGGGGGCAATGTGACGGCCGGGGGCGAGAGAGAGAATTCCAGGGGACACCGCATATCGGCCTCCATGGGCTTTTCCGACAAGCCTGAGAGCGAAAGCACAGCCTGGATCTGCCCCCTTCGAAGCCGCGCGTTCACGACCAGTGCTACAGGGGGAATCTCTTGCAGCGTAGGCCTGTGCACCCGGATGTCTGTGAGGCGGAGTTCGAGCTCCCCCTCGGGGCGCTCTGGAGATCCTCTCATGTGGATTTCACCCGATGCGGATCCGGTGAAATCCGGCATTCCGGCCAACCGCAAGGCCTCAAGGGGCAGACCTTCAAAACCGGCCTGAAGGAGAATTTCTCCCGCCTGGAAGCTCCCCTTCGCTTCGAGCCGTCCCTGCCCAAGCCTGAATGACGCCTTTTCCAGTGTATATCCGTCCCGTGAACCTTTGATAACCGCCTTCTCCTGGAGTGAGATAAGATACCTCTCATAACGTCCTTGAATCAGATCGAACTCCAGCCGTTTATTTTTCCCTGAGCCATGAAGCAGTCCGCTCGCCTTGAGTTCGAAGCTTTCCCCGCAGCGGCCTGCGGCGTGCCCTGAGAATGTCATTTTTTGGGCGCTTCCTTCAGCGTTCAGCGCGATGGTATCCAGCGACAGGTCGCCTCTGTGAAAATCCTGGATACGTATTTCTCCGTCACCTTTCGGCGTGCCGAGAACATCCAATACATCTGACCTCAACTCCAACGCCTCGGCGCTTCCATACTGGGTCGCCAGCTTGTTGCCCTTGAGTTTCAGGGTCAGGTTCTGAGCAGGGCCCCCGTTGGAGAATTGCGCCTCGAAGCTGGCGGAGCCGTGGATTTCTTCTCCTGCAAAGGCGGACAATGCGGAGAGGTTCTCTGTAGTGCCCCGCAGGGAACCCTGGGCTGTGAAGCGATGAACATCGAGGTTGAGGTGCCCGGTGATCTTGGTCCCGGGTCCCGTCATTATCAGGCGCGAGATCTTCAGCCGCCGTCCTTCCTTGACAAACTCACCGGCGGTATTCATATGGTTTTTCTCCGATGTGAGGGAGATTTCATAGCGTCCTTGAGGTTTTTCAGGCAGGCCGCGGGCGAGAATGGTTGCTGTCACCTGTTGAGCTCGAATTCCTTTCAGGATGAGATTACGACCCGTGACCCCGGCCCTCAGCCAGAAGGCCGATAGGATCCCGCCGATCTCCACGTATATATCAGCGGAACCCTCTAAAGGCAGACCGATGGAAGGCGAGAGAGGCGAAAGCATCGGAAGCTCAATGCGACAGAGGCCCGTGAGCTTTTTCATAGGGAGATCGACGGAGGCCCTTCCCTTCAACATCGCCGCACCGGTCTGAACCTGAAGATCAGTAATCGATAGAGGTGAATCTTTCACCGCCTCAACGCGGCCTGAGTACAAAATCTCGGGCCCTGTTAAAGGGGCCAGGAGGGGATGCGGTGGCTTCATACCAATGAGTCTGCCCTTGATATGGGCTGAAAGTGAAGGAATCCGTCCGTTGCCATCAAATCGTGCCCGGAAGTGGGTTCTGCCGGAAAGCGGTTTTCCCGCCAAACCCGAAAGCCATGTCATATCTTTGACCTGTACCTCAGCGTCCCCCTTGAAAGACAAGGCTTGCGGGTCCACGCCGCCTGCAAGCTTCAACCGCAGGATTTCACCCGTAAGCTCGAGCTCATCGATGGCGATATCCCCTCCTCGGGGCGCCCGGGCTGCCAGCGTCCACCGGAATCGTCTATCGGGTAGAGGTGGCGCGTCGTGGTACGAAAGCTCCTCCACCTTTCCTTTCCCTTTGACCTGGAGGCCGGGGAACGAGGAGACGAGTGGCCCGAGAGGCTCCAGCCGGAGCTCTCCCTCTATTTTACGGGCGCGGACTCCCGCCACCTGGACCTCCCTCACCGTCACCGAGAGGTTCGCCTGCGGTTGCCTCATCGCTCCGCAAAACACTCCTTCCGCACTCAAACGACCCCTCATCGCGGTGTTGGTGAGTCTTTCCAGTGAAGCCAAGTCTTTAAGCTCCAGTGAGAATTCACCCTGCACCAGCATATTTTTGAAATCAACCATGCCCGCGGCCTTAAGTTCAAGCTCCTTCGTGTTTAGATGGAATGCGACCCGCTTGGCGATGATCTCGTTTTTGCCCCGAAAGCGAGCATCTAGTGAGAGACGGCCCTTTCCGTTCTCCATGAAATTCGCTATTTTTGCCGGAAAAAGAGAGGGAGCCGCCTGGATATTTCCCTCGACGATGAGCCTCAATTCCTCTTGGGCCATGAGCTCGATAGAGGACTCGATCGATCCAAGCCCTTCCGCTTTTGCCAACAGGCGACCCTGCCATTTCCTTGCCGGTCCCTCGCCGTGCAGCTGCACCTCAAGGGGGCCCACCTCCCGTACTCCCATAATGCCGGCGAGTAATCCATTTTCCGCCTCTTTGACCGTGGCATGGACTGCCAGAAGGGGAGGCTCCCCGTAAAGGCTCCATGATATGGAGGCCAGAGCCGTGGGTCTGTCCACGCGTTTCATTCGGAAGGAGCCGGCAAGGCCCGGGGCTGAATCGGTGGAGTTCATTAGGCCCGTGACAGTAAAAGCCGCGCTTTTTCCCATCACGTCCGTGCCCAGCTCCAGGCGCTCTATGGTAAATTTTTCCAAGATCAATGGGACAGGAAAAGAGGGCAGTGTAGGCAATGTCGTTTTCCATGAACTCTTTTTTCCGCTGCCCCGCGGAAGCCGATCCAGTCGCACGGTGTCGGCGCCCAGCTCGTTGATAAGCAGTTTGCCCCGTAAAAGCGTAGCGGGAGACCAGCACAGGACGACGTTCTTCAACTCAAGCCACTTGCCGCCGCCGTCGCTGACCTCGATGCGCTCCAGCTTCATGTCAAAAGGAATCAAGCCCTCGAAGGCGCCGAACCTCACCTGCACGTTCCGTCCGCTGCTTAAGGCCGCTTCAAGCCGCGCGGAAAGCTGTCGTCTCACCACCTTGGTCTGCATTAGCCAGAAGAGCACGGCAAGGATGAGCAGTATCAGTGCGATGCCGGCTGAGAGCCGTATGAAAATGCTTATTGTCGCGGTTTTCAGACTCATGTGGATTAAAAAGCCTGTCCTATGCTCACGTAAACCTGAAAGGCATCGTCTATTTCGTCGCGCCTGTTCAGGGGCACGCCGACATCGAGGCGCAAAGGACCGATGGGCGTAAAGTAGCGAAATCCTATTCCCGTTCCCCAGCCCAACTGTTCTACAAAATCGGGAAAGACCGACTCGAAGGCGCTGCCCCCGTCGAGAAAGGCGACAAAGCCGATGGTATCGGTAACCTTGAGCCTCAGTTCCAGGGAAAATTCCAGCAGTGACCTTCCGCCGACTGGTTCTTCATCACGAAGCGGGCTTACGGACTGGTAGGGAAACCCGCGGACCGAATTGCCTCCGCCGGCATAGAAGCGTTCATCTGCTGGAATCGCGTCGCGTGCCGCCCCAGCCGCGGCCCCGATGGCGCCCCGGCAGGCCAGTAACGCAGGCGGCCTCTTCCACAGCCCGATATATCGTCTGTACCCCAGAGTCCCTTTGATAAAAGCGACATCTGATCCAAAAGTATCGTAATACGGCGCAGTCTGAAAAGCCAGCCGTCCTCCCCGGCTGGGATCTAGAAGGCGGTCGCTGGTGTCCCAGTTCAACCGCAAGGGAAGGGAGAGAAGTCCGAAGCTTTCTTTTTCATCCTTATCATATTGATATTGATCGATTGTGGCGGCCTTAAAAGCCACCCCCGCACTGGCCGTTATCTCTTTGGAAAGCTCGCGCTCAATCTCCAGGGAACCGCCCAAGTTGCGGCTTGTAAATGCATCAGGTCGATCCTCGGCCGCCCGTAAGCTCAGAAGGAGCGACTGATCCAAACGCAAAAATGCGGGCTTGCGAAATGTACTTTCCGCCTCCAGGGCGATCTCCGAAATCATGCCTTTCAGAATGAGACGTTCTCCTCGCCTGAAGAGGTTCCGGTGTTCCCAGGAAAGCCTTGCGCCCGGCCCCTCGTCGGTCTTGTAACTGACTCCTGCTTTGATGGTGCGGTGCTTCCGCTCCTTTACTGCGATGTTGATGGAGAGGTGACCGTCTTTGTCCACGGTCTCCGCCCCGCTCACCTGAACGGTTGAGAAGAGACCCGTCGCGCTCAAGCGTTTTTGCAGTTGGGAAAGCAGATCGCCCTTGAAGCGATCTCCGGATTTCCAGTGAATTCTGTTTCGTATGAACGCCTCGTCCACTGATTCAAGGCCGGAAATTTCCGTGTTCCCGAATCGCGCCGGGGGGCCCGCCTCAACGTGATACGTGACGGAAACAGTGTGGGCCTTATGATCCACTACCACCTTTTTCTCAAGCAGTCGAGGGAACGGAAATCCCTTATTTCGCAACCATCGAATGAGTTCCTTCCCCGCGTCGAGTATGGACTTGCTTTTCGCCCGCTCTCCCAGGGACAGTCCAAAAACCCGGGCCTCCGGCAACGTGGGAATGAGGGCGGTTTTCTCCTCGGGAATTCGGATATCCACGGCCGTAAGGATGTATGGGGAGCCAAGATCGATGCTAAAGATGATACGAACGGGCTCGGCTTTAACATCGATATCCGTCTCCACGTTCGCCCCGTAATACCCCTGGGATCTCAGGGCCTTGAAAATCTGGGGGATGTCCCCTTTCACCCGCTGACGCAAAAGGCTCATTGAAGCGGGCAGCCTTTTTTTCATGCGCCACGTGTTTGATACTTCCTCCAGCACGCGACGCAGCTTTTTATCGGTTACCCCCTTGATGTTCACCTGATATTGAATGCCCTCGTCGGCAAGGAGAAGACAGGGAAGAGAGAGCGTGAGATCGAGACAGAGGCCGGGAACCAGAAAGAAGGCGAAGATGCGACGCCGGGAGATAAACACACCACGGCGTACTTTGCATTTACAGTTTTCGCAAGATCGCTCAGCCCTGGCATGGAGCTCTTTTATTCCGAAATTCATAAAAAAGGAAAATGTGGTTAAGAGAAAGTTGCACGGAGCGCAGCATATTAATAATAATTGTAGCGGCATGCTCCCGCTTGCGCAAGGACATGAAGATTCATTCCAGGGGGAATATGACACCTGAAAGCCCTTTCAGGCACGCGTTCGGTCATTAAGCTTGGAGACTATCCCGTGTAATGAGCTTCGCGCCGTTGCTTACGCCACCCCCGCCTCCTCCAGCTCCAGCCCCCCCGCCGTGCCGTCCAACAGGGCATCCACCCCAAAGGGTACCGTGATGTTCCCGGGAACGCCGAAGAGAACGGGAATGTCGGTCTTCTCGAAGGCCTCGAGAAGTACCCGCAACAGAAGCCCTTCCCGCTCCCCTTCCAGGTAGCATCCGGGCATGTGAGCGAACACGGCGTCGCGGAGGACAGAATGACCTTTTCATCCGTCTCCAATTGAAGCTCATGGACCCGTAGCTTGCAAATATTCTCCCTATTTTATTGTTCCTTCGCTGTTCACCGCTCGCCCACTAATGAGAGAAAATGAATTATCTCACCTTCCTTGGATTCGCTTGAAGAACTTGAGCGCCTCAAATATTCCCAAAAAGATGACCGCTGCGCCGAGGATAAACAGCCAGTCACTCAATGTAATGGGGCCGAAGCTCAGAAAGTCACTGATATAGGGTCCATAAATTGCCAGTGCCACCAACCCGATGGAAATCACAACAGAGAAAAGCAATATCTTGTTTGAAAAAAAATTGCGATTGAATAGGGAGATACGTTCGGACCTCCTCTGGAGGATATTGAAAAATTGGCAAAATACAATGGTGGCATAACTCAATGTAGTAGCCTTGAAATAATCCATGGTACTCACACTATCGACCGTCAGCGTTATTCCTTCTCGGCCCATGAACAGTAGGAAATTCAGGAAAGCCAATCCTCCTATCAGTATTCCCAAAAGCGTAATCTCGGTACCGGAGAATATGTGGAGCATATGTTCCTCGGGTTTCCTGGGGGGCTTGGTCATCACGTCTTTGTCTGGAGGATCGAAAGTGAGAAGGGTAAGTGGCCCGATCTCTCCCAGCAAATCAACTGCCAGTATCTGGCCGGCCAGTATCGGTATGGGATAATTCCACAGGGCGGCTGCCAGCAGGCCCAGTAAGACCAATGCCAGTTCTCCCACATTGGTGGTCAGAGAGGCGAACACCGTTTTCTTCAGGTTACTGTAAATCGTTCTTCCGCCTCGTACCGCGTGAACCAGCGTAGAAAAGTTGTCATCAAGTAAAACGAGTCTCGACGCTTCTTTCGCAACGTCACTCCCCCTCTGCCCCATGGCAACGCCAATATGTGCCCTCCTGAGGGCAGGCGCATCGTTCACGCCGTCCCCAGTAACCGCGACGATTTCGCCCTGTTCCTCTAAAACCTTCACGATCTGCAGCTTGTCTTCAGGGTCGACGCGGGCAAATATGATGGACTGATTTTTTTGTAATACCTTTTTCAGCTTTTTCTCGTCCATCTCTTTGAGTTCCGTCGCTGTAATCACCGGCGTGATCTCACCCGGTTCCGGTAGGCCGATCTCTCGACCCACTGCTTTGGCGGTTTCTGGATGGTCCCCCGTTAGGATGAACACCCGGATGTGCGCCTTCTGGGAATCTTTGATCGCCTCTTTTACTCCCTCCTTCGGAGGGTCGATCATCGCCATCAGGCCCAAAAAGATGACGTCCTTCTCCACTTCTTCTCTTCTGTATTCATCTTTCCTGGAATCCAGGGGTCGATGTGCAATCGCCAGAACCCGCATGCCGTTGCCGGAGTACTCCTCGTTTATTGCTTTGATGTTTTTCTTATCTTCCTCGGTTATGGTGACATTCTCTCCATCTTTGTAAATATAAGCACTGATGGAGAGGAGGCTGTACGTGGAGCCCTTCACGGTGAGCCTCACATCATCCCCAAACTGCCTCACCGAGCTCATTCTCATCAGCTCGGAATCGAAGGAAAACTCCTGGAGCTCAGGATTCTCTTCATCTTCCTTGGGGGAACGCGTACCAAGCTTCGTTGACAGCGTTATCAGCGCCGCCTCAGTAGGGTCACCGATGGGGTACCAGGAGGTGTGTTCCTCATCCGGTTCGTGTATTTCCGCGTTTGAAGACATGGTCGCTGCGTCCATGATCACTTCTATCTCCTCAATGCGCTCCTTGCTCAGGGAGTTTCCATCCTCGTCCAGGACATCCCCCTCGGGCTCATACCCGATTCCGCTAACCTCATATTTTTTTCCGTTGAACCACACAGATTGGACAGTCATCTCGTTTTTTGTCAAGGTTCCCGTTTTATCGGTGCAGATTACGGTAGTCGACCCCAGTGTTTCTACGGAGGGCAGGCTCTTCACCACTGCGTTTCTATCTGCCAACTGATTGCTTCCTGTGGAAAGAGCAACCGTTACCTGGGCGGGAAGTGCTTGCGGTACCATGGCCATCGCAACACCGAGCGCATAGACCAGGCTCATGTATAGGGAAAGATCCTGGATCATCCCTAACACAAAAAGACCAACACTGATGATGCCCACTACGATTGATAACTGGTTAGCAAGGCGTCGAAGCTCTTTTTGTAGCGGTGTTTTCAATTCGCCTGTTTCTTCCGTCATACCTGCAATTTTCCCCGTCTCCGTCTCCATACCGGTAGATACGACCACACCGGTAGCACTTCCGGTTGCCACTGCCGTGCTGGCGTACGCCATGTTATCCCTGTCAGCCAAAGAAACCTCTTCGTTTATCGCGTCACGCTGCTTTTCTTGAGGCACCGACTCTCCGGTCAGGGTGAAATCGTTGGTCTTGAGACCATTCACCTCAATGAGCCGGACATCCGCGGGCAGCTTGTCTCCTGTCTCTATTTGCACAATGTCTCCGGGAACTAGGTTTTCCTGCGAAATTTCCATTAACTCTCCATTCCGTATGATCTTCGCCGGAGACTTGATCAGGCTTTTCAACTTATCAACAATCTTTCCCGCTTTATGTTCATGAAGAAAGCCGATGATTGCATTGACAAAAACAATGATAAAAATAATCGAACCGTCTCGATAGTTGCCAATGAAGTAGGATACACACCCTCCGAGAATCAGTATCAGGATGAGAAGCTCTTTGAATTGGGATAAAAACAGCAGCCATAGCGGGACTCGTATTTTCGCCTTTAGTTCGTTTTTCCCGTATTTCTGCAGCCGTTTTGCTGCTTCAGCGAGAGAAAGCCCGTTCTCGGATGTGTTCAGATTTTTCAGTACTTCTTTTACGTCCATCTGGTAATACTTTTTTCCGGGCATTCTGGTGTTCTCCTTTTCTAATCCCCGTAATTAATCAGGGCCATGGTTACATTGAGATGAAACTATGTAACCGACGAAGGCGAAGTAGGTTACCAGGTTGATTGCCGGCACTGAGAGGGCATCATCGAAGGACTCCCCTACAGTAGTAATCTCTCCGGTGATAGCGGTATTGATGGAGCCGTGATAGTGCTTGCGAAAATAGGAGAGTGGAAACTTGACGATGTGGGCAAGAAGATCACATGGAAGGTCCCTTAAAATCTTCTCGCCAAGGTGGCCACCGAGCATATTGATCCCATATTTTAATCCGCTGGAGACCAGCACCGCAATGATGTAAAGCGTGCAGAGCTGAAACAGCAGATTAACATTGGAAAACTTGATGGCCTGATTAATGATTCGCTTTTGCATCTCAAGGGGAGCTACCTTGAAGGCAACGGACACAGCAATCATTACAAGGAGAATGAGTTGTGTTTTCATTTCCTTCCGAAAGACATAGCCAAGCAATAACCTTTTCATTAGTAAAATCACCCCTCTGCCTCATTAGATGTTAGATGGCAGTGTAAATGCCTAAATTTCCCTTTTTGGCAATATCTTAGTGAACAAGGTAACCAATTATATAGGGAGATCCAACTGATGTTAGCTTAAGCTTGCTTCGTTTTTTATCTTATCAACATTATGATTGATCTTCTCTGGCATTTTTTCCTTTTTCTAAAAACCCTTTCATTTCCCCCTGGAGCACGACAGGAAGGGGCTGAGGAGGTTGTCGTTTTGGATCGCCGATATAAAGGGTCATGTGTGGGAATGGGATCTCAATTCCCAGTTCATCGAATCGTTTCTTGATTCTTTTTCGCATCTCCCTGCCAACGTTCCATTGTTTTATGGGCTTTGTGGTGATTCGTGTTCTGATAGTCACTTGAGAGGCCCCAAATTCCTCCACACCCAGAATCTCCAGTGGCTGGAGGATATCCTCCGCGTATGCGGGATCTTTACGAAGCTCCTCATCGATCTCTTTGAGCACCTTGATGACCTCGTCCACGTCCTCCCGATAGGCTACTCCCACATCCAGCACATAGCGAGAGTATTCCTTGGTCATGTTGGTGATCATTTCAATCTGGCTGTTGGGGATCACATGGACATTTCCTGCAAGATCCCTAAGCTTGATGGTTCGCAGGTTCACTGCTTCCACAAGCCCTCCTGTGCCCTTGACGTTTACCACGTCGTTCACGGAGATGCTGTCTTCCAGAATGATAAAGCACCCGGTCAGAATATCCTTGACCAGAGTCTGGGCGCCAAAGCCCACAGCCAATCCCAGGATCCCAGCGCCTGCAAGAATGGGGCCTGTGTTCACCCCGAGCTGCTCCAGGATAATTATCCCCGCAATAAAATACGTGATGTATCGGACCAGGTTGCTGAGAAGGGGCATGAACGTCTTGCCTCTCCGTCCCATGCTTATCACCCTTCCTTGGCTGTTTGTCTTATCGGCCAGCAACCGCGTCACAATAACCTGGGCGATCTGGATGACTAAAAAAGCAATTCCAATCGTCAGAGCTATCACTAAAAGTCGCCCAAGAATGGTGGCTACAACCCCTCTGGATATCAGCTCCAGCACTTTAACCTCCCAAGCCTGTAAGATCAGCAGTATGATGATAATTGCCATGGAGGCTTTGATGAGTAACTGTAAAAAACTAATATAGCGATTGGCCATAGCCTCCATTTCCGGGAATCTGGTTTTTATCCTGTCTCCTATTGCAAACAGTCTTCTTAGCAAGAAGTCTACAATGGCCCATATCGCTACGCCAAGCACGACAATCAGCAGGCTCAACCCAGTCCGCACAAGCAAAAAAGAAGCTCTCTCACCATATCCAATGGCGCCGACAGATAGAATCACCAGCAGGAAAAGCACCAGAATCGAATAAAGGCGGGGCAGGAACCAATTGATGTAATTGAAAATCATTCTCGTATACGGGGTTTTACCTTCCGGCATGGTTGGTATTTTCTCAACCACAGGATCTTTTAATTGGAAAAGCAGAATTCCTACCAGTGCGATCCAACCAAATCGATAGATCACATGAAGTCCTTCAAGCACATCTCCTCTCCACCCTGCCCATTCCATAACCCAGAGGGGTGCGTATGCGAAAATGCCATATAGCAAGAGCCGCCGCGCCCAAATGACGATATATCCGGCCATCTCATCGCCGCAGGGCAGAACACGAAGTCCTGGTTCCTCCGGGGAGGCCAACTTCTGAACCAGGGAAAGGACCAACCAGTAAAGGGAAAGGATCGTCACCAGAAATATCAACAATACCGAAAACTTATTCTGCCATCCTATTAAACCTGCTATGACCCCGACAACGATAAATAAAACCAACACAGAAAGAACTTCCATTCCCATCTCTGCAACCACACACCGTGATTTCTCCCACCAGGTTACCTCCTCTTCGGGCCGCTTTAGAAATCTGGTTAATCGGCGAAGCAGGCGGTGCCGCAACCATAAGGCCAATAAGAGCGTGAGTAGAATGATGGAACCCATTTTTGCAAGGGATTCAAGGCTCTCCCTTTTCGTCAGATATTGTCTCACTTGAGAGGCCATACCCGGCAGGGCATGAAATTTCTCCAGCATGTGTTCAGGCAAATCCGAGGCCCATTGGGAGAGTTTCTCATACGGGGTTGGCACCTTTGCGCCAGCAGCGGGAGGGGGGACAGGAGGCTTGGCTTCTGTCTTGCTGATTTGATCCTGGATTTTCAGAAGGGCTCGGAGTTGAGATATCAAATGCTCCCGTTTAGAGGGATCTTCCAATGTTTTCAATAAATCCTCTAATTCGGGCCGGCTCATTTGCTGAATTTCCGACACCTCTTTTCCTGAAGACTTTATCCCTGCGGAATGATCTGCCCCTAATGTCGGAGACGCAGGTACCCACGCTACTACAAGAACCAATAAGAAGACCAAAAGCCTACTATAAAAGCAAAACAATCCTGTGATCGCCATTTTCAATCCTCCTTTAAATGCCAAATGCCTCGTCACCTTTTTCGGTGAACCAGCTTACTTCATTCAGATCAATAATGAGATATCTCGAGGCCAAGGCTTGATTTTGTAGTCTCAACACAATAATAATATTAAAATCCCAAGGAAAAAAGGTAAAATATGAATATTTACTCGAAGATCAGAGTGGACAATATCTGGCCTCGTGCTAGCGGGAAGTTCACTCACCAAATAAGCCTAACAGAATTGAGCAACTATCGCAAACGCCCTGTGAACCAGCCGATAATTATGCCAAGGATTAAAGTGCCCAGTAAGACCAGAGCCCGTGATACCTGCATGCTCCAGAAGAGAAAACGTATTTCCACCACTTGGGTGTTTTGGACAACGAAAATCGCAAAAAACACCCCGATTATCAGCATAAGAATACGTTTAAGAGTCATTTTAAGCCCCCTGTGTTGCAAAAAAAGTCGAACCAACATTTTCTTAATGGGAAAAATTGCCCAAGTATCATCTGCTTACGAGTTGGGTTTCCTCCTGAGGCATTAGAAGTTGTACTCATAACCAAGCCCAAAGATGTACAGGGTATCGTACTTTCGATTTCCAGGCGCTGGCTGGCTGTTGTACTTATAGTCCACCTGAAAATTGGCAAATAGGCTGCGAACCAGGGAAAGGCGAAATCCCTGCTCCGTGCGAATATAATAAGAGTTCGATTCCTCCAGGCTGTAATATCCCTCGTGCAGGTGAAAAAACTTGATACGATCAGGGAGAATTTCAAAATTGAAACCTACCGACCACCTGAGCGAGGCAAAGTGTTCATCCTCCGCAACATCGAAATCCTCGTTGAAGTATGACACACCGGCCTCGCCGAATAAACTGGTTCGCTTGGAATCCAGGAACTGATAGCCCAGCCCCAAGCCTAAAGCGCTGCGCAGGTTGAGGTCCTGAAAATCATCGCGCTCGAAGAGAGCGTGCGCATAACTGTAAATCTTGTTGGTGATAAATAAATCATACTTGATGCTGCCAAAAGCGTTGCGGGCGGTAAGTTCATCATCTGTCTCATCATAGTTATATTTTGCCCCCAGAGTGAAACGGTGCCGTTTTGACCTGCTTTCAAAACCGGCAGAAGCATATGCAGTCTGAGTGTCAGTGTTGCCACTGGTGATTGTGCCACCGGCTGTAATGTGGGCCTTATATTTAATTCCTGAAGGAGGTGAAAGGTATATCGATTCCAGTTCACTTAAGGAGATTTCCGTCGATTTGCCGACCTTTTCGCTCAGAATTTGTATTTTACCGCCAGCAACGCAGACGGCACGGCCAATCAGTAGCTCTTTGGTCTTCAGCACATAGGCAAGTTCTTTATCAGATACAATACACGCCACCTCCTCTCTTTTTACCTGTATTTCTCCGGCATAGGTTGTTTTTACAGAGATGACTTCATCCTCCATTTTCACAATCTCTCCAGTAATCCGGTCGCCATTGACAAGTCGGATCTCATCAGCCGCTGCGAACCGCACCCCCAGGAAAAGAATGACCAGAGAGATCAACGTTGTTCTGAAAATCCTGTGAGTCATTTGGGGAAATCTCCTTTCAAGGTTCTCCAGGCTGCCAGTTATAAGCAGCGCTCGCCATGGGCATTATTTGGAAAGCTATTGCTTACCATCATTTTTGTAAATTCTTAATTAAATCCATTTTATGCGCTTGAATATCCAATATTGCACAACGGCCACTCCCACTAAAAATCCGCAAACGATAAGGAAAGACCAGTCAAACTCTTCGCCAGGTATACCACCCACATTAATTCCCAGAAGGCCCGTAAGAAGCGATAGTGGCAAAAATATGGCAGCGACAATCGATAGCACATACATCGTTTTGCTCATGCGTTCCGCCAAGTGGCTGTTCAACTCTTCCTGTGTAATGGCTGCACGATCGCGGGCGGAGTCGAGATCTTCAACGAATCGAGCCGTGCGTTCTGCAGCTTCCCGAATGCGAACTTTATCGACCTCTCTTATCCATGGTACTCTTTCATTATATAGGCGCGCCATAACGTCTCGCTGTGGAGCTACATAGCGTCTCAAGCTGATTGTCTGCCGTCGCAATTGGGCTAGTTTGGGCCGAAGTTCATAGCTTTCTTTAGTAAGAACTGTATCTTCCAATTCATCTACGCTGTCATCAATATCGGATATCACATCTCCCATACGGTCGACCAAGCGATTAGAAATTAAAACTAAGAAATCACTGGAACCAGTAGGTCCTTTGCCAGATTTAATAGCCTGTTGGATATCCTCAATAGCCATTACACGCCGATGTCTCATACTGATGATGCGGTGCTCATCAACCCACATGCGAAGTGATATCATATCTTCAGGATCAGCCCCCGGATTACAATTTACGCCGCGAAGTATCAACAGAAGACCATCTTTCGAAGAGACAATCCTCGGTCGAGTTTCCTCAGCAAGGAGGGCTTCACACATTATGGGATCAAGTCCACTCTCTTCAGAAAGCCACTTTTGAACGTTATGGCTGGCATAGACAAGATGCAGCCAGAGGGTCCCTTGTTCAGGCGACCATTTCCTGATTTTTTCCCAATCTGCAGGTTGTCCTCCGCCGCTTCCGTTCAAAACATAAGAAAAAACTAATCCCTCGTTCTCATCCATTTCTAACACTCCTTCGGCAGGGAAAATAAAACCCCACTTCGTTATATAAAAGTGGGGTCTTTTCTCCTAATCCATAGCCTATCGTAGCCTCCTTTTGAAGGGCATTTACTTTCGATAGCAAAATCAGAGCTTATTTCTTCTTCCTTGATCAAGGGAGGAAAGAAATGCCCTGGTCCCTTAAGTTTTTCTGGATCTCCTCGAGGGCTTCTTGGACATCATAGATTGAAACCATTCCTCAATCTGGCGAGCCGCAAATTCGCGTCCACCCAGGCCGAAGGCTATGGCCGCCGCCACAGCTATCGCTCCAAACAGCAGGGCAAAGGCCAGGTTGATAATCTCGTCAGCCAGGCCCATCTGGCGTAAGGCCATGGCCGAAGCCAGCACCACGATAGCTATTCGCGCAACCCAGGCCAGAAGCTCGGCTTGAGCCTTTCCGCTGGCCACCAGGGCCTTCGAAACCACATCTGCCAGGAAGAGACCCAGAGCAAAAATGACCAGCCCCAGGATTACGTGGCCGGCAAAGACTACGAACTGAGCCACAATCTCTGATAACGCCTCAAATCCGAGCAGATCAGAAGCCTCCATAGCGGCGAAAAGCATGATTGCTACCAAGACTAAGTAACCCGCGATGGCCGATGGCGTCCATTTTCTTTCTTCCATCTCTTTATAAAGTTCCAATCGAACCAACAGCCCGTTGAAGCCTGCTTTGGTCAACACATTGGTTATCCATTTTGCCACTACCTTTCCTACCATATACGCAATCGTCAAAACTAGGATAGCTACAAAAATTGCCGGGATTGCTGCCAGAATCATTCTCAGCATATCGCTGGCCGGGCGGGTAATGGATTCCAGAGCCAGAGCATTGAGTGCGGCAATCAAAATCGGAATGAGGATCAAGATGTAAACAATCAGGCCCAGTAAACCGGAAAGTTGTCTTATCCCCAGAACTGCAGCAAGACCTGTACTCTCACTGAGCCTGTCAGCACCAACGGCAGCCAGTAAATTGGTAACAATCCGCTGCACAATCCGGGCGATGAACCATCCGAGCACCAGAATCAGACCCGCGATGAAGATATTGGGAAGAAAAGCAAGGATCTTGCTGATCATACTCTGGATCGGCTCGAGGATTCCTTCCATGGACAGAGCACTCAAGATAGCGGGCAAAAAGAGCAGTAAGATAAGCCAGTAAACCGCGTTAGCGATGGATGTCGAGAGAGGAACGCGCTTTTCTTCCTCAATGCCCGCCTGGCTTCCAAGACGCTCATCGATTTTCGCCACGCTCATCGACCTCTTGAGGATCCATCTTGATAAACTGGCAACAACCAGCGCCACCAGCAACAAAAGCCCAGCAGCGAGCAGCCGTGGGGCGAATTGAAACACTAATGTCAGTAACGTATTGAGGGGGTCAGTAATGAGAGTGAGGCCCAGAGCCTGGAAAAAAGCGATCAGAACGAAAAGCATGATCAGGTAGAATGTCCCCTTCCCTATCCATCGATCCACATCAATGGGCTTGGCACCCTCTCCATGTATCCAGGTGCCCAAACGATTGCCAAAGTTCGTCCTTAAAACAACCCCTCGTAAGATGGCCGCCACAAGCAAGGCCACCAGCCATCCAATAATAAGGATAGCCAGAGCACCGATGAGGTTGGGAATGTAGGCTCCTATAATCTCACTTATTTGATTTCCTATGGTCCTCATGGTTTAACCTCCTTTGTGTCTTATGATAGATCAAACGTAGAACTCTCTACCCCGTCTACGTATTCTGATATGCCTCAACAAAAAGCCATCCCTTTTATTCCAGGAATGGAGGTGCCGAGTGATTATGGCGTCTTTTAATATGGAAAGATGAATTCCATAGACGAAATATTCGACTTTCATCCCCCTCCAGACGCCGGGTCCAATCTTTGCAAAAGGAAAGATGAACAAAAACGGATAACACGCATCCAAATCTAATATTTTGCCAATTATTAGCTCCTATTTACTTTAAAATTAGATGGAAAGTCAAGTAAATATACAGACCACGGAGACCCAATAGACGAAGAAAGTTTGCCTGGGGAGTACAAGTTTATATTTTGAAGTAATACGGTGGACTAACGATTACCATTTGAAAAATATGCTGTAAAAAGCGGTTGAAAAGTGCGGCACCCTTAGTGCTTTAATTGATAATTACGGTGACGTATTTGGAGTTTTATTAATTATGCTGCTATCTTCTGAATCATCGCCTGATCAGCGAGCTTTTCTATGAGATTAGCGAGGTCTTTTCGTGTAAATTTCCATTCAAAGGGTCTGGCTATTTCCTCATAGCCCAAGTTTACCATAGCATAAAATAAATTTCTATTATTACAAGCAGTTAACT
>CAZTAS010000026.1:0-38405 GCA_964611635.1 uncultured Thermodesulfobacteriota bacterium
ACAAAAAGTGTAGACACACGACGATTTTTCCCTCACCCCCTAAGTGCGCACCACAGCAGCCTTTTCACCGATCCGTTAACTTACCGATCCCAAACTCAGGTTTTCCAAGCATCCAGAAAAATTTGGTACAGGGGTTTTGGAAGGGGTAGCCGGACCGGAAACAGCCAATAATGCCGCAACCGGAGGGGCTATGGTACCCACAATGGCACTTGGGATCCCCGGTAGCGGCACCACTGCCGTTATACTGTGCGCTTTACTGGTTCATGGCTTGCGACCGGGCCCTTTGCTCTTTATTCAAAATGCAAAAGTGGTTTATGCGGTTTTTGCCGGGATGTTCTTAGCCAATCTTATCTTTCTCGGTGCTGGTCTGGCCGGGGCAAAATTATTTTCTCAGATTATCAGAGTACCAAATTATGTGCTGAACCCCATCATTCTGGTTCTTTGCGCAGTTGGATCCTATGCCCTTAATAATAACATTGCTGATGTCTGGATTATGTTAGTCAGCGGCATAATCGGATATAAAATGCGCGAGCATGGCTTTTCCGCTGCACCTGTTGTGCTGGGACTGGTTCTGGGTGAATTGATCGAGATTTCCCTGCGGCGTTCTTTGATTATTTTTAAAAACAATCCATTTATTTTCTTCACACGGCCTTATTCTTTACTTTTTCTTTTTTTGACTGTTCTTGGGTTTCTTACTCCCTGGATTCGAACCCTTATTGAAAATAGAGGTCTCAAAAAATAAATAGCAAAATAAATATTGCCATACTACGAGCCGAGGAACGAAATCCGCTAGGTGCATGGCATTGCTTTTTGGATAACACTCGGACTCTGTTTGCCCTCGCTATACAGGCGACGGGGGATCTTATTGGACTATGAGGGAGAGAGAGGATGGGAGGGTAATTGCAACGGGAAGATCATTTGTTCCATCGGGGCAGAAAGCATTGCCCTCTCATCCATATTTTATTATTCCTGAGTGTAAGTCTCATTTTACTGTGATCTCAACGGAATATTGTTTCAATTTCTCTTCGTCCAGCTCAACACCAAGACCCGGATTGTCGGATAGCGTAACAGTACCGTTGACCAGTTGAATTGGTTCAGTGATAATGTCATCCACAAAAGACTCCAGAGGGGTGCCATATCCGATGGGCTCGTCCACCTCTTTGGTGGCCGAAACAAAGTGGTGGATTGCCGCGGTGCCTACTCCAAAAGTATGCATGGAGCCAATGCTGCATCCAAGACCACCAGCCTCCGCAACTGCTACGATCTTTTTTGAAAAATAAATGCCTCCTGACTTGACCAACTTAAGTGTAATGATATCCGCGGCCCTTCGCTTAACCACCTGCATTGCATCGGCCAGGTTCATGACCATTTCATCGGCACCTATGGGCGTGTCAATGGCCGCGGTAACCGCTGCCATCCCGTCCCAGTCCCACCAAGGGCAAGGCTGCTCAACCATCTCTAACCGGTATGGCTCCACCGCACGAATAGTGGGGATCGCAATGTGAGCCGGATATCCCTGGTTTGGGTCTAGCTTTAAAGGAAAATCATCGCCCACGGCCTTGCGGACAGCTTCCACGCGTCGGATATCCTCTTTAGGGTCATGGCTCCCTTTCACCGTGAGCAGCCGATGTCCTCTCTCTCTTAGCTCCAAGGCCCACTCAGCCATTTCCTAGGGACTGCCCAGTCCGATGGCCCTGCCAACGGTGAGGGTCTTTCGCCCGCATCCTCCGATCAACTGGCAAACAAGAACGCCCAGTGCTTTGCCCATAATATCATAGAGAGCGTGATCGATAGCGGCCTTGGAATAAAGCATCCCGTATTTCCCATGTGTTACACCCTCCAGCTTCTGCATGATACGGTCGATGTGGAAAGGATCTTCCCCTATTATCATGGGCACCATGGTCTTCTGGATGGCCAATGTAATAGCATCTTGATTCTCTCCTGTGCGATCTGGCACCACAACAGCGGCCTCTCACGCCGAAGACAGGGGTTCAATTCCCCTTGGGGCTACCAATAAAAACAAGGAGTTAGCCATTTCCGGTTAACTCCTCTTTTTGCTTGGTGCCCAAATAGTGACTATCCAGGTTGTATTTCGGCCTTTTAATCACCGGGCTTTTCACGCTGATTCATGACCTTATCCAGGCTCTTAACCGCGTCTTGGAGTTGTTCCGGCGATAAGTGGCTATATCTGATGGTCATTCTCAGGTCTTTATGGCCCATCAGGGGTAGTGTTAATTCATCATAAGAATTTATTAGTGAATATTTTTGGGTAATTTGATCTTCTCCTTCCCAAAGAAATTATAAGCCAGTCTTCTACTTGCAGAGACTTTACATAAAAATATGAAATCGCATGAAAACTTTATGATGTCTTATCGAATTCCTCTTTAATTGCGGTCCAGTACGCCGTATTTTCTAGGAAGGTCTTTATACTGACTTCATCCAGGTTCCCATCTTCTGTAATAGGAAGCCAAATTTGTGTCGCTGTCTCGAATTTCTCCTTATAGCATTGCCGACCATATGAATATCGCCATTTCTGACGATTCAGAGCAGAGGCTACAAAGAATAGCGTCGTCAATTCCATAGGAGATTTTGGTGCAAGAATCAGTACATTATCCGTTGCAATGAAGACGCTCAATTGAACGAAGGCATCACCACTTACTGTGCTAATGGTTATTCTGCCACGAGGATATATTTTTGCCTTCTCCGGCACATTGAAATATCCAACGGTACCATTGTCTTGAGTAACACGCGACACTGTTCTATATTTCCCATGGTCTAATACAGCAAGTGAGTGAAAATCACCCCGCTTCACATTGAACAAATCACAAATGGCGAAACTCTGCCATGTGTGGATTGCAGGAGGGCATCCGTCTCTACGTCTTTCCCTGGGGATCAACTGTTGAAAGTCAATAGGAAATTGGACTGCGATATTCTCTTGGTCAATTTCACTCTTGTTATTTGTACTCCATTTCTTCACGGGGATTTGGATTGGAACTTCTAGCAACTTTTTGCGGAAACACTTACGCCCATAACTATACCGCCATTTAGCAGCGTTCAGTTGAACTGCGATGTAAAGCAAAGTGGTATCCAGCATTGTATGACGAGGCTTGAGAACAGCGATATCATCCTTAGCACCGAACTCATAAGGGTGAAATTTAGCTAATAAAGGCTGCCCATTATATGCAACTGTAATGCAGTGGCGATAGCGTTTCTCTTTAGGAATATCGAAGTGCCCCACAAGCCCATTTTCGGTATCACCACATGAAATCAAAGGCACTGTGCCAGGGTCTAATTCTTTAGTTGCATGAAAGTCTCCAGATCTAACGATGAATAAGTCATCAATTTTTTTAGCTTCAAGCGTCCAGTTCATGTTCTTTCCCTGCCCTCACTAAGAAGGCCATCGCATCCCTAATAACTTGCTCTATCCCTTCTTGGACTTCTTTTATACTAGGCGGCGCTTGATCTAAGTAGTTCTCAGGGACTAATTCAAGAAGTTTGTCTGAGAAGTCAATTGGACATGCCTTCTGTTTCATGTCTATGCTGGGGACGGGGTAGGCTGGATTGTTTAGAAACGCTTTTATGATGGCCTTCGAATCCTCTAAATCGTTAGTCGTTCTATCGGTAGGCAGTCGCTTCCCTTTACTTTTTAGCAATCCATCCGTCAATGCCCTGACCCACAACACATTTTGGTCTGGGGCATGTGGAATGCCTTTGCGTATGAACACACCTACCGTCGTTACGCCTACTGGATAGAATACATCAATCGGAAAGCTTACCACAGAAAGTAGCGTATGATTCGTCAATAGCATATCCTTACGCCATGTAAGATAAATCCCCGGTTTAACCATTATAGAGTAAGGTAGTACAGAGAAAAGTAGGCCGCCATGCTGCATTTGCAGCAATGCTTGTTCAATGAACCGGAACTCTTTCTCATCACTACGCTTAAGGGCAAACGGAGGATTCATCATTACTTTATTCACTGGAGGGTTATGTGATTGAACTGGTCTGAATTTAGCCGAAGAAACACCATTATTAATAAAATGATCAAGGAATTTAGCAAAACAATTACCTTCAATAATATTGTTTTTGCCATCTCCTCTAAATATCATATTAACCATAGCCAGGGCAGCAACTCCGGGATCCTGTTCAATCCCAAAAAGCGAATTTTGTTTAAATTGCCAAATCTGTTTTTCGTTAGACTTTCTCTTTACATAATCGAATGCTGCTACTAAGAATCCTCCAGTTCCACATGTTGGATCATAGACGATATCATTTACCTGAATATCCATGACCTCAGCAGCCCAGCGTGTAATATGTCGCGGAGTAAGAACTATCCCAAGGTCCTGCGCCCAATTTGCATACTTCAAAAAAACCTCATAAAAAGCGCCTAGCCAGTCTGATCCGGAGTTCATTGCAGACCTGATGTTAAGGATATTTAACTGCTGAATTGTATCGACAAGAGCTTTTCTAAATTTCACATGATTATCTGGAGAAGCAGGTAATGATATTCGAATATAATCATAAAACTCAGACTTACCCTGATTTTTTAATACATTTTGGACACGGGCATTAATATCACTTATTAAAATAGATGGAGACTTTTCTTCAACATTAGGACCAGTATCACTCAACATGGATAGCAACAATGCTGCCATCACTCCTGCTCTTTGATGAGGATTCACAGAGCCGAGATGCAATATTTCATTGATCCGGTCGGCGCCTGTAAGAAACAATTTTTCATTTATAGACTGTTTTTCAATATTTGGTGTACCAGATTCTAATAACATTTGAAGATCCGACGGTGATAGTAATCCTGTAACTTCGACACCATTCCAAGTAATCCTCTGAAAACTTCCGCCGCTAAAAAATTTATTTCGGATGATAAAACCGTCAAGTTGATTGCCAGCAACTCCAGAGATAAAGCGTACTTGAAATAATTGGCTTTCATTGAGCTTTTCGGCTCTTTCCTCAGCTTCACATAAAGCTTGATGAAGTTCACTCTGCGATCTCTTTGCCTCAATTACCCATAGGACCTTTTCAGTAACTTTTACAATATTCTCTGGCCTTCCTCTGCCAAGCAATCGCTTTATTTCTGGATTGGACAGACATTCATTTTGCGTATATACTTGCCCATCAGCCACGCGCTCAGGATTTCTCGCATCCCAACCGAGAGATCTCAAATTTTCTTTTATGAAAATATAAGCGTCAACTTCAGTCGACTTTGTCATGATGACCTCTTTTCTTGTCATTCAAAAAATACACCTTTGAATTCCCAGCTTTTTTAACAACCAATTCCCCGTAATCAGCCATTGCCTCAAGATAGCCTGAGATCTTGGCCTTGTCCTTTCTTAGCTTTTTGGCAATGTCAGAGTGAGTAAGGAAATGCTCTTTTTTGAGGAGAGAATTGATAGTTTGGCGTAATGTCATCGATGACATTTGATATCCTCGTATAAATACTTTACAATCCCAGTCATTTAATAGGGGATAGATATTCCTCTTGTTAATCAATTAACACGTCTTTATAGTCGATTTGGATGAAGCCCGATCAAGCGATCATTCTGAAGCAGAATCTAGCGCCGAATCCGCAGCATAATACATCGTTTGATTTATCGATTGCCTTATAGATTATTTATAATTCTTTGTCAAGAAAAAAATAGGGGTTGGGTGGAAATAGCAAAGATATCAAACTTTTGGATGGCATCGATATTCTTTTTGAAGACATGTTCTGCATGATCATAAGCTGAGGAGATCTCCTGGGCATGATGACCTTGATCCCTCTTCGGTGGAGCATGTCGGCCAGCGCCCGGTTCCAGGAGCGCTCAGACATAGTGAACAAGGGGGCTGACAGATAAATGATCATTTTATTTGTTTTAAAACGATGAGATGATAGTTTTATGTTTTAATATATTTTTCAGATTTCGCTTAGAAATTTTATATTTTTTATTCCTAGAATCCTCTGCATATATCATTTTCATATTTGGTGTCACAATAGAATCTATATCATGAAAAAGTTCAGTATGGAATTCGCTTTCTTTGAGCATACGTGGCAATCCTTCAGTGATCAGAAAAAGACGACGTTGGTCCTCTTTTGAAGTTTTTTTTTCAACAGTTATGCTTTTAACCAAGATTGGACGTTTACCTATGTTGGTTAAAATTACTACAAAATAATTTTTCTTGGTGCCGTCCGGAACTAATTTTCCAATCATTGCTTCAACTTTAATTTTACCTTTATCTTGTAAACTATTATAGACATTCCACATGATAGCTATAGTTGCAGCTACTGCGCCCCATACAGACAAAAAATTTGTTATTTCATTCACTCAAACCTCCTCCATGCCCATTCCACAACGCCGATGATCTTTGCTTTTTTGGACAGTTAATCGTAAGTTTCTGCTAAGGATACACCAAGGTCTCCAGGACCACTGAATGTCAGCATGTCGTTCCCGCTCAGCTTCACTCAATATAAAGCATCATAATTATAAGTTACTTATTCTTTTTAGTCCTTTTTGATTCAGGCAGTAAGTGCCGCGTGAAGGTCTACTCAAGTCACCGGACTGGACAAGGTTGGACAGGTGTTTTCTAACCTGATGCTGATAAGCTGGACGGCCTCCATGTACTGTTTTTCTCAAGTGGTTGTGATCCAGGGTGATGTAACTACCAGACTTAAGGGTTTCATATATTTCATGTGTAATTGCGCACTTGCCACGAGACCTTATGCTCTTCAAAATCGCGATCTCCCAAACATTCATTTTTTCAACCGCTAATAAGAGACTACCCCATTTTATTTTAGTCAGAGTGATTTAATACCCATAAGCACGTTTTCGTATCAAAATTTGCGGGCTACAAACCATAATCGTGTATCTTATAATACTGTTATGCACTTTTTATGTCAAGTCTTTTTTCTCCTATAAGTGTATGATTTCCTCTTCCTTTCGTTGATCATCAGCATTTACTTTAATTCTTTTCCTGTGAACGGAGAGAAAAAATAATATACTTTTGAATGCAACTTAGTATTACTTACGATGTCTTTTTACATTGCTCTAATAGGTCTGCACAACGGTCTGTATTGAAAATCCCACATGGACACGTTTGTACCAGGAGATGCGTCCCTTCCTCAGGTGTCATCTTTTCCGCCTTCACCTTTTGCATCACCGCTTTGGTTAATCGTGATGAGACCATTCCGTGGCCGCACATGGTTGTGATTTCCAAAACATTATCTTCAGGAAGGAGCGCTTTTTCCCCGTGAATCCCCAGGGATAGATGAGCGGTGTGCGGCTTCAGGCCGACCTCTTTCGCAATTTTGCCAATCTCATCAATAAGACCGCTGACCACAATGGAAATGCCTGTATCAGCTTCCTTGAGCTTCTTCAGCACTGCCTTGATAGCATCTTTACTGGAAAAACAACATGCCACCCCATACGCATTATCCAGGGTGGATTCATATTCTTTGATATCGAGACCTGCCTTAAAGCATTTGCCCGAAGAACTGGAGCCAAAATTGACCGGCTTTTCAGAAAGGAAAATATCAAAAATTGTGTGCATTTTGGGACCACAACCTTCACGGTTAACCCATCGTGAAGTCCTGGCATACACAGCATAGTCATTTTGAAGATTTTTTTCTGTTCCGTAGCGGTGTAGTGAGTGGCTCATTATTGCCTCCTTATTCTTCAACAATGGGGCGGCCAAGCCCCATGTTAATCTTTGCATTAGGTCGCGCAGGAATGCCTAAATATTCAAGCTTTGCTCGAACTGGGAGCGTTCCGTCCTCTGCAAAACGGGTGACTACACCCCAGGAAACAACCGTATCGACCTGCTCCAGAACTGGTGTCAAGGTCTTTACAACTTCTTCCAATTGATCTTCTTTGATCTTAAATTCCACAATGGTCGAAAGTATTTTCTCCTGGAGGACTTCCGGTTTAATTTGCCCGGTCTTTGTATCTGCCACTAAGAACTGATACACAGGGTTGGCCTCTTCAATGTGGACGTTCATTTGACAGAGAACTTTGGTAGCCTTTTCGACCTCCGCTATTCTGGTTCCCGTTCCAGGGCGGCCAAATTCAAGGGCCATCCCATATTCGCCCCGTCGGTAGCGTCCCGTAACATCATTGGTTTTCATCTCTTCGGTGCCGCGACCTCCCTGTTTTAACCCCGGATACTGAACTCTTGGATCGCTGAACATTGCCCGGATAGAGCGGGGATATTTATTAGATTCCTCAGGCATATAGATGGCATCTACGGGGCAAGCACCCGATCTTAGGCATGAACTGCATTCCACGCATTCATCCTGATCGATACTGACAACCTCATTTCCCTCCACAATACAATTCATGGGACAAACATCAACGCATGCTAAACAGGAAATACATTTTTCAGGATCAATTCTCATTTGTTCCTCCTCTGCAACTTCTCATTGTCAAGGATAAAGCTTGAGACCTGGATAAGCTCCAAGCCTTGATAAATAATTCGGTGGCCTATTCATTCCAGCTTGGCAAACTCTTTTACGGCAAGTCCATTCCGACTAGCTTTGATGACCCGTGTTATCCTCCAATGCCGGGCTAGTTGATCTCCCCTCATGCATTGCTCCACTAACGACACTCCTATGAGAGAAGAAACTAGGCCTCAGAAATGGAAACTATCTTATCAGATGTTGTGCTTTAGTCAACTTAATCCTTCCAGAAAAGGATATAAAACGATTTGATAATACTTGCAATATGGCTCAGCTGCTTTTCTTGCTATTTAAGAAAGGACGCTTAGGGAACCAGTTACGCCGGCTGACCCGGAGGCGAATATCCAGTACGTTACGAGAGATAATCTAGCGTATTAATCTGGTGATTCGCGGCGGTTGAAATACCACCGCAAGGCCAATGTTCGAAGGATCTTCCATCAATTAGAGAGGTGGATTAAACGGCAGCTGTATTCGTTTCTTGCCAAACGCCGGAGAAACGTGATGTGGCGCCGATACAAGACGCGCCGGTTGATTGATGAATTCCGCCTGGTGCGACGGGCGCATCTCATTCGTCGCCTGGTAATCCGGTGACTCCGGAGACGGAGCTGCAAAGAAAAGCGGCCTACGGGAAAACTGGGCGGGCCGTTTGATCGAGCGGACGGAGGAAGGGCAACCAAGCCCGACCTCTGAGGCGGAAGAATTTAGGGCATGTCAGATCCTATACTTTTCAAGTTTTTCAGGGTCAATTTCTATGCCGAGTCCTGAACCCTCCGGTATGATAAGGAATCCGTTTTCAAACTTAGGCTTCTCTGCCAGAAGGTCGTCAGACCATTTAAGATAATTAGCAAGCTCGGTATTCACAACATTCTTATAGCCTGCGCAGTTATGAGCGCTGGCGATCGTGCCGACACCTGTTTCAGCCTGGGTGCCGATAATACATGGGACATGAAAAAGCTCTGCGGTCTGTATGATTTTTCGGGAATTTATTATTCCGGTGCGAGGAGTCTTTACACTAATTATTCCCACAGCACCTATTTTGAGTTCCCTCAAAGCGTCTTGAACGGTGATTACCCCCTCATCCATTAAGATCGCGATGGGCAAAGAGCGTGCGATCTTGAGCTTTCCCTCCACATCTGAAATCGGCAATGGTTCTTCCACAGCAAAAACTTTTTCATCCACCATCCTGCTTAAAGCCCAAAGAGCTGCTCTTCTGTCCCATCCCTGGTTGGCATCCACATATATGTCTATATCATCTCCCACTGCCTTGCGAATCGCTCTAACCACATCTACATCTTTTTTAGGTTCTGTTCCCACTTTGACCTTGAGTGTTTTTATGCCCATTTCTACGAAATGCACCGATTCTTCTACAGACTTCTCCACTGCCTTAAGAGAAATGTTGGTGGCAACCGGGACGCGGCCATCGTGCCACCCCCCTAAAAACTTATAAAGAGGAACGCCGAGGAATCGTCCCTTCAGGTCATGGATAGCGACATCGATGGCTCCTCGAGCGGTGTTGTTGCCGGGGTAGCGATTTAAAACAGCATTTATTTTTTCCGAATCCATTACATCCATTCCCAGCAAAGCAGTTCGATATAATTCCTCAACGGCAATGACGATAGATTTTTGCGTTTCACCATAAAAAGTGGGTCGCGGCATGGCCTCGCCGTATCCTCTCAGCCCTTCTTCACCATTTACGCAAATCAGAACATGCTCTGCCTTTTCGATACCGGCAGTGCTCCATCGACTTGATTGGACATCGGATCGATATGAGATCACAAAGGGGATAGCTTCCACATTGGTGATCTTCATTTGATTGCCTCCTATGGAAAGTGTATCTTGAATCTTCAACGACGATCGAAATCAGCCAACAGCCTTCTCGCGTCTCAACTCGTCTATCTTTGGCTGGTCATAGCCCAGAACTTCCCGCAAGACCTCATCGGTGTGCTCCCCCAGCCGGGGCGGCGGACTTATTCTCTTGGTCTCGCTATTTAAAAACTTGAAGGGCACGCCGATCATCTTCAACTTCCCTAGGGTCGGATGTTCTACAAATTGAAGCATTTCTCGTTCCAGTATTTGCGGATCGTTGAATACTTGATCCAAATCATTCATCACGCCATTGGGAAGGCCTGCTTCTTCAAAGATTGCGGCCCATTCCATGGCTGTCCTGGTCATCATCTTCTCCTCTATGGGGGGATAAAGGATATCGCGGTTTTTGACCCGCAGGGCGTTGGTTTTGAAGCGAGGATCTTCGATGAGCTCTTCCAATCCCAAGGCGCGGCAAAACTTGGGATACATGGTACCGCTGGTGGCCGAGATAGTAATATATCCCTCCTTGGTCTTGTAAGTCTTGGAGGGAACTCGCCAAGGGTGCTCGAGTCCAAGGCGCCTGGGGATCTTGCCCGAAGCAAAGTACTCTGCTGTCATAATCGACAGGAGGGCTACTTGACCGTCCAGCATAGAGATGTCGATGTACTCGCCGGTTTCTTGCCGTTCCCTGAAAAACAAAGATGACAGGATCGCGATAACGGCCATTAAAGACCCTCCCAGATCTCCAACCGGAATGCCGATCTTGACCGGCTCTCCATCCTTGACTCCGGTGATGGACATAGCTCCCCCCATGGCCTGGATCACCGGGTCATATGCTCTTTTGTCGCGGTAAGGCCCGGTTTGGCCAAAGCCCGAGATGGAACAATAAATAATCTTGGAATTGATCTCCTTCAGAGTGTCGTAGTCGATACCCAGCCTCTTTACCACTCCAGGAGTAAAGTTCTCGAGGAAGACATCCGAACATTTGGCCAGCTCGTACAAAATATCCTTCCCCCCGGGGTGTTTCAGGTTCAGGACGATCCCCTTCTTGTTTCGATTGAGGGTCATATAATATCCACTCTCTTCATTGATAAAGGGAGGCCACGTCCGGGTTTCGTCTCCCTCCGGGGGCTCTACCTTGATCACCTCGGCTCCGAGATCTCCCAGGATCACTGAACAGTAAGGACCGGCGAGCACCCGGGATACATCTAAAACTCTCACTCCATCAAGTTTAGCAGCCATTGTATATTCCTTTCTCTCTGTGTTTACCATAGAGCTTATTTTCCATATTCACATGTTTCTCATATATTCTCAAGTCGTTTTTTTTCTTAAACGTTTTTTCCCGCATGCGTTCGGCCGCTGGTTTTATTGTTTCTAACATCTGAAATTTGATATAACATCTTTAAGATCGGCGCTACATGGCCTTACAATAATTCGTTTGATTTTTGAATTCATTTGTTGGAATTGGTGATAAATTTCGTCTCAAATATACTATGAAATGGGATGACAGTAAACCGTTAATTTCAGTTAGTATCAGGCACCAATACCTATTTTCCATTTTTATGATTTGTGTCTGAATTAATAGGCACTCCCTTGGCCATTTTTCCTGACAATCCCACATCAATTCGCTTCTCTATCAGATCAAATCAAATCCTGTCTGAGGTGTTTAGTTTGTCAGATATTGGTAAGTACAATTAAATACAATCTACTTACTCAAGGTACTCATATGAATCAACTATAGCCCAAAAATCATCTAATTTTAATGCAAAAGTATGTTCTTCAGCAGAAAAAATCATGTTTGTAAATCTCTCTTTATCTTTAAAAATTACCAAAAGCCGCTTATCATAGAATTCTATCTCTGCATCCAATTCTTTGTCTTTAACTATTCTCTCTACTTTGTATATTATTGTCCATATTGCCTTACCACGACGTTGAATTTTTTTTGACTCAAGTATTTCAGCATCTTTTTTTTCTCTTTTAAAATATTTTTCTAAATAATCTTTAGAAACCTCTCCATAAAGATCCAAACTATACTCTAAAGGCATAGGTTCAATATATACAGCCGTATGGGCTAAATAATGAGTTCCGGCAAATAAAATCATATAAGATTTATCCCTATCTGTGGGCCTTTTCCATTTTATTGTATCCTTATGGGGCCTCGTGTATACTCGCCATTCATCGCTAGGAAAAGTCAACTTGATATGTTGATCGTAATTAACGTATGTAAGGGTTCCGGGCTGTTGCTTCCATGTCCCTATGAAATCGTAGCCGATAGGGGCGCATGCAAAAATGACGAGAATAGAAAACAAAGTCAGCCCTATTGTACCCACCCTCAAAACCTTTTTCCCTCCTCTGATCTTTCTCATGACACGCCTCCTTCTGAAAATGTGCCAACCTTTGTGCGTTAAATACAATGCGGTAATTTATTAATTTCATAAATATTTTACATCATTTTTTCAGTCGAAAGTCAAGCCTAATCATCGTCACCTTCTTTTTTCTTCCCCGTCTGGATTGATCCTATATTGATCCAAATCAATCGGCTCTGTCCCGTCCAGGGCCCCGATCTTTTTTAACTCCGCCCGGCTCCAGGGAGTCATCAATTATAGTTTGATCAATGATCATCTACCTCTCAGCCCCTTTGTTCCTCTTTAGACGAACGCTCCTGGAAGCGCCTGCTGGCCGATATGATGAAGCGGCTTCTCTATTGTATTTCTTTTCTTGACAACCGGGTTGTTTTATGGCATGAAAGGGATATGAGCCTTTAGAATGAAGATATTAATATCATAGTGCTTTTCGGTGTAATCCTGCGTTCGTCCTGGAGGGCACCATGAAGGAATCGGCCGCAGAGGATCTTATTTTCTAGTAAAAGTAGAATGATGTCTTGTTTTTTTGGTAAGTTATAGAAAGTAAGTTGATGAAAGTCGTTGGTGAGACGGAAAGGAGGTTACATCATGAAACGATTTGATTGGGCGACCATCCTTTCGGCTCTGGTTATCATTGTTTTCTTTCTCTCAGGGTGCGCCGGGATAGAGCGGCCGGCCATTGATGCCACTGATTACAACAACCGGGGATGGGCCTATGCAAAACAAGGCCAATACGACAAGGCCATAGCTGATTTCAACAAGGCAATAGAGTTAAATCCGAGGTATGCTTTGGCATACAACAATCGGGGATGGGCCTATTGGAAACAAGGCCAATACGACAAGGCCATCTCCGATTACACCAAGGCAATAGAGATAAACCCGAGGCATGATAAGGCTTACAATAATCGGGGATTGGCCTATGCAAAACAAGGACAATACGACAAGGCCATCTCTGATCACACCAAGGCAATAAAGATAAACCCTGGGGATGCCGGGGCTTACAACAATCGGGGATTTACCTATTTCGAACAAGGCCAATTTGACCTGGCCATAGCTGATTATAACAAAGCGATAGAGTTAAACCCAGAGTTTGCTTTGACATACATCAATCGGGGATGGGCCTATGCGAAAAAAGGCCAACATGACAAGGCCATCTCTGATTTCTCCAAAGCGATAGAGATAAACCCGAGGTATGCTGAGGCATACAATAATCGGGGAATTGCCTATGCAAAACAAGGTAAATATGAAAAGGCAATCTCTGATTACACCAAAGCGATAGAGTTAAACCCGAGGTATGCTAAGGCTTACAACAATCGGGGATTTACCTATTTCGAACAAGGCCAATTTGACCTGGCCATAGCTGATTATAACAAAGCGATAGAGTTAAACCCGGAGTTTGCTTTGACATACATCAATCGGGGATGGGCCTATGGGAAACAAGGCCAATATGACAAGGCCATCTCTGATTACACCAAGGCGATAGAGATAAACCCGGAGTTTGCTTTGGCATACATCAATCGGGGATGGGCCTATGGGAAACAAGGACAATACGACAAGGCCATAGCTGATCACACCAAGGCAATAGAAATAAACCCGAGGGATGCCAGAGCCTATAACAGCAAAGCCTGGCTTTTAGCCACATGCGAGATTGCCAGATATCGAGACGGTAATAAAGCCGTGGAACTGGCAAAAAAAGCAGTAGAGCTTTCCCCAATCCCTGGTTACTTGGATACATTGGCTGCAGCCTATGCTGAGGCGGGTAAATTTGAAGATGCAATAATAAACCAGGAAAAGGCCATCGCTCAACTAAAAAAAGAAGGCAAGGCAAAAAACCTGATTGATGAATTTATAGAGCGCCTGGAGTATTATAAAGCCCATAATCCCTGACGGGAGAAGACGAAGGAGGGGGAAAAGTAGTATATGAAAAATATAAGAAATTCAATTTAATGAACATAGAATGGTTAAACTGAACCGTTTGGCCTATTTTCTTACCAGTGGCAAGACCTGTTTGATTTCAAGATGAATTAAACAGGTTTTACCGATACCTCATTCTGTTTATATCCGTTTGAAATGATCAAGACCCGCCAGGCCTTAATTCTTAAAAGTTCGCGTCTGAAATGAGGAAACCGCCACAGTATATTCAAAAGCTGTCCAGCTAATTGTCAGTCTTAATCGTGGTCAGTACAATTTTATCCCTCATAGGGAAACGTGTGTTCGTTGTAATGCTCTTTACATGACATTTCCATGATAGTGAATAAGAAGCCATGCCCTTTTTTTGCGGCGTAGCTATGGGGCACGCCTTTGGGCAAGAGGATCGTCACAGGGGACTTCACGTTATAGACTTCGTCTCCCAGGGCGACCTCAGCCTCCAATCCCCCATCTTCTTCTGAAACAAATATGTAGAGCTCATCGACGTCATGAGTGTGGAGGACGATATGCGGTTCATAATCAGAAGGGATCGATTTTATTTGCCTTACAACCACCCTGATAGGCGATTCCGGGAAGTATCCATCTCCACAAAAAGACCACCGGGGCATTGCCTCAACATGATGCCCTTTGGTATGGTGAGCGTGATGGTGATCTCCGGTTGAGTCGAAGGGTTTCTTGATGCAATATTCATATTTTTTCATTTTTTTCTCCTTTCATGTGGAAATGGAACCTTCCCGAATCAAATCTCTTGAGCAATATCAAAGGACTCTCTCATGGCTTCCAAAATTTTTCTCGGATGACGGTAATCCCCGATCAGATATGTCTCAGGGACATGCTCTCTGATCTTGTTAAAAAGTTTGAGGTCGGTTGTATATCCTGCTGCAAGAACAATGATGTCCGCATCGAATAGTGTTTCGTCGCCTTCCGGCGGTTGGCGACAAACCACTTTCTCCCCCCTTATTTCACAAACATATCTCTGAGGAAAGATTTGCACTCCCGCCTGATTTAACTCGTTTCGAAGGTAGAACTTCATGATGGGGCCGACGTCCATTCCTATGTCCTCAAGCATTTCAAGAATAATCACCTGCCAGTTTTTTTGGGCCAGAAAGAGGGCTGTTTCGCAACCTACAAGCCCTCCGCCCACTACCGCGGCTTTCCCCGTTTTTTCCGGCAGATCCTTTTTATGAAGGATATCTTCGGCGTCCCTGACTTTTGATGTATCTGCTCCAGAAATGGGCAGCTTTATTGGAACCCCGCCCGCGCATACGATCACCGCATCCGGCCTTTCCTTCTTAATAAAATCGACGTCAACGAAGGTCTCCAGATTCACTCTCGCCCCGGAGCGCTCAAGACGCTGCATTAAATAACGCGTCAAATAGAGAAGCTCTTCTTTTCCCGGCGGCAGAGAAGCTGTCAAAACTTTCCCTCCCAGGTGGGCCTCCTTTTCATAAAGAATCACGTCATGTCCCCGTTCCGCTAAAATGGAAGCGGCTTGCATTCCTGCCGGCCCGCCTCCAATCACTGCAACCTTTTTGGGGTTTGAAGCGGCGATACCGGTGGGTTCTGCTTCTCGCCCAACGGCGGGATTGACAGCGCAGGTTATTCCCGAATCTGACCAGTGGACGGACCTTTCGATGCATCCCTGGAGACAACCGATGCAGCGACGAATGCTATCTAACTTTCCTTCTTTAACTTTGCTGGCAAAGGCCGGATCGGCGATATGCCCTCTCCCAACAGCGACCAGATCGGCCTTGCCCTCCAGGAGGAGGGACTCCGCCACTGCGGGATCGTTGATCCTTCCAATGGCCATAACGGGAATTGAAACGTGCTTTTTTACATCAGCGGCCAGATGGGCGTAGCAAGCCTGCTCAATATAGATGGGGGGCGAGGTGCTTCTTGCACCGGGCGCCTCGGGCGTGAGGGCCATCAAAGACCCGGCAGAGGCGGAAACACACAGCACATCCGTTCCGTTTTTTTCAAACAGGCGGGCATGAGCAAGGGCTTCTTCGATTTCAATTCCTCCCGGCGTATATTCATCCCCGGTCATTTTAACAATGACTGGATACCTGAAACCCAGCACCTCTTTGATTCCTTTCAGGATTTCAAGAGGCAGTCGAGCTCTGTTTTCCGGAGTTCCGCCGTATTGATCGTTTCTATGATTGCTATTGGGAGACAGAAACTGGGCCAATATGTACCCGTGGGTCGCATGGACTTCAACCCCATCGAAGCCCGCCTTTTGAGCTCGGACAGCTCCTTGAATAAATGCATCGCGAAGCCAATAGATCTCATCAAGGGTCATCTGGTGGGGCACAGGGGCTCCGGAAAAAATAGGAATGGGCGATGGAGCGATGGGCTTCGTCAGGATGACGATTGCGGGCGAGCGGCGGCCGGAGTGGTGGAGTTGCAGCACAGAGTGTGCCCCATCTTTGTGAAGGGCATTGACCAAACGGGATAGCCCATCCACAAAGCGATCGTGATCTATGCGTAGTTGATTCCTGGTAAAACGGCCATTAAAAGCAACGGCAGTAAATTCGATGGTAATCAGTCCAACGCCTCCTTTGGCGCGTGCCCGGTAATACTCTATAAGCTTTTGAGAAACGCTCCCATCCGCATTACCGAAATTCGTGGCCATGGCCGGCATCACGATACGATTTTTAAGCGTGATATTTCCAACAGTAATCGGAGTTATCAGAATCATTGTATATCCTGATTGTACATGTCCGCGTATACCTTATATCCGGATTTGAAAGAACAAAACATCATTTCAGGCCATCATCTGCTCGAGAGGAAAGATCTTGCAGGCCCAGTACCCGGGGTTAATCTAAATTAAGTAAGATTTCTTGATTCCTCTTCATCATGGAATCTAAGTGTCCTTTAGCAATCCCTTTATCGTGCAGGGTCTGTGCAAAAACCCTCAAAAGCTCCGGAAAAACAGGATTGTACGTTTGCCCTCCATCGCTGGAAAGGATACAATTTTCTGATCCTAACATATCGATAAATTCTTTGACTTGTTCTACGGATGCGTATCTGTGAAAACCCAAAGAAATTGCCGCGCAGAATTCGATCTTAGCCCCCAATTTTACTAATTTCTTCAAATCTTCTATATCCAGTGCGGGAACTCTGAAAAACGGGTGGCCGATTATTAATTTTCGAAAACCGATGCTGTGTGAAAACTCTGCAACCTGGATGATTTCTTCCCGGGACAAATGGGCAGTACTGCAAATGGCGTCATATTCGGATATGATCTCCAGAGTCTCTTTTACCTCTTTTTTCAATTTCCCGTTTTCGATTACAGAAATGCCTTCTCTATTGTGACGTTCTGCTCTTAGTTTCTGTTTTTCAGTTGTCGGCGGTTTATCCAGAGCCAGCGTGGACGATGATCCTATGATATTTATATGATGATCTGCATGCATAGTGGGCATCCAGATAAGTTTGGCCCCCATTTTTAAGATCTCTTCAACAACAATAGGGTTAATGCCGCCGACAAACTTATTAAGGATAAGACCGCCAAAAACCTTTATTTCGGGATGCATCCTGGAGGCGTGATATGCTCTTCCAACTGTACTTTCCACATGATTTTTCAGGACAATTGCTTTCATACCGTATTGGATAGCCAATTTGGCGGTATCAATATCATTCCATATTCTTTTATATTTATCCGGCCCCGTATGAATATGTAAATCAATGCACCCTTTCAAAGAAATTAAATCTGCCATTATCCACTCCTTTAAAGAATAATTGCCTTTATCTTCCTTTATAGACCGGCTTTTTCTTCTCAGCAAAAGCCCTTGGTCCTTCCTTCACATCCTCACTTTGTTTCAGAATATAACGCAACAATTCAGCCGATTGTCTCGAGTATTCAAAAGGCATATCCAATCCCAGCCGAGCAATCCGTTTGGTTGCTTTCACTGCCAGGGGAGCGTTCCCGCATATTTTCCTGGCCATCTCTTCAGCACATGAGAGCAATGCGGGCTTAGGCACCACCTTATTTACGAGACCTATGCGGTATGCTTCCTGGGCGTCGATAGTTTCACCGGTCAAAAGCAATTCCATGGCATGACACCATGATATTGATCTGGGCAGCAGCAAACTTCCCACTGCTGTGGGCATGCCATGCCTTACTTCGGGAAAGCCAAAGACCGCATTCTCGGAGGCTATTCTGATGTCCCCCAATAAGGCTATTGTAAACCCCCAACCGAGGGCATAGCCATTGACAGCGGCAATGACCGGCTTAAATGTTTTTACTGCATGGGCAATGGTGAAATTATGGAAAGATTCGAATATCTCATTTATTTCCGGGGTCCCTTCGCCATCTTTGTATTTTTTAAGATCCCGTCCAACGGAGAAAGCTTTCTCACCCGAGCCCGTCATCAGGATCGCCCATATATCGGGATCATCCCCAAAATCTACCCATGATGTCCAAAGACTCCGCAATGTTTCGTTGTCCAGAGCGTTCAGCACCTCGGGTCGGTTGAATGTCAGATAACCGATCCTATCTTTCTTATTAACGATTAACGTCATTGATTCCTCCCAGCTTCGGGGCGGCTATCCCAGGTTGAAAACCTCCGGATTAACAATATTTTTCGGATCAGGCCTTTTGCTATTTAGAATGTCGGCGACATTTTGTGCCGCAAGGGTCACGCTTCGGAGCCTTGTTTTTAGAGTGCTTCCTCCAATATGAGGAGTAAGCACAACATTGTCCATGGATAAAAGGGGATTGTCGAGACTTACCGGCTCCCTTTCGTGAACATCGAGGGCTGCTCCTGCTATCCATCCGTGTTTCAGAGCTTTTATCAATGCATCTTCCTGTACTAATCCTCCTCTCGATGTATTTACCAAGTATGCAGTGTTTCGCATGGCTCTTAACTCATTCTCTCCTATCAAGCCCTTGGTCTGTAAAGTGAGTCTTTTATGGATGGATACAATATCAGATTCCTTGAGAAGGCTTTGTAAATCAACAAATTCCACGTTTGTAAATTCTGGTTTCTCATGTGCTCTCGATTCGGTAAAAACGAAAATCTTCTTTACTTCAAAGCCCTGGAGTTTCTTTATTACAAGTTTAGCAACGACGCCATAACCGATGATGCCGATGGTACTGCCCAGGATTTCAAAACCCATAAATGTATCGTCTCGCCAACCTCCCCCCTTGATGTGGTTTTTGCTCTCCTGTATACGGCGAGACACGGCTAGAATCAGTCCAATGGTCAATTCGGCCGTGGAATTGGTGTTTACCCCAGGTACATTGGCGACGGGGATGCCCATCTCTGTTGCAGCCTTGATGTCAATATTTTCAATTCCGGTCCCGTATTTTCCGATTACCTTGAGGTTGGGACAGGCTTCGATCACGGTTCTCGTCATCTTGGTCGTCAGCGTGATCAGAACTGCGTCAACGTTCCTGACTATAGAAATCAGTTCAGCTTCATTTCTTGCCTCGCCGGTTTTTATCTCTGCGATTGGATCGAGGATTTTCTTCTGTGGTTCTATGGGTGGCAGAAATTCCGGAATATATACAATCCATTTTTTATTCTTCATGTAATGTTCTCCAGTTTTTACGGTGTGAACAGCCCACCCTACGGGGTTGAGAGATCTTCAAAGGAAGGAACTAGCGCATTTCTCTGCCACCTGAGACATTGATCACCTGGCCTGTCATGCCGCTGGCGTCCGCCGAGGCAAGAAATACGGCCACAGCGGCTACCTCTTCAGGTTGGATAAATCTTCCCAAAGGTGTCGCCGCGATCCTCTCTTGAGCTGCTTTCTCATATGATATGCCAAGAGCCTCGGCTTTTTTCGCGAATACTTTACGGATACGCTCACCTTCAATGGTTCCGGGGCATATGGCATTGATACGGATGTTATAGGGAGCGAATTCCATGGCCAAGCTGTGGGTCAGGTTCACCATTGCCGCCTTGGTGGCGGCATAGGGGCTCCGCAGAGCCCGTCCGGTTTTTGCAGCTACGGAAGCGATATTTATGATTGCTCCGTTTCGCTGCTTTGTCATGATCTGCAAAGCTTCCCTGGCGCAATAAACCGCTCCGAGTAAATTGGTTTTCAAGACATGGTCCCATTCTTCAGCGGTAATCTCGGTGGCTAATTTTGTGGGCCCCATAATCCCCGCATTATTCACCAGGATGTCAAGTCTGCCGAATGTATCATAAACGGTCTTGACCATAGCCTTTACTTGGGATTCATTTGCCACATCGGTTTCTATAGCAAGACACTCGGCGCAAAGGCTTTTCAATTCATTGGATGTTTCTTCAAGGCGGGAGGCTGTGCGCGCAACAATGGTTACCATTGCCCCTTCACTGGCCATGGCAATAGCAATGGATTTCCCTATCCCTTGACTTCCCCCGGTGACAATGGCGATCTTATCTTTCAGCTTCATGCTCATGAACCAAAATACTGGACCGTGGCATCGGGATATATAGCAATTCTTGCACTATTCCCATATGATTTCTTCACCATATCAATTACTTCTTCCCAATGTTTCATCCAGATTATTGAATCCTCCGGCCCATACCAGGCAGCGTCTGCCCTGTTTATATAGGGCGTGTAAATAATCAAACGGCGAACCCTTGGAGCCAGAGGCTTAGGACCCCAGAGCCTGCCGCCAACTGCTTTGCCGAAATGTCCTGACAGGTAATGGCTTACCTGGCCAGTTGGATTATGGTTGATCAGGATTATGTCGCCGCCCTCTTCCTTCAAGGATTGGCAGCCCAGGCGCACGGCAATGTGGGCTTCACTGGCCTTAGCATAAGCATTAACCACTACAACATCCATTTCTGCCACTGAATTCGTATGATAGACTTTTCTGGCCAGCTCGAGACCCCTTCGGTGAGCGGCCACAAAATCTCCAACATAAAGACCGACAATTTCTCGCTGCAAATTCGTTACTGCGTTGATGATCACGTCAAGGCCCGCTATTTTGGCCCCCTCTTCGATATCCAATCTAAGTTCATTCTTCTCTACCTTCCCGATTCCAACTGAAGGGTGCAGTTTTCCCAGTTGATGTTCGCTGGTAGGTTTGTCGCGACCTCCAACTTTGTGATGATTTGCCCAGAGAGTCTCCATGGATGCCACCCCCGGGATAAGAATTTTTGCACCGCCGCCAAATCCTGCCGTGTAATGGGGAAGAATGCTTCCTATTCCTATCTTAAAATCACAGCTCATTACCTCACTGTTGATTTCTATGGGGGTTCCCTTTTGGGTTTTTCCAATATTTATGCAGTTCTCAAAAGGATTGTGGTTATAGACTGGAAATCTTTCCAGCACTTCTTCGCCGAGCTTTTTTACAAAATCTTCGCGCTCAAGGGCTCCGTGAGCACCTAGAGCGGCAATAAAACGGATTTGTCCATCCTTGATGTCAGCCGCTTTCAGTTGTTCCAGCAGGTATGGGATAACCTTAAACACCTTCGTAGGACGGCTCATATCATCAAAGATGATGGCGACTTCTTTTTTTCCTTTTGCAAGCTGGGCTATGGTTTCAGTGCCAATAGGCGCGTAAAAGGACTCCTCAAGTTGCTTCTCACTCAAAGGGGGTCGATCAGCGCCCTGCATGGGACAGAAACTTACCTCCCAGGAGGGGTGGAAATGTAACTCTATCTCCTCGTCGCCATACCATGCCGCCTGCGGCACGCAAAATTTATTGGTAAGCCTCATCTTATTATTTGTCCTTCCATAATAAAAGATCGCAGTTTTTACAATCGCTTATCCAAGGGCCATGTGCCCTTATCACGGCTTGGTAATACAACGGTCGAATGGCCGGGCATGATGTTTTCCCCTCGCTGGTTCTCTGCCCATGTTTCAATATCCGCGCAGCATTCTCCTTCTTCGTCGGTATACTTCTTGCTCACCTTGCCGTGGAACCATATCACGTCAGATAAATACACAAATTTCCTATATTCCGCGTAGCATGTCTTGAGCCATCCCTCATCGCCGATCCAGCCGGTCAAATGCTGGATCAACCACTGTTGACGCTGGACTCCCACATCGTAAGGATAGGGAACGCCTGCCCCTCTTGCAGCCTCAATGTTATAATGAACGGCAAAGGTCGGCTCCAAGGCCCCGGTTTGAGGATCCCTGAAAGCCCAGGCAGGATGTCTTTTATAATCTCGCAATGCCGCTCCTAATGCTTTCAATTTAACAGGAGCGCATCCGATGCACCAGGCAATGATATCAGTAATTCCTAACGGGCCTTTGACAAGCGCGGGAAGAGTTTCCCCTTCCTGGACATCTTCCCAGTAACGGGCCTCCGACCCTCTGATCTGTTCTTCCAAAACCTGCTTCTCTATCATCTTCAATTCATCTTCTGTCCAGGGATGAGGAACCTGAATATCAGAATATTTCCCCTTTTCCTGGGCGGCTTTTCTCTCCGCCCGGACACTCCATGATTTCGCATTGGCAACTCGCTCTCCGAACTGGTTATAGAAATTGTTGTCATAGTGGACGATGATGATTCTCCCCGCAAATCTACTCTCCTTATCTTCAAAATGGGTAAAAGTACATTCCGGAGTGATGATTGTCCCCTCGAAGAGAGGCTTGAAAAAAGTCCAGTCGTTCCCGGAATGGAAAGCATGAACCCCCTTTAATCCCTGGGGAATCCAGGTGGGAAAGACGCTGTAAAGCCATGAAGGGGGTGCGATTAATTTTCCGTAATGAGTATTGGCAGCGTATTCTTCATCCCGGTATAGGGGGTTGACATCCCCTATACCATCCACAAAGTGCCTTATGCTATCCTTACAAACCAGCGTATGAAAGGGCTCAACTTTGAATTTCTTGCCGATGCGACTTCGAAGCTCCTCAAGACCTTCTTCAGTTATTCTTCCCTCGCTCAATTGCACTTTTTTCCCCACCGCTTCTTTTCCGTCCATACTCAAACCTCCTTTAAGAGCATAAGAGTAAAATGGTAAATATTTTCAGAAGATTTTTTATGAAGTCGATCAAGGGTGGGTCCATTTTCACGGGGCTCCGGCTTTTCTGTCCTTGAGTTCTTTTTTATTAATTTTTCCTCCTTCCGTTTTAGGAAGAGTATCCACAAACTCTATAATTCTTGGATATTCGTGTTTGCTGAGTCGATTCTTCACAAATTCCTGCAACTCCCTTTCCAATTCTAAGCCGGGTTTCGCGCTGGTGACAACAAAGGCTTTTACGATCTCTCCTCTTTCCGTATCTGGGACGCCGATAACCGTGGCCTCCCTGACAGCGCTGTGTTTTTGCAAAATGTCTTCTACTTCAGTTGGACTGATGGTCCATCCCGCGGAAATAATGATATCATCCACTCTACCCTTGTGCCAGAAATAGCCATCTTCATCCATTACAGCAGCGTCTCTCGTTCGCACCCATTTTCCCCTGCGTTTGATAGCTATTTCTCCGATTTTCCCCTGAGGAACCTCTTCATCCCCCTCGTCGATCAACTTGACCTCCAGGCCGGGCATTGGCTTTCCCAGCGATCCAGGTTTGACCACCCAGCTATCGAATCCGGCATATTGGTAAATCACGGCACCTACTTCTGTTGATCCATATCCACTGTGAGGAGGAACTCCAAACTTCTCCTTAAAGAAGTTTACTGTATCCGTGTCCATGGGCTCCCCTGTATAGTGCATTGTATTTATCTTAAGTTTGTATTTATCGATCATCCCTGAATTCTTTATCATTCGATAAACGGTAGGGGCCGCCCCGAAGTTATTGATTTGAAACTCTTCCAGCCCCTCTAGCAGCCTCTGGACATCGAACTTTCCCGAATAAGAACCAGCAGCGATCCCCAAAGCCAAAGGGGCCAATGTCCCATGCCAAAGCCCATGGCCCCAGGCAGGAGAGGAAGGAACAAAATAGCGATCCCCAGGTTTTAACCCCCGGCCGAATATTGCAGCCGGCATCAAAAGCGGAACGCTCTTATGGTAATGTTTGATAGCTTCAGGGAATTTGCGAGTGGCACCGCTGGTATATTGAAAAACCGCTACGTCCTTTGCGATGTTTTTCGGTTGATACTTGTCTTTATGACTTTCGAGCAATCGATTGAACTCCGAACCAATAGATATATAATGGTTAAGCATCTGCCGATCAATTAAATTTTTGTTAGCTTCAGTGGTAACCAGCATCTTGGCACCGGAGTCCTTTATTCTGTATTCCAAGGCTTCGGGTCCAAAGCCCGGAAAACAGGGCACAACGATGGCTCCTCTTTTGATCGTCCCGAAGAGAGAAACATAGAACTCCAAGCATGGGTCCAGCATGATGGCGACCCGATCTCCTGAGTCAATGCCCAAAGATTCTAAGGCATTTGCAAATTGGGAGGTTAACCGAGAGATTTCAGAAAAAGTATATTTTTCGGCATGTCCATCCTCAAATTTTATCCGGATGGCTGTTCCTTTATGCCTGTGGCGATCAATGCACTCATGGGCAATGTTAAAGTCTTCTGGAGACCCATCGAATAATTCCCAGATCTGGTCGATAGTAAAGTTTTCCACTGCTTCTTCATAACTTCTGTATTCTGTCATTAGCACTGTTCCGCCTCCTATCTTGTCCAGTGGGAATTGAAGTTAACGGATCTTACAAATTTCATCGAAGCCTTCCTTTGGATGGTCCATGTTGAAGGGGGACGTAAACCTTTAGGCTTTGTATTTTCGATTTTTAAGTGAGGCGATGGGCTTTCCATCCTTGTCCATTATTGGAACCGTTATTGCTTTGGTAGCGCCAAATGTCGGAATTACCGCAGAATGTCTTCCACTCCCACCTGCAACCACAACCATCAAGTCCTCTGGACGAGTAACTATCGGGACGCTTGACTTGTTCTCCAGGTTCGAAAACCGTTCAGGCAACAATTTCTTGAACCGCTCCAAGTTTCCTTTAGAAATTAATGCCAGCGGGACCCTTGCTTTTTCAAAGAGGAACTGCTTAACATCATGTTTCGAAAACCCATCTCGAGCCATGATAGCTGCGTGCTCAGGACCAAGTACAATCATAGGTTCGCCGCCCATGTAAATATTATTTGCTCCGGGGGTGGCTAAGACTCCAGAGACAGTGGTGAGAATCTCCTCTGCCGAAGCTCCTCCATGGTCGTTCACGTTATGAGGCCCCTCGGCTCCAACAACTGTCACGGTGCTGACAGATTCGGGAAAACCTCTTTCAACATGCAGAGGTTCCCAGGGGTTTTCTTCCTCGTTTTCAGCAAAACAGAAAGAATACTTCGGAGGTCCGCCAAGAGTAGCTCGATCCAGGACACCGGGTGATGCTCCGCCAATGTTCATTAAAATCAGTCGTATCGCCCGGCCAATGGTGGCATTACTCCTATATCCCTGACCCATGGCATTATAACCGTAATTGATATCCAACTCGTGAACCAGAGGTCCATTCACGAGAACCAGCACGGTGCACAGGTGGGTGGTGGTTTGCAGACCATAAAGGTTGAACTCTTTTTGGATCATGGCCTCTGTGGCCGCAGCAACAATTGGTAAATACTCCGGGAGGCATCCTGCCATGACGGCATTAACGGCGATTTTTTCGATTGTCGCCTCGCCTTTTCTCGGTGCGACTAACCCGACGAGGCTTTTGGGATCCCGACCTGAAGAGGCTATCATCCTTTCAACCCGCTCTTCAGTGGGTGGGATGATAGGAAATCCATCCGTCCAGCCACGACTGTAAAACAGCCTGTAGACGGCTTCCAAAGATTCAGGAGCCCTTATTTTATCGGACTCTCCGGCAGAGACAAAATCATCACCAAACAATGCTTTGTGCCGCAATCTTTTCTTGGATGTCACCGTCTTCGCTTTATATTCCTTTTCTAAATGTTTTGCATCAGATGTCAGTACATGGATGATCTCGTTCAGCGCTTGGTTTGCTGCCTCAAATACGCGCTCAGGCGGTTGTCCGGCCATGGGATGAGGTATGGTTACTATGGGTAGTCCAGGTATCCCCAGAATTTCCGCTTCGGCTTTGCCAAGGGCGAAAAATTCGTCGGTGCAAATAGTTGCCGCCGGGATACCGCGTTTTTCCAACTCAACCGAATCATGGATACTCCATGATGTGCATGACCCTCAGTCTCCAAAGGCATTTATGGCGAAATCGCATTTATCGAAGAATTCCTTTGTAAAGGGTGATGGTACTGATCCGTTTGATTTACGGGTTCTGAGGATTTCCGGGAAGCTGTATATTTCACTCAGAAGCTCTTGTATACGATTCAAGAAGACATCGGCGTTGGCCTTGCTGCTGTCCACAAGCCCCAGGACTTTATTGTTCAGGCTGTCAAGCCTCGGCGCAATGGGATTTTCCTCCAAACGAAAAGTACCGCGAGGATTTAGAAGCTGCTGATTCATCTGGAACTCCTTCCATTTCTACATATTGGTAAATAACCGGCCCTTCGATCCATCAAATCTCTGCAAGACCGAGGACTTTTGCGGGATTTTTTTTCACCATGGTGATAATTTCGTCTTCCGTGATGTCATATCTCAGCATTGTTTCGATGAACATTCGCATCCCTTCTACAGGAGGAGGATTAAATATCTGCCCGAAATCTGTGGACATGATGCAGTGCTCGGGGCCGATGGCACGAATTGCATGGGCGATCTTCTGAGGGTCCATCCTGTCACTGGTAGGCATGGTGGCGATAAAGCAATGCTCAATAAAAACACCTTCCCTGATCATGCGCTTTTGGTCATCGATGGAGGCGGTAGGACCGAAGGAAATCGACAGGGGATGGGTAATGATTATCCGTTCGATCCCGGTTCTCGCGGCTTCATCAAGGAGAGCAAAGATCTCTTGCGTGGAGAGATGTCCTGTAGCCAGGGTCATGCCGTAGTGCTTTATTAGCTCCAGAATTTCCCTGACGACGGGGAGGATCGTGCCATTCTGAGCCAGTATGGTTATCCCTTCCCCCTCGACGTTTCGCTTTTGCTTATCATTTTTGGATGAAAAGGTGGGCATCCACACTATTTTTGAAGCCAATTTACCGGCCACTTCAACCACCACGGGATTGAGTCCCCCCACTTCAAAGTCCAGGGTTACACCGCCGTAAACCTCTATTTCTGGAACCAATTCCTGGATAGTATAGGTCAGCGGTGTCGTGATATAGTCGTGACTCTTTAAGACAATGCCACGCATGTTTGCTTCTCTTGCCTGGATCGCTGCCTCATAGGCGTTTACCCGGCGCCTGCGGTTTGGATCCGGTCCCATGTGAATGTGGATATCGATGGCGTCTTTCAAGAGTTCCGGGGTTTCCATTCTCAAGCTTCTCCTTATGGTTTTAACCCCCCAATATTGCTCTCCCTCTGATTTGACGGCGTGCAATCATCACAATAGACAGGACCGTCAAGAGTAAGCAGACCAAAGATATCGGGTGGGTAATGAATACGGTTAAATCCCCCTTATAGATCACCATTGCCTCTCGTAGGGCCACTTCTGCCATAGGCCCGAGGATGAAGGCAATGAGAAAGGGTGTCACGGGAAATTCGAGCTTGCGCATCAGATAGCCGATTATGCCAAAAATGAACATGATTTTTACGTCGAATAAAGTATTATTCCATGCGAAAGCGCCGATAACACAGGTGATCATGATAATGGGAAAGAGTATATCTTTGGAGACGTAAATGATTCTTAGAGCTATTCGAATTATCACCTGGGCAACTGTTAAATTAACGAAATTGGCGAAAAGCAGCGAGATATAAAGACCGTATATGACTGGTGCGTGATGCTCGAAAATCAATGGCCCAACGGGCAGCCCCTGAATTAAAAAAGCACCGACGAGGATAGCAGCGGTCAGACTTCCAGGGACGCCCAGAGTGAGCAACGGTATGAGATTTGAGCCGCAAACCGCATTATTTGCAGCCTCGGCCGCGGCAACACCCTCAAGACATCCTGTACCGAATTTCTCGGGATCCTTCGAGGCCCTCTGCGCTGCCCCATACCCAAGAAACGCCGCGGCTGTGGCGCCCACCCCCGGCATGGCGCCGATAACCGTTCCAATCACACTGGATCTGAAAATGGTCTTCAGACAGCCCCTCATCTCTACCCAGGAAACCCGATCATCAGCCGGATCGTCGGATTTCTTCAAGCTTGTACTGGATTCCCGGGAGGATTCTGTCACTTTCTTCTCTGCCTGGACGATAACCTCTGATACCGCGAAAAGACCGATAAGCAAGGGTAGAAAACCCAATCCGGCACTGAGTTCAATGGACCCGAAAACGAAACGCTCGGTTCCTTGCAGAGGGTCCATACCCACAAAGCCCATCATCAACCCCAACGCCGCGGTGATAAGCCCTTTGATCATATTGCGACCCGAGGCGCTGCCAATGATCGTCAAAGATAAGAGCAAAAGAGAAAAATATTCTACGGGCCCTGCTTTCAGGGCCAGGGTTGCCAGCGCACCGGCGCTGAAAATCAGCACCAGGTCACTGAAGGTGTCCCCCATTACCGATGCATAAATAGCCATTTTCAGAGCTTTTCCTGCCTTGCCTTGTTGTGCGAGGGGATAGCCATCAAACATGGTCGCCGCAGCCTCAGGTGTTCCTGGACTTCTGATCAATATCGCCGATATTGAGCCCCCATAAACGCCCCCTTTATAAACACCCATCAGAAAGGCGAGAGAAGGCACAACCGGAAGGACAAAACTGATTGGCAAAGCCAGGGCAATGGCCATAGATGGAGTCAAACCGGGGATGGCCCCGATAATGATTCCAATGCTTACCCCGAAAATAACCAGGAAAATATTCTGAAAAGTAAAAAATAATCCAAACCCTTCTGCAACCTGTTCGAGCATATTAACCTCCTAGAAAATTCATTCAAACAAGCTGCCGCTCGGGAGCATGATAAGCATCACTTTCTGAAAGAAATAGTACGCCACTAAGGGCACGATAATCATGGCCAAGCAAAAGATCTTGATGCGCCGATTTCCCATATGAAACATGAAAGCAGCCAGGCCTATAGGCGTAGCAATTAAAAAGCCCATAAATTCCAAGAGATAAATATAGCCCAACAGAATCCCAGCCGTGGTTAACGTTCGGTGGGGATTATCGCCAAGAATATCGACCCCTTTATGAACCCCCTCCAATTCTTTTGAAACTGCGATCTTCTTTTTTTCCCTGAGAAAACTCGATACCAGGTAGATCAGTGCTAGGAGTGCCGTTGCTATAATAACCAACCGTGGATAAAAGGCAGGGGACATGCTCAAATGCTGCGTTTCGATCATATCTATCTGACTTGGAATAAGAAAATAAAGGACAACAACGAATGAAAATAACGCCCCTCCCGCAATAGTATTGGCCCATTGTTTCATGTGAGCGCCTCCTTGCCGGATTGTGAAAAAGGATGGTGGGCGATAGGTTTTTCCTATCGCCCTCTTTGCAATTTTTATTTCTTTTTCTTGATTTTTAATCCAAATCTTTCAATCAACACTTTGAAGTGCTCACTTTCAGCTTTCGCTGTTTTCATCGCTTCCTCTCCCCCACGAAATTCCAGGTTCTGATTCAGGGTTTCAATTCGCTTGATCACCACAGGCAACTCACACATGGCCTTAAATGCCCCTTCCAGTTTTTTCTGCACTTTCATAGGAGTTCCCTTGGGCACCCATACGTAACGAACATTAGGAGCCTTTGGCATATCGATACCCACTTCCTTGCAGGTGGGGACGTCGGGAAGAAATTTACTTCTGGCGTCAGAAGCGATGCCGATGGGCTTCAACTTGCCGGCATCAACCTGGGCTTTGTATCCTGCAAAGGTACCTGAAGCCACTTCCACTTCGCCGCGCAGCATGCCGGTGACGATGTCAGAATGCCCACGCAAGGGCACAGGGGAAAATTTGACATCCGGATACACAGCCTGTAAGGCATAATATCCAAAAGCCCCCCAGGAGGTCACACCTGGAGAGCCGAATCGAATGGTGTCGGGGCTTTTCTTTGCTGCTTCCACAAGGTCCTTGACAGTCTTCCAGGGTAAGTCTGACCTTACAACAAACACTCGGGGATCAACGGTCAACATGCATACCGGTATCAAATCACCAAGGACATATGCAGGCTCGGACGTCAGATTGGGATAAATATCCACGACGGATGTCGGGGCAAGAAGAATGGTGTAGCCGTCCGGCCTGGATTTTGCCACAAAGTTACCGCCAACCGATCCACCAGCTCCCTTTTTGTTGACGATAGCGATAGGCTGCCCCAAAAATTTTTCGGCTTCAGCAGTAATGGCCCTAAAGACCACGTCCGTCGAGCCCCCGGCGCCGTAAGGCACGATACCTTTAATAGCCCTGACAGGGTACTCGGCTGCCTGGGCGTAAAAAGGCAAGCTAAGAACCGTAATGGCTACTAACAGCACTGTAAAGAATTGCTTTTTCATATTGCTTCCCTCCCTTTTGAATCAGGTTAAGAGATTTTCGAATTTACCGCCTTATGCAAACAAGCATGGTAATCACCCCCTTCAAAATTTACAACAATTAACTGACCCATTTTATCAAATGACCCCTTCCTTTCTCAAAACATCAATGGCATTTTCATTGTATCCCAACAGATCTCCCAGTATTTCATCGTTGTGCTCTCCCAGCCTCGGCGGAGGAAGACGGACTGCCCCTGGAGTTTCATAATAACGTATGGGTATACCGACCATTTTGATCGTTCCCGTGACCGGATGGGTTATTTCAGTAACAATTCCTCTCTCTATCACATGCGGGTCTTGGAACACCCTATCAAGGGTGTTAATAGGAGCACAGGGCACTCCTGCGTTGTCAAGAATGGACAACCATTGATCAGCATTTTTATGATGCAGCCTTTCTTGAAGCAGCTTTACTGCCTCGTTTCTGTGCTCAATTCGCGCGGTGGTTGTGCGAAATCTCGGATCGTCGGCCAAATGATCCAGCTCACAAGCCTTGCAAAGCTTTCGCCAGCGTCCATCTGAGCTTGCACTCAGAAAGATGTCTCTATCCCGGGTTTCAAAAACTCCAAACGGGACAATGGTTGGGTGTGCGCTGCCCCACCTCTTTGGCAGTTCCCCCGCCATTAGATAGCTGCTGGCAAGATTCATCAGAAGGGTCAATTGGGTATCAAGGAGGGAAATTTCAATAAACTGACCTCTTCCGGTTTTTCCCCTTGCTATTAAAGCCGCCATAATTGCGCCGTGTGCATAAAGCCCCGTTATCATATCGACTATGGCAAGAGGTATTCTGACCGGTTTTCCATCAGGTTCTCCGGTGATTCCCATGAGACCGCCCATGGCTTGCAAGACCGGGTCAGTACCCGCTCTATTCTTGTAACGTCCGGATAATCCAAAGCCGGTGATAGAACAATATATAAGCTCCGGGCGAAGGTTCCTGAGCTCGGAATAACCTAATTGAAATTTGTCCATGGTTCCGCTCTTGAAATTTTCAAGCACCACATCAGATTGCTTGACCAGCTCACAAAATATCTCTCTCGCTTTTTCTTTTATTAAATCGAGCGTTACGCTTTTTTTGTTCCGGTTGACGGAGAGAAAGTAGGCGCTTTCTCCATTAACGAAGGGGGGCCCCCATTTGCGAGTATCATCCCCGATGCCGGGCTGTTCAATCTTAATGACTTCAGCCCCCAAATCGCCCAGAGCCATGGTACAGAAAGGACCGGCAACCATCCGGGTAAGATCGAGAATTCTGACATCTTGTAAAGGCAGCATTCTCATTGACCTCCATTATGAAAAACCTGTTGCTGAAAATACTTACGCAGGAGTAAAAATGTCATAGTCAACGAAAAGGACAGGCACCAGAGCAAAACAAGAAAGAGGTTATATTGATTAATATCCAACTTGATACGGTTAAAATAGAGCAACACAGCCAATGGAACGATTAAAATGGGCCAGAACTTCATGTTTCTCTTTGGAATGGACTCTGAGAAAGACTTTAGAGACATATCAAGCCCGTGCTCATTCTCTTTGCTCTTAAAACTGGTGCTTCCATTGCTTGAAGGGCCAGGGACCGTTCTGGGCTTTAATAATAATGATAAAGCGATCTTTTTAAACGGGGCCGCCGCAAAGGCCAGCAATTGATCGAAAAATTTGATGTAGGCCATTTTCTTCTGGCTGAAAAGAACAAAGGCAAAAATGCACAGACCAGGAAGGTCCGTAAAGATTCCGGGCTTGATAAGCAGTATAGAAGCGGCGATTAGTAACATACGCTCCAGAGGATTGGATTTTCTGATCAACCATCCTTGAACTCCCGCAGCAAGGCAGATAATGCCGATGATGGAGGTGAGAACGGCTAAAATAACCCGCCATGGAGATCCAATCAGGAGCAATTCAGGGCCGTAAATAAACATGTACGGCACAATAAATGCGGCAATACCGATGCGAAAGGCGGTAACACCCGTGCGCATGGGGCCTGATCGTGCTAACCCGGCGGCAGCAAAAGAAACCAGGGCCACGGGTGGTGTAATACCCGATATGGAACTAAAATAGAAGGCAAAAAGGTGAGCTCCCATGGGAGTTGCTCCCAATTTTATCAGGGCGGGTACTACGAGGGCTGCGAGGATGATGTAATCAGCCGTCGTGGTGATCCCCATGCCCAGGATAAAAGATGCCAACATGGTCAAGATTAAGGCAAGGCCGAGATTATCCCTGGCAAACTGGATCAGCATTTCGGTCAGCCGCATTCCTACTCCGGATATAAAAACGCTCCCGATGATAATGCCGGCAGCCGCGCATGCAACGGCTATGGGGATGGCTGTGACGACACCGTCTTCAAGGGCGCTGAGAAACTCCACGGGATCCATTCTCGTGTTCCTGTTCAAAAAAGTCACAAGAAATACGGTGCATATCCCCCAAAAAGCGGCCATCATTACAGTATATCCGCTGATTAAGAAATAGACAATGGCGAGAATGGGGACCAATAGTTGGCCCCTCTGTTTGAGCACTGACTTCAGACGAGGCAATTCTTCTTTTGGTAGAGCTCTCAGACCTATCTTATGGGCTTCAAAGTGGATCATCATAAAGACGGAGAAGAAATAGAGTGTGGCAGGAATGGCTGCGGCTATAGCAACCTCTAAATATGAAATAAGCAGGAATTCAGCGATGATAAATGCAGCGGCACCCATAATTGGAGGCATAATTTGGCCCCCGCTGGAAGCTGTGGCCTCAACGGCGCCGGCAAATTGACCGGGATAGCCCGATCCCTTCATCAATGGGATGGTAAACGATCCGGTTGTGACCACATTTCCCACCGCGCTTCCGGTCATGGTTCCCAGCATTGCGCTGGCGCATACAGCCGCTTTGGCCGGTCCTCCGGTGCGATGTCCGGTCAGTGCCAGGGATACTTCGAGAAAAAACTTCCCGGCACCGGAGCGGAGGAGTATAGAGCCAAAAATAAAAAAGAGAATGATATAAGTCGCCATCACCATGATGGGGATGCCAAAGATCCCTTCGGTGCGCATAAAGATGTAATCTATAATAGAAGTCCACGAGCTTGGAGCACCGTAGAATATCCAAAATAATTTATCTGAGAACAGTGGCTGAAATAGAAAAAACAGGACAATCACGAACATCACCCAGCCCACACACCGCCGTGTCGCCTCAAGTAGCAGGATAATGCCGATGGTTCCGACAGCGACATCTGTTCGCAAGGGGACCCCGCGGCGCAAAATGTAAGCGTCCAGATCCCATAAAATGTAGATCTCGATGGCCAGAGAAACCACTATACATAAGAGATCGACTAAAAAGAACCAATTCAGCCTGTCCTTCCAACTCGATCTCTTGAGGGGATAGAAGAAGAAGACCAACATCATCATCGTGGCGTAATGAGTGGAGCGAAACTTATATGCCTCTTGCACACCGAAGAAAGCGATATACAAATGGAAAAAAGTCAGTGCCAAGGCACTGCTGATGACAAAGATGGCCATGGCAATCTGGGGAAAAGGTAATTTTTCCCCTGAAAGCACGGTTTGGAGAACACTTGGTGCATATGCTTTCCACTCGGATTGCTCTTTCAAAGTGATCCCCTTAAAGGTGAGATTGAATCTCGGCTTGCTGCGGCCCGAATGCCATCAGAAGCTCAGAATCAAATGAGGGGTTGGGAGAGACCCCCCAACCCCCGGGGATTATTTAATTCCTTTTTCATCATAGAATCGCTTCGCTCCTGGATGGATGGGACAGGCTACCCCTTTGAGAGCGGTCTCCAGGTGGATATCCTTTGCCGTTCCAGGAGAAGCTTCCATGAGTAGGTTCAGGTTTTCATATACGGATTTGGTCATCCGATAGACCGCCTCCTCTGAGAGGTCTTTGTGAACAAGCAATACGGTGTTTGCACCGACCGCCGGTATGGCTTCATCCTGGCCCTTGTAAGTTCCTTTCGGTATTTCAGTGGAGATGAATCCCGGGTTTTTGGCAATAATCTTGTCCATATGCACTTTGTCAATTTTGAGGAATCTCACCCCGGGTTGAACATTTAACTCAATTATAGGTGCAAAAGGAATCCCACCCATAAAGGCCGCAGCATCCAGGTGACCGTCTTTCATGGAGAGCACCATATCGCTGTAGTTAAGGTAGACAATGGAGCCACCGCTTGCTTTGATCTTTTCAAAGCTGAGGTCATACGTTGCGAGAATGAATTTGAGGATTTCCAGGGTCGTAAAGCCCACAACCCCCCCTGAGATGCGTTTGTTGTATAGATCGGGGAATCCCTGGATATCGCTTTTCTTGGGCACCACAACCTCCATATAGGCAGGGTGCATTGATCCAAGGTGCCTCAAATTCGGGTGTTTTTTCTCATAAGGAGGGTTCCCTTGGAAGGCATTGAAGACATCAGGAGAAAGGGCCCATCCCATTTTGGCATCACCCGCATCGACCGTTTTCGGATTCGAGATTCCTCCACCAGGAAGCACGCTCACACGAACTCCCGGCAAGGCTTCTTCCCATTTTTTCGCAATGGGGACACCCAGAGTGAACCATTTGCCCCCGGGTCTGCTGGCTGCCATTTTAAGGAATTTAAATTCGGGCTTCCATTGAGCCCATGCGTGATCATGAGCCCATAAAGCCGTGGCTAAAAGGATAACAAGCGCACAAAAGATAATTTTTCTCATTGCTTTCCCTCCCTTTATTCATTTATTTCTCGAAACTTGCTATATATTTTTAGTTTCACCTCCTTTCTCATAAAGATTCATGAGCATAACTAGGTGGAGTCTAATCTCACATGTGCAGAAAAGTCCCCGGTTTAACGAGTAGAGTAATAGTGAAATTGTTGACCAGAAGCACTTGAATGGTCACGCTAGCAACGCATTTAATCAGCCAGGTATTTCAGAAGGAATATGTCAAAAAAGAACGCTAAAAGATACAGTTACTCAAAAAGATTTACAGTAGGAAGTAAGTCTCATTAAGTATCATCATTTCACTGTAATGATAGTCTTTGTGAGAGTAGCATAGTAAAGGCAGCGATCCAGCTTTTAGCTTGACTCCAACGTCTGGAAAAAGATATTTTGTCTTTTTTCAGGATTCTTTGTATCCGAATGTCTCGATAAAATAATCCAAGTATTCTTTCCCCCCGCCCCAGAGGGCCTTAACCGGTCCTGCTTGCTTGACAAAGCCGGGAAGTTCCCTGCCAATGATCTTCTCAAAAAACTTCGCAGCCTCGATGAGCTTGTCCAGGTCAATACCGGTGCGGATTCCCATTTCTTCCAACATGCTCACCAGATCTTCTGTATTGATATTTCCTAATCTCCCGTAAGCATAGAGCTTCCTCGTAGTACTCGGTTGCCCTCCAAGCCCGCAGAGACCGCAATCATGAATTGTCACGCCAGCGTCGATGGCTGCCAAAACATTGGCCAGCCCTGTTCCTCTGGTGTCATGGAAATGCGTCATGATATCCATCCCTGGAAATTCAGCCAGGATCATCTCGAAAAAAGACTTCACCTGAAGGGGGTTTGCCATTCCAGTGGTATCCCCAAAAGAGAGGGCATCAACCCCCATCCATTGCAGCCGCTTTGCTACCTCAAGAACTCGATGGGGTGATACGTAGCCCTCTATAGGACAGCCGAACACAGCAGACATCACGCCGGTTACATGTATCTTGGCATCTTTCGCTTTTTTTACCAGCACTTCAAACTCTTTAAGCGTGTCCGCCGTCTTGCGTTGCACGTTCACTATGTTATGCCCATCTGTAACAGAAACCGGAGCTGTTATGCCGTGAATACCAGTATTTATGGCCCGCTCCAAACCTTTTATATTAGGGCAGGTAGCCCAGTAGAAGATCCCTTCAGGACGCTCTAACTGCTCCATTAGTTTCTCAGCATCAGCAAACTGAGGAATTACTTTCGGATGAGTAAAAGATGTCACCTGGATGTATTTTAACCCTGCTTTGAGAAGGGCTCTTATCAGCTCCAGTTTTTGATCTGTGGGGATAAATTGCGCTTCGCTCTGGATGCCTTCCCGGGGGCCCATTTCGCGTATAGTGACGCTTTTCGGAAGATTGGCGAACATAGCGCACCTCCTGAACGCACGCACTTCATTATTTCAGGACGTTCGATACTCCTCGATAGCGAAGTTCTCTTTTTTAGACGAAAACCATTTCACATGAAAAAGCTTCGATGACCATAGGTCGATGACCATAGTATGCTGGGACCATCAAAGTGAGCTTTAATTGCCATGACTTGGTAAAGACAGTTTTTTCTTCATTTACTTAAAAGTCATTCATTTACAATATTTCTAAATGTAAAGTAGGTTTATTCGCGATTATTCCCCAGTAAACACGGGTTTTCGCTTTTCAGCAAAAGCTTTAAGAGCCTCAACCCTGTCTTTGGTTGGAATGCAGGCCAGGTAGGCCTGTGCTTCATATAAGAACCCTTCAGCCAATCCCACTTCCCTTGCCAGATTAATGGCTTTTTTGGAGTTCTTGATCGATGTAGGTGAATTAGCCTTGATTTTTTCAGCCAATTCCTTGGCAACTTCCAACAGGTGCTCGGGCGGCACAACGCGATTCACCAGTCCAATGGTCTCCGCCGTTTTGGCGTCAATTTTTTGCCCGGTAAAAATCATCTCTCGCGCCCGAGCATCACCAATAAGCCGTGGCAAAAGTTGAGTTCCGCCGCCGCCTGGAATAATGCCCAGGGTTGTCTCCGGCAAACCAAATACTGCATTCTCAGAAGCAATGCGAATGTCACATGCCAGAGCTATCTCCAATCCACCAGCCAGAGCATAGCCGTTGATCGCTGCGATGACTGGCTTGTAGAGATTCAATATTTTTCCTTGAATCACTGGGCCTCTTTCTCGAAGTCTCAATACTTCCTTTTCCGTCATATCCTTTCTTTCTTTTAAATCGACACCGGAACAAAATGAATTTCCCGCCCCGGTAATGATAACAACACGCACATCGTCGTTCACATTGAGGTCATCCCAAATGTCTTCCAGCTGCTTTCTCATGCTCATGTTAATGGCATTGCGGACTTCGGGTCGGTTCAAGGTTAAGATACTAATCTGATCTTTGATTTTACAGAGCAGCTCTTTTTGTTCGCTCAACATTTCCCTCCTATTTATCATTAGTTCTATTATAGTACCGTCATGTTCCTCGGTGGCCCAAAACCGTGGAAACTTGTTTTCCTTTTTCGATCAACAGTGGTAGGTACTCCCTATATATCTTATCTTTTGAAACGCGACTCATGGGAATGACCATATTTATGCCTCCTACAGCTTCAGCATTATTGTTGAGCAAAGGGACGGCGATGGCAAAAAGATTCTCGTCCAGCTCACTGTTGTTTTTAGCGTATCCACATTCCCTTATTTTGTTCAATTCAATCAAAAATCTATCCTTATCAACTATTGTTTTTTCTGTATATTTTTTAAAAGAAATACGATTTAATATTTTTTCCCTCTCATCCTCGGCTGAAAAAGCTAGTACTTACTTGACATATTAAGCGTAACATAATATACTATGGGGTATG
>CAZTAS010000027.1:0-38379 GCA_964611635.1 uncultured Thermodesulfobacteriota bacterium
AAATTAATATCCACAATATACAGAATATGCTGAAGGAAGTCAATAGTCATTTTAAAAAAAATTCATCACCTTCTCTCCATTCAATAAATAGCAATGGAAGATAATAAAGATAATTACTTTGATAATTCTTTATTTATGCGTTATTCAGTTATTGACTTTTGATATACTTCAACGCACCAGGATGCATCATGCTTTCCTTGAGCCCTTTCATAGCGTTTTCCCTGCTAATAAAATCGTAGTTCTTATTTACTTCTACGACTCGCTGTTTGTTTTCGATAATAGCTTTGACAATTTTATATCCTAAATCTTTTGGAAGGTCTTTACGAGTAAATAACAAATTAGTAGTTCCCACTAAAGGGATCGGATTCTTATTATCATATACACCAGGAGGGATCTCTGCTTTAAAAAAGCCCGGATATTTCTCACAGACTTTCCGGATTATTTCTTCGGGTACCGGGAGGGCTCTTATTTTTTTAAATGCCTGCATCTCAATGACTCTGGGATGTGGATATGGCCCCTGAAGAGAGAACACATCGATGTGCCCATCTCTCATCAGAGTGGGAAATTCAGAATGGGAGGTAAAAGAGGTTTTGCCACCCGCTTTTTTAATCTTATCATAAGTCACACCAGATGCCTCCAGCACGTACCTTGCGGTCATTTCCCCTGCGCTTCCCATTCTCACCAAACCAAGCCTTTTACCGATGAGATCTTCAATTTTTCTTATGGGACTGTCAGCCAAAACAATCCATTGGGAAACCACTTTCTCAAAGGCCATGAGCGCGCATAAATCAGGTATCTTTTTTTTGAAAACACCTTTTCCTTCTAATGCATTATAAAAATAGGGAAGAGAACTGCCCCCAATATTCGCATCTTTTGTAAGGCCAACAACCCTGAGGTTTCCAATGGCTGTCCCCTCTATATTGGTGACTTCAAGACCTGGGATGGCTTTCATGATGATTTCTGCCATCACAGCCATTCCAGGGTACCAAGTGCCTCCCATTGGACCTGATGTTATAACGATACGCTTTAGCTGAGGAGATTCAGCGTAAGTAATTGAGGGAAAACTCGCGATAGCTATAAGCGCAACCGCAATGATGATAACGCTAAATGCCTTTCTTCCCATTTTCTACTCCTTTCCTCTTTAGGGTTAAATATTTCATTTGTGTTGTTGGCCGGCAACCTTTCTCTTACGAGAAGTATCTACAATCAAATCTTTGATTACTTGATACCCTTTCAATGGTTCAATCGTTAAGTCATTGTCGACAATTTCCGTGCAAATTTTAACTCTTTTTCCATTCACTTGGGCAAAACAACCCTGGCATATCCCTATCCGGCAAGAAGCATAATATGCCATTCCTCCATCATAGTTTTCGTTGATGTACTGGAGGATGTTTAGAATGCTCATCCCTTCAGACTTGGGAATAGACCATGTATGGTAGTATGGTTGATCAGATGGTGAAGGACCTTTCCTCAAAACTCTGACACGAATCTCCTTTGCTTTCATTAAAACTCCATCTAGGTATCAAACTACATTTTTAATAGCCAAGTTCATTTCGTCTTTATTATTGAACATGTAAATGTTCTTTTCCCATTCTTTCTGCATTGAGGGGAAGTCTTGGCGATAATGAGAGCCTCTGCTTTCCGTTCGAGCCAGGGCACTCCGGGTGATGCATTCGCATACAATTAAAAGATTCTCAATCTGCATGCACTCTATCCATTCCAGGTTGTAAACCGGTTCTTTCGAACGACATAACATTTGTGAATTATATTCTTTTTTAAGTGTTTTCAGATTCTCCAACGCAGTCTCGAGACTTTCAGACTTTCGAATCACACCAATGCTCCTTTCCACAGTAGCCTGAATCTCTTTTCTAAACTCATACGATGTTGTGCCGGATTTTCTATTAAAAGGCTTCAATGCCTTTTCTTTGAGTTTCTCGAAAATCTCTTTAGGAAATTCCTGATGATGCTTCACTTTTTTCGCAAATTTGGATGCTGATAAACCTGCAATAGCTCCTTGAACAAGTGTTTGAGAGAGTGCATTACCGGATAGCCTGTTTGCTCCATGAACTCCTCCTGCTACTTCCCCCGCAGCATAGAGACCTGGAATAGTAGTTTCACCTTTTTCGTCTATGGCAATTCCACCCATGAAGAAATGGATTGCTGGTGCTACTTCAATCGCCAATCCCTTTTTAAGATCAGATGCTAGTTTTTTAAAGTTGAACCCTTTTCTAAAAGTCCAATCGTTTGTCAAATTGGGTTTTCGATACCAACAGGGGAAAAAGTCGATAAGGTTGGTGGGAAGGTGCCTTAATGAATAATAAATTCCACCAGTTGGACTTCCTCTGCCTTCTGCAATTTCATGAGCGATGGCGATGGCTAACTTATCCCGCGTTGACTTCTCCATTTTTTCGGAATCCCAATGTTTCATGAAGCGCTCGCCATATCGGTTTAAAAGCCAACTATCAAGGCCCCCTTCTGGGCCAATCCAAAAGGGAAAGGAGATCCCTCGCCACGCCGGGGGATCTTTGAATGTGCAAGGATTAAATTGGGTCATCTCCATATCCATGAGATGGGCTCCCAATCTCCAGGCCATGGCTTGACCGTCGCCGGAGAGCTGATCGGGAGCTGTTCGCAAGGGATATAGTAAATGAGCCCCACCCGTTGCCAGAACAACTGCTTTGGCTAACAGGGGAATAAATTCACCGTCACGGAGATTGATGCCCACAGCACCTACGATTTCATCATTTCTTCTTACTAATAGATCGGTCACCATAAATTCTTCAAGGATTTCAATATTAAGTCTTTTGGATTCTTTTTTAAGAGCCTTCATTATCTCCAATCCAGACGTATAAACCGACCTTGCGTAACGATGCCCAGGTGCTCGAAAAAGCCCGGTGATTCTCATTCCCCAATCAACAAGTTCTTTTGTCCGAATTCCGGCATCTTGAGTAAGAGAATGAACCAGCCTTTTATTATTGATAAATCTTCCTTCCTCCAATGTATCTTCATAAAATGCTTCGGGGTTATCTTCCATATTTCCAGGCAAGCCTAGAAGTTCACTAGCGCTTCTACTATCGATGGCAATGCCGGCGCCTGCGGTGACTGTGGCTCCACTTTGTCCGAATCGTCCCTTGGAAACGAGAATGACATTCCTTAACTGAGATCGTTTCGCTTCAATCGCCGCCCTGGCCCCAGCAGCTTCACTGCCTATGACCAATACATCACATTTATACATTTTTCCTTGCCACTTATCAATTTAGCCTTGACCAAGGATTTAATATGTTTAACCTCAACTTCTCTTGATCTGTGCCTTTTCCTTTTCACTTGAGCTTCATATTGTAAAACCAAAGAAAGGATTAGGCGCGGACCCTTTTTATCAAAATGGAGGTTTTTTGTTTACGCTTTCAATTTTAATATCACTGATCTCTTGAATCACTTCAATAATGTTTGAAACGATAGCTCTAAAAATTTTTTCACCTTTTTCCGAAGTGCCTAAGGATGCGTCCCCTTTAAACCCATAAGGATCTGTAGATTTATGCCATTCCTCAAGAGTCGGTTTGCTCCAATATCGGTTCCCACTCAAGGCATGGTCGGGGCTTATAAAAGAATGAAAGAACCTGCTTTTCACAGGAGACACGTTTTTCCCGGCTTTTGTCATATCCACTAGTTCCGGATGCTTGTATAACATAAATGAGGTTTCAATTTCATCAGCGTGTCCAAATCCTCCAACATCGCTTTCACAGATTTTTCGGACTTCCTCTGTGACGATCAGCGCCAAATCCAAGATTGCAATAAATGCTTTAGTTGTATTTCGAAGCTTACTCGCAGCAATCTCAATGGGAGGTAAGTTTGCGCATCGATGCCCATTCAGAATTAAAATCTTTTTAAATCCATGGAAAATCAAGCTATTGCATACATCCATAATAACTTGGATTAGTGTCTCTGGTTTAAGGGTAATACTTCCTGGATAAGCCAAATGGTGCGGAGACCACCCAAAGTAAAGAGGGGGAGATATCAGGACTTCTTCCTGAGCCGCAACTACCTCAGCCACATCAATCGCCCATGCACTGTCCGTTATTAATGGGAGGTGCTGTCCATGCTGCTCAATACTTCCAACAGGAAAGAGGATCAGATCTTTTCTTGATAAGTAATCGGATATTTCATGCCATTTTAGGTCTTGCAAAAAATAACGCATGTTATTTCCTTTCTTTAATTTTTTAAAAAGGCAACCGAAAGCTCATATTTATATCATGGCAGAAAAAAATTGATTGTCAAGAAAAATTTCCCGAATCTACCTTTTGCTGCTATTCCTGGTAAGAATTCCAGATTAGGGAAAGAACCATGATCTATTTTCTGAATCTTCCTTGACAGTTTTTGTCTATCTGATGGCTCATAATTCCTTATTTGATATTATATCATTAATTCGTAAGGATAGATCTTACAAGAAATACCGAAGATATTCATTCCCTTTCAAAACTCAATTAACACTTTTCCAAGAAATTTCACAAACCTTCAACAGTATCTAATGATTCTAAAGAATGATACTTTTTAAAGCGTGCAAATAATGGCCCAGGAAACACCGATAATTTCGGAAAACTTATTCTATGTATAGACAAGGCCGCGTATCTCCCTGATTTTCCTATCAATTATTCTTAAATCCAAGGCCATATTTTTTTCCAAACAAATACTTAAAAAATATTGATTTTATCATCAAAGGCGACCAAAAAGAGGGGTTAATTTTAGTCCCTAATTTTCTCAGGCACCCTCAGATAAACTCCATCCACCATGAGTTCATTTCGTTGACTTGATATTGACGTAGAAAAAAGTCACAAGGAGGAATATGGAGGTATATCCAGGTATAAAGCTCAAAGAGCTATCTATTTGAAATGTCAAAATTATTTAGTGAGTGCGCTACTTTACGGAATAGTTGGAACGGGACTGAAAATCCAGTGGGGTATGTCGCTGTACCAGTTTGATTCCCGCGGATAGCACATACGATTTGCACTATCAGTTACGTAGCAAAAAGATAATTCAAACGGTACCTTTGGAACCGCTCAATTTGGCTGCAGATTGCACCGGCACACCTATATCATTTCTTGCTGCTTTGAGTGCTTAACATATAAATTTTCTGGGCGAAACTGACCTTTCTGTGCCCACGGTAATAGCCGGACATTTACGCCTTTTTTCCGATAGAATAGATATCACCGCCTCCTTCCAGGTATCTCTTCAAATATCTCGCTGTATAAGAGAAATCAGACTTTTTCAGGATATCCAAGGGGCTGCCGGTGGCCACCACCCTGCCCCCGCCGTCACCTCCTTCAGGGCCGAGGTCGATGATATAATCAGCCGCCTTGATAACTTCCGGGTTGTGCTCGATGACGACCACCGTATTTCCGCGGTCCACAAGCGCCTGAAGGACGTTCACCAGCTTGGCGATGTCTATCATATGCAGTCCCGTGGTGGGCTCGTCCAGGATATAAAAAGTCCTGCCGCGGGAAGTCTTTGCCAGCTCCGCGACCAACTTGACGCGCTGTGCCTCTCCCCCTGACAGCGTGGGGCTGGGCTGGCCAAGTGTAAGGTAGCCCAGGCCGATATCCTTGAGGATAAGCAGGGGCTTAAAAATGGAGGGCACCGCAGCAAGGAGTTCCGCCGCTTCCTCCACGGTCATCTCCAGCACCTGAGAGATGTTCTTGCCTCCATAGGTTATAGCCAGGGTCTCCTCATTGAAGCGCTTTCCACCGCATGCCTCGCATGTCACGTAAACATCCGGCAAGAAGCTCATCTTCACCTTTACCCTCCCCTGGCCCTCGCAGCTCTGGCAGCGCCCTCCCCGGACATTGAAGGAGAATCGTCCGGGGCTGTATCCCCGCAGGCGAGCCTCAGGAATTCTGGCAAATAGGCGGCGGATATCGTCCAGGAAACCCACATAAGAAGCCGGGACAGACCTTGGAGTCCGACCTACAGGGGAATGATCCACCTCCAGGACACGCTCAATGGCATTCCAGCCCAGGATGTCATCGTGGGCGCCGGCTCGCTGTTTGGACTTTAGCAGTCGGTTGCGCAGCCCCTTGAAGACTATGTCGCGCAGCAGCGTACTCTTTCCTGATCCTGCCACACCGGTGATGCAGGTCAAAGTACCAAGGGGGATATCAACATCGATGTTCTTCAGGTTGTGCTCCCGCGCTCCCTTCACGCTAACCCAAACTCCCTTCCGGGCCTTTCGTCCCCGGCTGGTGATGGCCCGGCGAGATGCATCGGCCAGCGCCTTGCCCGTGGGGGAGCCGGGATGGCCTATGATATCCGTTGGTGAGCCCTGGGCCACAAGGCAGCCGCCGTCCCGCCCCGCCGCCGGTCCCAGGTCTATGACATGGTTGGCCCGCAAGATGGTCTCCTCATCGTGCTCCACCACAACGACGCTGTTGCCGCGATCCCGGAGATCCATAAGGACACGCAGCAGCATCTCGTGGTCTCTGGGGTGAAGGCCGATAGTGGGCTCATCCAGAATATAGCAAACTCCTCGCAAATTCGATCCCAACTGCGCGGCAAGTCTCACCCTCTGCGACTCCCCACCGGACAGGGTATCCCCCCTGCGGGCAAGGGTCAGGTAGCTCAGCCCTGTTTTCTCCAGAAATCCCAGCCTGAAAATGATCTCTTCCAGTAACTCCGAAGCGATCAGAGCATCCCTTCCCTGAAGATGAAGATTCGAATAGTATTTATGGGCATCGGATATGCTCTGGGTGGTGGCTTCCCAGATATTCTTTCCGTCCACCCGCACGGCCATTGCACGCGGATTGAGCCTTTTACCATCGCATTCAGGACAAACCGCTTCTCCCATGAAGGATATGAGTTGATCGGCCAGCCCCTCTTCCTCCATGATTTCCAGATACTTCCGAAGAATGGGGAAGATGCCATCGAATCCCACCACAGGGTCCCCCTCAAGCAAGCGTCTTTTTTCCTCCTGGCTAAGATTCATGGGCGTGCGGTTCGGGGCGATACCCAGCCGATTATCCACTTCGCGAATGACCCGCGTCTTCATCCCCCGGGGCAGTGCTTTAATTTCCAGCACCGCCAGCCCACCGGATCTGAGGGGTAAATCTCGCAATGCCAGATCCTCGTCGAAGTCGAGCAGAAACCCGATTCCTTCGCACTGTGGACAAGCTCCCCGGCGGCTATTGAAGGAGAAAAGGCCGGGGTCCGGCTCTTCTAGGCCAATCCCGCAATGGGAACAATATCGCCGCTGGCTGTAAACCTCTTCCATTCCATCGGGCCCACGGATAATCACCGTTCCCTCGCCCTGCTCCAGTCCATCCATCAGAGCGCGGCGAAATCCCTTCCCTGAATCGACGCGGCGGAGGGCTACTTCCAGGTCAATGTTATGCTCCGCATACCGGTTAAGACGGGGCAGTGGATCAAGCGAAACCATGAGCCCATCGATGCGCGCCCGGACATATCCACGTTTTTTGCCCCTTTCCAGCACGTCTTTATGGAAACCTTTGCGCCCCCTAATCAGCGGAGCTAGAATGCTTACATCCTCACCGCTGTGCTTTTCCAGCACATCGGCAAGAATCTGATCCCGGCTTCTGGGTGAAATCCCGCGGCCGCATTGCGGACAGTGTTGAACGCCGATCCTGGCATAGAGCAACCGCAGATAGCTATAAATCTCTGTCATCGTGGCCACTGTGGAGCGCCTGCCGGCCTGGCTCATCAGTTGCTCTATGGCCACCGTGGGTGGAATGCCCGTTACCCTGTCCACGTCGGGCCTGTCAGCGATGCGGATATACTGCCGCACATACGTCGATAAGCACTCAAGGTACCGGCGGCGACCTTCCGCAAATAGGATGTCAAAGGCCAGCGTGGACTTTCCCGATCCGCTCGGCCCCGTCACCACTACTAACTGATTACGAGGAACATGCACTGTCAGCTCTTTCAGATTGTGCTCCCGGGCGCCGGCCACGAGGATGTCCCCATTCATTTCGGCGCCGAAGTGCTCGGTAGGCTGACATAATTTTAATGTTTCCAGCCGGTTATCGGTCCGCAGGTATTCCCTGAGGAACCGGGCGGTATGTGATTCCGCACACCGCGAGACCTCCTCCGGTGTTCCTGAGACAACTACCAGGCCACCTTCATCCCCGCCCTCAGGCCCCATATCAATGACGTAATCCGCGCATTTGACCAGGTCCATGTTGTGCTCGATAACCAGAACGGTGTTCCCTTGATCCACAAGGGTATGCAGGGCGGAAACCAGCCGGGCGATATCATCAGGGTGAAGCCCTGTGGTGGGTTCGTCGAAAAGATACAAATTGTTGCATGACTTTGTGGGCCCAAGATAGCGGGCCAGTTTCAATCGCTGGCATTCTCCACCGGAGAGGGTGCTTATGGGCTGTCCCAGCTTCAGGTACTCCAGGCCCACCATCACCAGGGGTTCAAGTGAGTGAATAACCTCGGGACACTCGGAGAATAATGCCATGCCCTGTTTTATGGTCATTTCAAGAACATCGGCTATACTCCGGCCCTTGTGGAGCACCTCCAGCACATCCGGACGAAACCTGCGGCCGCCGCAGTCCGGGCAGGTAATGAGCAGATCTGACAGGAACTGCATCTCCACCACTTCGAACCCGTTGCCATGACAGGTGGGGCAACGCCCCGCTTCGGAGTTGAAGGAAAAAGCCCCCGCGCCATACCCCCTCTGCCTGGCCAGGCTCTCGGAAGCAAAGGTTCTGCGAATGGGGTCAAAAGCCTTGATAAAAGTCACCGGAACGGAACGAGGAGATCGTGTGATGGGTTCCTGATCCACCATGATCACCTCGCCCAGTGTTTCCGCCCCTTCCAGAGCGCGATACGCTCCAGGTCGCTCGGTGGGCAGTCCGCGCTCCCGCAGTAAACCGCGATAGATAACTTCCTCAACCAGTGTGCTCTTGCCCGAACCCGACACACCTGTGATGCACACCAGCAATCCCAGGGGAATATCCACATCCACGCTTTTGAGGTTATGCTGGGCCGCAGCCCGGATTCGGAACCACCATTTCCGGTCTGGCGAACGGCGCTGGTGAGGGATTGGAACCGAGGTGGCACCGGAGAGGTATCGCCCCGTCACAGAGCGATGTTCCTGCGAAATTTGTTCGGGGGGTCCAGCATAGACTACTTGTCCACCCCGTTCTCCGGGCCCGGGTCCCAGGTCCAAAACATTATCGCTGGAGGCAATAATCTCGGGATCATGCTCCACCAGAACAACGGTGTTGCCCAAATCCCGCAAGCGCCGCAGAAAACTTACAAGCCGGGCATTGTCTCGAGGGTGCAGTCCTATGCTGGGCTCATCCAAAATATAAAGAGTGTTGACCAGGGAGGCTCCCAGGGCAGTGGTCAGGCTGACACGCTCCAGCTCGCCGCCGCTCAGGGTGCGTGAAGCACGGTCCAGTGTCAGATAATCGAGCCCTACTTCCGAGAGATACCTGAGTCGGCTCTCGATCTCTCTTTCTAACATCTGCGCCGCAGGATCGTGGGAAATTTCGAACTCCAGCCCCTGGATAAACTCCAGGGCTTTCCCCACATTCAAGGAATAAAATTGAGCCATGTTGAGCCCTTGGATCCGGTAAAGAAGGGATTCTTCCACAAAGCGTGCTCCCTGACAGAGGGGACAGGTGAGGTAGGTTCTGTAGCGCGAGAGGAAAACTCGCACATGCATCCGGTACGTTCGGGACTCCAGCCATCGAAAAAATCCCCGAACACCGTAAAACTCATCATCACCCTCCAGAATGACTTGCCGATGTTTTGGGGATAGATCCTGAAAGGGAATATCTGTGGGAATCCCCCTGTAACGGCAGTGCTCAATCATCTCATGGAACGCCATCCGTGCCACATCGCCAGTCCACCATGGGCGGATGGCACCCTGGGAAAGGGATTTCCCGGGATCCGGCACCACCAGATCCATGTCCACGTCGATTATACGGCCGAAACCATTGCACTGCCGGCAGGCTCCCAGGGGGCTATTAAAGGAGAATAGATTAGGCGTTGGATCGCGATACTGGATGTCGCAGTAAGGGCAATGCAGATGGGAGCTGAAGCGGAGTGCCTCCCGGTTCGGGATGTGTACCAACAGGTGGCCGCTGCCGCGGCGGAATGCCTCTTCCACCGAGTCCATGATCCGCTTTTGGTCAGCAGGCTTGAGCATGAAGCGGTCCGCCACCACCTGAATTTCCACCCCATCCACGGGTTTATAATCCTCCAGGGGGATGATTCGTCCTTCTTCAAATACCCGGAAGTAGCCCTGCCCCATTAGCTCCTTGCGAATCTCCCTGAAGCTCTGCTTATTCGCAATCCTCGGAAAGGTCAGGACTATGGTCGTTCCTTCGGCGGTGCGGTGCAAGGATTCCCAGACATCGCGGGGGGAGTGACGCTTTACCGGCCGGCCGCACCCTCGGCAATGGAGCACCCCACTGCGGGCCATGAAAAGCTTCATGTAATCGGTGATCTGCGTCATAGTACCCACGGTGGATCGAGCCGTGCGCACCGAGCTTCTCCGGTCGATTGCCACAGCCGCGAGAATTCCCTCAACGCGCTCCACCCGGGGACGATCCATCCTGTCCATGAACTGCCGGGTATAGGCGGAAAAAGTCTCGACATAGCGTCTCTGACCTTCGGCATACAGGATGTCATGGACGAGGCTCGACTTTCCGGACCCGCTCACCCCGGTCACCGTGGTGATGAGTCCCAGCGGGATGGCCACATCAATATTTTTCAGATTGTGCTGACGGGCGCCTACCACGCGTATAGCGCCGTTTTCGGTCCTCATGTTTCATTTTACTCCAACGCTATAAAAGCAATATTGCCCATTCTGGATATGACAGGCAATTGGGCAAGGGCAATATTGCATTATGCGCAGTTAAACAGCAGGTTTTTCTGTGCCTATCAATTATATTATCGCAGGTACAAATCACGGTATTGATGTCCAATATCTCTATCAATCTGATTATCTTGCTCGGCAATAAAAATCAAGGAATAGATGCTCTTGGGAAGGTAAATATAGCTAAAATAGGAAGTCGTATTGTCCGGCACATCAGGCGCTCCAGGCATAAATGATTTAATCCTTCTTTAGAGGAGTCTCCGGCCTGGCAGCCGATCACAGTCTCAGCCGGAAGTAGATATGGGACTTGCACATAAGATTCTTCGACAGCGATTAGTGCCCCGACAGCCTCCTGCCGATAAAGCGAGGTCCTCAAAGACCCTGGAATCGGCTCGACAAGACCCTTGAGCGGCTCACGTTCAAGATTCGTCGATGGCTTGTCCCCAGGAACCCGTATAAGCTCTTCTAACATTCACAACATCCTTATTAATGGAGAAGTGCACGCGCATCGTCTGTCGGGAATGCGGTCCCAAAAAAAAAAAGCAAAAACTTGCGTATTCTTTCTTCTCCAGGCTGTGGTTCATGGAGGAACACAGTATCAGGTATAAGGCAACCATCTCTCACGGCGGGAAGAAGTTCACTCCACATCTTCGTAAAGGAAGAGCCAAATATGATTTAAAAAAGGATTTGAGAAAACATGGTATCACTCACAAATATACCTATCTCTCTTACCCAGAGCAATGGAACCTACGAACGATTCTGGCGAATATGGGAGAATGAGTGCTGCAACCTAACCGCTTATTAAAACGGGGATGATTGCGATAGAATAGCTGCCACCTTCGAAAAGTGCAACAACAATCCAGAAATTGCGAAGTGATTAAATATCAAAGCTCTTTGCAGAAGCTAAACAATCTGCTCTCACAGAACGGATATATCCTTTTTGCAGCATAAAAAACAGTACCACCCCGGTTGAGGTCTATTATTATATCATTAATCGATGAAAAATTTGTCAATAACTTCATTTTATTGGGACTTTTTCTGGATAACGAAGACCATAAACTAAAATATCTTCGACGGCGTCTATGTCTTGAAATATCTGGAATGAAACCATTCCTCTCGCAACTCATAACAGATGTGCTCCATGGGGTTGAATTCTGGACCATAGGTTGGCTAATAAACCAGCATGATGTCATTGGAGCGGCAAGCTTTTTGGAAATATGCCAGCATGCGATAAATGAAACAGTCGATTTCGGAACCTTATGATCTAAGATTCATAGAGTTCCTTGATTTCCGCGGCAATGAACTACTTTGCAGCAAGCTGCATGATATCAACTTGGCTTCGCTTTGCTCAGCCAATAATGCGGAAAAGCTCTTTTTTTGGATTCATCCACACAGCAAGCTATGGGGAATTGCAAGTTAAAAATAACTGCATTCAGTCTTTCTTAAATTCTAAAATTTCTCTCGCTTCATTTGGGGATGCCACATCTCGGCCATACTCTCGAGCGATACGGACTATACGTTCCACGAACTGGGCGTTGGTTTTGGCAAGAACCCCGCGTTTATAATATATATTATCCTCCATTCCAACCCTGATATGTCCCCCCATGATCAGGCCCATCATGGACATGGGTAAGTTACCTTTGCCAATTCCTATAACAGACCAGGTGGCATTTTCCGGGATATGTTCATAAAAATATAACAAGGACTTGGGCGTTGCGGGTGCTCCCCAAGGAGTACCCAGGACGAATTGAAAGTGTAGAGGTTCTTCGAGCTTTCCCTCATCTCGCATTCGAAGGCAGGTAATAATCATACCCGAGTCAAATATTTCCAGCTCAGGCTTAACTCCATATTGTTTCATTCTTTTTGCCGCTTCATCAAGAAACTCCGGAGGATTACTAAAAACCCCTCCTCCCAAATTAATCGATCCAGCATCCAATGATGCAAGTTCAGGTTTCAATTCTAAAGGTATCAATCGCACATCAATCGAAAGGTTTCGTGCGGCGATGCCAGAGGTGGTCAAGCAGAGGACGAGATCAGTCTTCTCCCGTAATGGATTTACAACCTGCCGATAAAGATCTATGTCTTGAGTCCCTAATCCATTTTTCGGATCGCGCACATGGATATGGACAACGGCCGCACCAGCATTCCAGCACTCTATGGCGGATTGAGTAATTTCCTCAGGAGTAATAGGGATATAAGGTGCAATATCTCGCGAAATTCTGCTACCAGTTATGGCTGCAGTAATTATCACTTTTTCCATTGGCTTGCCTCCTTTTATTGGTAATAGTTTGGAAAATATAATAACTTCTTAACCCTACAAAGCTGAATGCTCTAGTTAGTTCAGCTGAAAAATAAGATAGCAAGATGGATATCGGATGGATGGCATTGTTGTATTCGCTATGATTACCCATTATAATGCAATATAGATACCTTCCTTCCGGATTTTCATATTCTTACCATCTTATAATGAACTTTCTCCGTGGCAAGCTGGGGATATCACATTGGCTTCTCTTTGCTGCGCCAATAAAGCGGGAAAATTTTTTTACTTCATATCCATATCATACTACAGTGAATTCTAAGTTAAAAATGGCACCTGATTTTCTAATCAGGCACTTCAATGTCTAACAGCGGAGCGTATTGTTGACCCGCATGCATGTCTGTACAACCCAAATCCCCTGAAGGAATCGGTCGCGGAATAGAAACCTTAAAAGCCATGGCATCATCATAAATCACAAAATGAACTTCCCCGAGTGGCGTTTTATATAAGTTAGAAAATAATTCTGGTGTTAAAACTCCTGATTTTTTTACATGCTGATATTTTTCTGGATCATCGAACATGATATCAAAAGTCATTATAAAAGGCCCTGCATTTTTACTTCGAATTAGCGCTGTTAAATCCATCAATTTTTTTGGCATATTTTTTCTCCATATTTTATAGCTCTTAAATCGAGTCCATTTCGAGTTGAAATACCTCCAATGGGTCCTCTATTTCCATGATATGATTAAGATTAAAACGATAAACAGGTCCCCTCTCAAGATGAGCTGGAGAATAAGGATAAGCTACACCGCTAATGAGACCCGACCATTGAGGTACAGGAAGATGAAGAGCCAAGTGTCGAGAACTGCTTGCGATTGTATTGGCCATTTCCTGAGTCTTAGCTGTTACTTCGATAATAAGACAAAGCTCATGGGACGAGGTTTCCTTTGTAGGCTCCAAAGCCCCCATGGTCCCATTTTTCCCATAGACATGGTAGAAAATCTTTATTCCATTTCGAGCGGCCTTGTCCTCATAGAGGATTTCAATACGTTCCTCTACTTTTTTCTTTAATCGCTCTATCCAATCATCTATCTGACGAATAATTACAGGATCCCTGATGCTTCCAATCACAACGCTCTGATATCCGACAAATTCAGCTCCTTCCAGCTTCACAGTTTGAGTCTCCGAAGGAATGAATTTACTACCTGAGACCTTTACAGCCCGATCAGAAATGGCTTGATAAAGGGCTCCGCTAATATCTAAAGTACCTGATGATTCATGAATATAATAGGGATCATAATTCTCATATAGGCCATGCGCCGCGATACTCTGGGGAGTGCATCTTAAATCCGGATCTAATGCCTCGATAATAAAATGATCTTTATGCAAATATCCTATCATACAATCAGGGCCTTTTCGTACTGTCACTGCTGCGGTTCCACATTCTAAAACTTTTCCCAAATGCCATGCCAGCCCAAGATCAAAACCCTCTTTGATACAAAAAGAGGCAAATATAGCAGGATCACTCGATCTACCAGCCAAAATGATATCCGCACCTTTGGATAAAGCCTGAATATAAGGTTCTGCGCCCATCATTGCAACAACATGCTCGCTTCGCCGAATAATTTCCTCTTTAGCGGGAAATGAAGGATTCATGGGTTTAATTTTTCCCTCTTTTAATTTTTTGACAAGATAATCTTTGTTTTGTTCAGCATGGATTATTGCAATCTTGAAGTGGAGCCCATTTTCACTGGCAATCTCTTTTATGATTTCATATGTCCATTGAAGTTGTTTCTCATCACCAGTGGTACCTGCTGATCCGATGGCCAGAGGTATTTTTAATCTTCGAGCACCCAGTAATAGTGGAGTTAAATCCTTTTTATACGCTGCTTTTGAAAAAGAACATGCACCAGCTCCTAAGAAATAAGGACCGGGATCTGTCGAGCCCGCATCCACCCCTATAAAATGTGGTTTTCGCCTCAAACCTTCATTGAAGGATTCTATTAAATAACCGGATCCTAACATTCCGGTCGGAGCTATTACCCTAATCTCTTCCATCATTTACTCCTTCATTCATTTCTTTTGAAAATAATTACAATAATATGCTTGAAAGCCGATATTGTAATCCCACTTTTGAACAATATTTTCCCTTTTCTTAAAACTACTTTCACTTCTGAAAGGAAAAATATTCTCTTAGCAATAATATACTTGCCCTCATTAACTAAAAAGACAATCTGCCATTGCATAATTTTACTTTAAAAACTCTTGAACGAATGAAAAACTGGTGGTCAACAAGAACATCATCAAAAGATATAGATTATGTTCATGTTGATGAATATTTTTTAAACCTAAATAAATACTAATAAGGATTACTACTAAAAATAAAATGGATCTCCAAAAGAGTTTTTTATTCATATTTCATTCTTCCCGATTAATTTTCTAGAATATTTTGTATGGAACGGTTATTAATTATTTTGTCTTATTTCGCAACTATTACCATTTCTTTTTTTGCAACTAATTGAAATAAAAGGACTAACATCAGAAGAACAGTTCCTATAATATCTGTATAACCACCCGGTTTTATCAGTAGAAGAGAAGCAATGACTAGCATGATCCTCTCTAGAATCCCAGACTTCCTAAAAAGCCACCCCTCCAGTCCAGCAGCAAGACAAATCACTCCAACGATAGCAGTGAAAAGCGCAAAAATAATATTTATGACAGTACCGATACACAGCAACTCCGTATTAAATACAAAATAAAAGGGCACCAAAAATGAGGTGATCCCGATCCTAGTTGCCATATAAGCAGTTTTCCATGGTGAACCTCCTGATATTCCCGCAGCAGCAAAAGCGGCTACAGCTACCGGAGGAGTTATAACACTAATTACACCATAATAGTAACAAAACATATGAGCGGCAACGGGTACTATTCCCATCTCGACAACAGCAGGGATGACCAAAACGGAAAGTATGATATAAATCACTGTAGCTGTGAGTCCCATTCCCATGATCAAAGCGCAGATCATCGTTAGAATCAAAGCAAGCCATAGATTTTGGTGTGATGTTTCAAGAATCATTCCCGAGAGGCGTAATCCTAATCCTGAAAGGGAAACACTGCCAATAATAATTCCAGCGCTTGCGCAGGCCGTAACCACAACAATTGCAGTTTTAACTCCTCTAATAATGGCATCCAGAAGTTTATCGATTCCCATACGTATCCTTTTTATGAAAAAACAAACAACATAAATAGCCACTAAAGCCCAGAATGCCGCCATCGCAGGAGATTTACCAGTTACTAAGATATAAATCAAAATTACCAGAGGAATAAAATAAAACCAATTCTCTTTAAATATCTTGGACACTTTTGGCCGTTCAGACTTCTCGATGGGTTTCAGATCCAAATTTTTAGCCCTGAAATGAACCATCAAAAACACCGAGAAGAAATAAAGACAGGCCGGAATGGCAGCGTGAATGCAAACTTGCAGATAACTAATTCCTAAAAAGTAAGCCATCACAAAGGCCGCCGCCCCCATCACCGGCGGCATAATCATGCCTCCGGTAGAGGCCACGGATTCCACAGCACCGGCAAAATCCGGAGGGTAACCAATTCTTTTCATAAGGGGGATGGTAAATGATCCTGTGGTTACTACGTTGGCTACAACACTTCCCGACAATGTCCCCATTAATGCGCTGGAAATGACAGCAGCTTTGGCCGGCCCACCAACCATTCTTGATGATGCGGCAATAGACAGGTCAATGAAAAAATTTCCAGCTCCGGATTTGTCTAAAAAAGCCCCAAAGAAGATATAAAGGATTACAAAAGAGGCGACGACCATGACTGGAATACCGTATATGCCGTCAAACCGATAGACCTGAAACTCAACCAAATTTTTAAAAGAAATGGGAGGTCCGTAAAGAATACCATAAAAATGATCTGAATAGACAGTTTGCACAATGAAAAAAATAGCGATAATCACTATGATATTGCCTAAGGTCCGCCGTGTGGCTTCCAGAACCAGAATCATAACGACTATTGCAACATAAAAGTCCAGCTGAGTCATGTCGCCTTCCATGGTTCGAATTTGAAGAGCATCGATATCATTATTGAAATATAAGAAGGTAAAGACTGATAGGAAGACAAAGAGAGCATCTAGTGAAAGTTTCAGCCAGTTTTTTTCACAATGTTTACATAAAGGTTTAAAAAATGGAAAAATGATTAGGAAGAGAAAAACGTGTGTAGTTCGAAAAGTAAAAGCCTCTGGTTCTCCAAAAAGAGCAGCGGATAAGTGATAAATAAAAATAAGCAAAGAAAGGGATGTTATTATAATATCCTTTATTTTGATCGCACAAGGTGACATATTTTCTCTCAATGTTAATTAAATTTCATGTTTCATTTTCTTCAGTTATATTTTAAATGAAAAAGCAAGTGCAAGAAAAACCAATGCGTGTGAAGCATATCCTTTGCTCTTTTGCCAATGTCAATATTATCAATGATATTGATGCAAAATAATTATATCTCAATTATTTATTGGTAAATGAATTCAATGCCGGATTGCTATCATGAAATAAAGCACTGGTCAATGATTAAACATATCCTTCTTTCCCAAGGCCACTATCTAAAGTGGCAAGGTTTACAAGTGCAAACCTTGCCACTGTTGATCAATCCGGAGGTGTCTGGAACCACAGAAAAGATCAACTATTAAAGTTTTCCTTCTACGATCGGGATATTTTTCTCCTTGAAATATCTTTTAGCTCCCGGATGCAGAGGGACGGTATTTCCCTTCATGGCCATATTAGGATTAAAAGCGGCTTTCCAGCCTTTCAACAATTTCTTCAATTCGGGGGATTCATAAATGATCTTGGTTATCTGATAGACAAGGTCTTCAGGTAGATTAGCGTTACAGATGAGGCACTCTCCTTTGCTAATCATTACATGGTCTTTGGTGAGCTCTTTGTAAGTCCCTTTCGGTACTATATCCTTAAAACATTCTGACACATAGGGGTCCTTCAAAGCGTTATCTATCTGTTCATCAGTCAGTTCGATATAGCGAACACCAGGATTTTCTCCTATAGCAAGGTGCAATGGGTTGGGAGGAGCTGAGGAATAAACCATGCAATCAAGATGACCATCCTGCATCATTGTGGGGATATTTTTCGCTCCAACATAATGGATCATCCCTCCTGCTTCCTTAACCTTCTCCGGAGTTATACCCATGGTTTTCAGAATAGCCAGAATCAGCTTAGTGGAATACCACCCCTTTTGTCCTACAGCAAATCTCTTATCGACGAACTGAGTAACGTTAGTGATGGGAAGGTCCTTCCTGCAGACAAACCAGATTGGCCCTGATGTGGTGTTGCCGATATATCTCAAGTTTTTTTTGCTTCTATTCTTATAATCCCCAGTCCCGTGGTAAGCATAACTGGCCAGTCCTGGCATAGAGAACCCCATCTCTGCTTCACCCCTATTTACTAAAGTGATATTTCTGGTGCTTCCTCCAATAGCTACTTCGGATCTGACGCCAGGTATCTTTTGGGTGATCAGAGCGGCAATCTTTGCACCTGTTGTATACCACATTCCTCCGGCTGCACTACTGGTAATCCTTATAAATTCCACTTCTGATTTTGACTGTGCATAGGCATTAAAACATAATAAACTTATAGCAATGACTGAGATAGTTACTATGGAAATAATGTTTTTCTTTTTCATGACTTATCTCCTTTTAAAATTTATTGTAATCGATTTATTGTTTCTTCCGACATCAATAAGTAATTAATATAACTCAACTTTAATTTTTAAATCCTCAGCTTATACAAAAAAATCATAGCAATCGAAATTAATCACCTCCTTTATTTTTTGATTAATGCGGTAGTGAATGCACCCGCATACATATACAAATATTTTCTTAATTTATCAATTTATTTGAGGATATCGAGGTATGAAAGTCCCAGTTCCTTCATTCACGAAATGGCCTTGATCGAAAATCTTTTTACCCCTCAGTATGGTTATTAATGGCCAGCCACACACCTCCATGCCTTCAAACGGAGTAAAATCAGCCTCTGAATGAAGTTTACACGACTCGATACGCCTTTTTTCCTCTAAATCTACAATAACCAGGTCAGCATCCGACCCCACAGCTATATTCCCCTTTTTTGGATGCAATCCAAAAGCTGATGCTGTATTGAAGGAGCAAACCTCTGCCACTTTTTCCAGAGGGATTCCTCTATTAATTGCTCCAGTGATCATTAGGGGGAGCATAGTTTCCATCCCTGGAAACCCAAGGGTGGCATCCCAAATATTGTCCCCCTTGGTCTTTTTATATTTGGGCCCATGGTCTGTTCCGATACAATCGATGGTTCGATCTTTAATCCCTTCCCATAAGGATTCAATATTTTCACAAGACCGAATTGGAGGAGCTATTTTCCCTAAAGTCCCCTTTCCCTCTGTGCTCAACCAGAGGTAGTGGGGACAGGTTTCTGCACGAATATGGGTCTTCTTGGTTTTTTCTTCACGAATGACTTCAAGACCTTTTTTAGAACTTACATGAACCACATATACATTGGCTCCAGTATAACGGGCAATAGCAGCCAAGCGGGAAATAGCCAGTTCTTCTGCAATATCTGGGCGGGCTGCATCCCAGCCCGCTAATCCATTTAATCCCGCCTTTTTTGCTTCTTCGGTAGTATATTTGATCACCTCGTCGCATTCACAGTGCACGGTCATCAAGGGCGGGGGATCCAGTTTTCCAACCTTTTTCAGAATGTAATAGATCGCCCCATCATCGATCCCTGGTGAGATTTTTTGCAAATGACCGGTAGTAACATCATCAACTTTTTTGGGTTTGTATCCCATATGAAACTTGTATGATTGAATACCGAGTTGTTTGTAATAGGAAGCAACTTCATCGGCATATTTAGCATGAGGAATGTGAAAATGAAATGAATAATCGACTGAAGAGATTTCTTTGAGTTTATTCAGCACATCATCACAAATTGTGAAATAAGATTCAAATTCATTGGCAAAAAGGCCCATCTTAAGCTGGGTAATGATGCAGGTAACTCCTCCAGCTGCTGCTGATTTTGTTTCAGTCTTAAAGTCCTGAAAGAATGGGAGATGATTCCCAAAATGGACGTGAGGGTCCACTAGCCCTGGAAATATAAATTTTCCCTGAGCATCAATAATCTCTTTAGCCTTTTGGGAAGGATCTCCCTGGCTTAGAAAAATAATTTTCTCATCCTTGACTCCAATATGAGCCTTTACTAACCCTTGGTGGGGTAAAACTAGAGTCCCGTTAAGGATAACTAAATCGTATAACAAAATTTATTCAACTCCTTTCCCCCTTAATTTTATGCAAATCATTAAAAGCAATTCTTATTAATCCTCTTATAGATTTTCCTCTAATTCCTTTATTACCTCATCAGTAGTACAAACTCTTCCATATTGACGTTGGAAGGTGATCACTGAATTGTTATGATATTCTTCCTTATTAGCTCCACAAGCATTCTCAATGATAATGATTTTATAGCCCCTATCGGATGCGTCTCGGCCCGTACACTCCACACACACGTGGGTGGAAACTCCTGCAAGCAAGCAATACTCAATTCCCATTGTCCGCAATACCAAATCGATGGAAGATGAGTTAAACGCACCTGTTGTTGTTTTATTAATCACCAATTCCCCAGGTAGAGGCTTGATCTCATCTAATATTTCATGCTCTCTTTCGCCTACTCGATTATTCGTTGCTTTGGCAAAAGGGATTCTATGGGGTAAATAATCACTGAAATCTGGCATCTCTGATCCAACTGTTATATAGATTATGCGTACCTTATGTTTTCTAAAAAAAGATAGTAGTTTCTGAACATTTGGAATAATTACCTGCTCAATTCTATCAAAGCGATGTTTACCCCATTCTTCCTTACCTTGCTCCTTTAAAATTTTCCCTAATCCAATTGTCCTGCAAGCAGAGGCATATTGTAAGTCTATTGGGATAAAAGCTGTTTTTTTGGCCTCCAGAGTAAATGTTGTTGTGAATTGTGTCTTGTAATCCTCAGCTGGCCTTAATATCATTTTTGCCCTCCATCCAGCTCACAGATCCAGCAAATCAATTCGGCTTATAAAAATTGCTGAAATCCTTTTCTATTTCTACAAAGATCATAGCCATTCGGAAATGGAGCGGGTTTTCTTTTGAAATCTCTTCCATAGCTCTGCTAAGCCCACTGTAAATTAATATCGGCTTTTGCTCAACAGGCAGGGAAATTTATAATGGAATACCCTCATCGAGAGCTCCTTTCTAAAACTCACGCTTTTTCCAAGACCCGCTTTCTCGTATTTTTAATTTCGTCTTCTCCTGCCAGATCTTTCAATCTTTATATACCAATTTCTCTCCACACAATGGCCGGTTAAGATCCCTGCCCGGATCAAAAATACAAAACAAAATAATCCTTGTCAAGATATAATTAGTAAAGTTGTCAATAGCAAATTAAGATGTCAGGTTCCAATGACAAGTGAAATGTCCGTTTTTTTTGAGCTTTTTCATGCCCCACTCCCGTTCTCCCTTTTCTCATCCCCTTGTCAGAGTCTGGAGGCAATCCCCCTCACGTCAGCCTGCTTTTCTCCCAGCATGAGCCAAGAGGCGATGTTAAGGCTGCGAAGCACCCGTAGGCCAGTCTCAAAAGGAATCCGCGGAGGCGAGGGAATTTGATGTCCTCGGTCAAATAACCCATCATACCCATACCTCTCGTAGCACTGCTTCCTCCGCCGTATCTGACGATCGCTGATCCCCAGAATCTCCGCCACCTGATACCACTTCAATTTCCCACACATCTCCTTCAATATCACTTCTTTTACCTTCATTGCCCGCTTTAGGAGCGGACAAAGCCATCACCCTCCCGCGTGCCATAAACCACACCCCTCCCAAAAAAAGCTCATGGCACGTTGTACCTCCAGGTCGCATTGCCCGCACAAGCGGACATTTCACTTGCTATTCAATTCGGATATTTCATTAGCTTACAACAGATATAGTTAGTAAAGCAGGATATGACATCGGGCTTGCGGGAGGCTTCAATGAGCGAAAAGTCTAAGGAAATGGAGAAAAGATTCGAATCAGGTCCTCAATAACACCTTCTGCTCTCAAATAATCGAAGCTACCCAGCGTGGTGATCACCTGTTGCCGAACGGTTTTTTTAATCTGAAATGTCTCTACTATTTGAAGATATTATCAAGATCTCTCCTTCACTTGAATTCTCTTAACTCTCATATGATTATAAGGTTATGCCAAAAAGTAAATACATATGTAAAGAGTATAATTTAAATTAAAATGCCGCCACATAAAGAAGATAAAATTAAGAAAAACTCTTCAAGTAGTCAAAATTATTAAATTCAAACCATGAAATGCTGTTAGAACTTTTTAAAAATGAGTTTTACCCATGATCTCCGGAAATCGGATTCAATACAACTTCCACAGATATCATGAAGCAAGTCCGTGAATTTGACATTTTGGTGAGCCTAATACCTCGATTTTGCTATAGGAGTAAGGCCTGGTAATCAGACAAACTTGACGAAATGTTATGCAGAACCAATTTCTTAGTTTGGGGATTTACGTGGAAGTATTAAAAATTGATATCACCAGGAAGGTGAAATACGACGTCTGGCCGCTCTGTGCGGTTTTAATCTCCCACAATGCTATCGAAATGGTCCAGTGTGAGTTTGCGGCCCGCGCTCACATGGGCTCTATTGGCTTTGGTTCGGACCCTCATGTCCGCTATGAACTTTTCAGCCACAACCGCCTTGCGCTCCCACCGTTCCGCCTGGTCCAGAAAGAGGTAGCCAATGAGCACGTCGGCGGCCATTTCCACCAATCGGCGGGCCATCAGATCACGGTAAGCAGGGTCTTTTTCCCTGCCGCGAACCTTTCTCTGGACAAACTCCAGAGAGTGTTCCATATCCTCCCGGGCGGCGTCCACCTCACGGGCTAGTTCATTCAGCAAACCAGATGGTCTGTCGCGCTGGGCCAGTTGGTTAAGCATGGGATCAAGCGAACCTTTAAGGACCTTGGGCACCGCGGTGTTTGCCTGGATCTGCGAGGTTCCCTCATAAATGCTTGTAATTCGGGCATCCCGATAATAGCGTTCAACGGGATAATCAACCATATATCCATTGCCTCCCAGCACCTGGATGGCATCCGAGGTAATGCGCTGGGCCACTTCTGCCGCGTATAATTTTACCATGGGCGTCAGAATATCCAGTGCACCGGCCTGTCGCTTCCTCTCATGGACAAGGTCTCCCCGACGGGGATCATCTGAAGGCAGGCTCTCCATATGCCGGTCAAAGGCAAAATCCAGGTCCATTTGAACTGACGCGGCATACAGCAGCGAGCGCGCCGCTTCCAGATCCACCCGCATACCGACCAGGAGGTCCGCCACAGCTGGAAAGCTCCGTATTGGTTCACCGAATTGTTCACGCTGGCTGGCATAAGCAGTGGCTTCCCGGACAGCCGCCTCTGCAATACCCACTGCCTGGGCCGCAACGGAGAGACGTGCTGCGTCCATAAGCCAAGCAACGTAGCGGGTAAGTCCGTATCCTCTGCGCCCAATGAGCAAGCCATCGGCATCATCCAGGAACAGCTCACATGTGGGAGAACCATGAATGCCCAGCTTGTGTTCCACTCTTCGGATCTGGACCCGGGCTCCTTTTTCCACTAGAAAAAGGCTGAGCCCGCGGCCTCCCCGATAGATTTGTGGGTCCTCGCTTCGGGCCAGAACCAACAGCACATCGCCGCAGCCATTGGTAATGAAGCGCTTGGTGCCGCGCAGCCGCCAGCGGCCTGTCATCTCGTCGAGCACTGCAGCAGTCTGAACGGACAGAAGGTCCGATCCGGCATCGGGCTCGGTAAGCACCATGGCACCCGTGATGACCCCTGATGCGAATCGCGGCAGGTACTGTTGACGAAATTCTTCGTCACCGAAAAGTGCGATGGTATCCGCGATCCCCTGCAAGCCGAAAAAGTTCATAAGCGAGGCATCAGCCCTGCTGATGATCTCTACCGCTGCTGTGTAAGAAGTGTACGGAAAGCCCAGCCCACCGTAGCGGACGGGAAGCGTGAAACCCATAAGATCAGCATCTGCCAAGTCTCGGAGGTTATTCACCATCCCAGGAGGAAGTTCAACTCGACCTTCCCGAAGCCTGCATCCCTGCTCATCGATTTCCACAGCTCGCGGCGCCATGCGGTTGGCCGCCAATTCTCCCACCGGATCCTCCAACATCCCCAGATAAGCTTCCTTGGCCTCTTCTGCCGAACTCCAACGATCTCTCTCATCTTCCATTTCACTTCGAGCTCGGAAGATAGCTTCCCAATTCACCATACTACTCAGATGAAATTTCAAATCTTCATTGTCGCTATAAAAATTGGCATCAGACATGGGTTATACTCCATGGGGAACAAAAAGTTTTTACCATTCCCCTCCTTATTTGTCATTTCTAGCGCATCGCTTCTCCCACTCTATTCTAATTTAAAGCCGGGATGAAAGGCGGGGCTTAACCTCTTTGTAATTACTTGAAGAGCCATAGAAGAGACAATTATCCAAATCCAGGACTAAGAGCTCTGGCCCCCCACATCAACTATGAATACCAAGTTCTTACGCCCAGGATAAAAAACATTTTCCCAATCCTTTTTCTCACCCACATTTATAAATATCTTTCTTCAAAATTGCAACGATTCAAATAAGTATGCATTAGCGTTCATTAATTGTCAAGCATGCGTCTGACCTGAAAATAGACTTTAGAGTTTATCCTGTTCCCCGGTTGACCCAGACTGTTGAGTAGTATAGTCATTCTTAGTGAGATACATTGAAGTGGGTTTTGCGCCGTTCTTTTAGGCTTTATCCTGTGTTGCAAAAAAACAACAGATCTGGATGAGATGTGGATTTTTTCACACATTTGACGAGTTTAAAACTTTTGACCACACAGTGGAAAGCAGAAGACAATTTCTAGCTATTCCCCGTCTATCGCCATTTTTTAATATCCATCTTGTCTAACGGAAGGTGGCATAAAATTTGCTTGTTAAATTTAATACGCGAAGGAGGCTGTCTATGCATCAAAGGACGCTGAAGCAAGAAGTGTTTTGTGCTGGTGTGGGCCTTCACACCGGAGAAGCTTCTAGTGTAAGGGTTAAACCTGCGCCAGTAGACTTCGGAATTGTCTTCCACAGAACAGATGTAGGGGTGGACATCCCCGCTCGGGTCGAAAACATTACCAATTCCGCATTAGCCACCACTCTGGGGGCTAACGGAACATCTGTCCAAACCGTAGAGCACTTGCTTGGCGCACTTTACGGGTTGGGAATTCATAATGCCCGCATAGAAATAGATGGCCCCGAGGTCCCGGCTATGGACGGTTCGGCCGCGCCTCTTGTACGAATGATAATGCGTGGCGGCATAGCCCGGCAGAACCGCCCCAAGAAGCTTTTGATCATCCGCGAGCCCATTGAAATAACCGACAACGATGCTTTGGTTCATCTCAGGCCAAGCCTTCAACAGATTTTTTCTTTAAGCATTTCTTATCCACACCCTTTACTGTATCATCAGGCCCTGACTGTACTTCTCTCTGAGCCCCATTTTAAACGTGAGATCAGCCCTGCCCGGACTTTCGGTTTTTTGGATGAGTATGAGGACCTGAAATCCAGAGGCCTCGCTCGAGGAGGCTCCCTGGATAACGCCATCGTTTTGGATAAGTCGGGAGTATTGAACGATGAGGGTCTTCGCTTCAAAGACGAATTCGTCCGTCATAAGATATTGGATAGCTTGGGAGATCTTGCGCTCCTTGGGTTTCCCGTCATCGGACATTTACTAGGCCATAAATCTGGCCATCGACTTAACCACATGCTTCTCGAGAAGCTGTTGAAATATAAAGCGAACTGGACTTTGATCGATCCTGAAACAATATCCTGGAGCACTAACCACAGACATATTAATGAACTCCAAGTTCAGCCTGTCCAGGCCTGAATAAGTGCCCACCTTCTTTATTGATCAGCATTTTTATCCGTGATAGAAAGAGAAGATTCGCGGATTGCCTCCCCCATTAGAGAGCTTTAGAGGGCCCACTAAGGATACCACATCTGAAATCCTCAAAGCTCTCCGGTACATTCCAAACTCATCGGCCATCAATTGGAATTATTCAATTTCAAGGAAAGTTGATTCAGGTCGATGCGGCAATTCGTTGCGGGCTAGTCATATTAAAAACCTAGCTGTGGTCGACCAATATCAAAACGGCCAATAGATCTGCGCCCTTTTTACAAATTTAAAAATAATAGGAAATACAACTAGCTCCAGAGGTTTCAACTTCATTTCTCAATCGGTAGAATTGAAAAATTTAGGTTTATTCTTTTCGAGCAGAAAAAATTGTGCTATTTTATTCATGAATCATTGAACTCCATTTGACGCAAAAAATCGTTCAATTTATTCCGCACTCTTCATTAGCTGCTGGTCAAACCTATCAAGTCATTGGAAGAGAGGCTTGATATTGGAGTACATTGTCTGCCAAGAGCATTCTTTAATTTCCTATTCACTTGTTGGCGAGAGAGGGAGGGTCTGAAAATGGGCCTGAGAGAAATACTAGTGCCGACGGATACAGGGTTTTTCAACCTGATCGAAGAACTGACTGATGTGGTCATGATGGGAGTCGAAACATTTCACCAGTTAGTCCAGGAATACCAGCGGCTGGAAAACTATTGCAGTAAGATTAAATCATTCGAGCATCGAGCTGACAATCTCGTCCACGAGATCCATGATAGACTCAACAAAAGTTTCATTACCCCATTTGATCACGCTGATATCTCTTCGCTGGTTTCCCAGCTGGACGACATACTTGACATCGTTGACGGTGCAGCACTGCGAATGAAGAATTATAAGGTGCCCCATAGCACGGAGGCCATGGTTAAGCTTTCGGCGACTTTAAAAGATGCAGTGTTAGAGGTCAAAGAGGCAGTCCTTTGTTTGCGAAAGCTATCCAATAGTCCCCAGATGCTCGATCACTTCATGGAGATCCACCGTCTGGAAAATCTGGCTGACGAGCTATCGCGGCAGGCCGTGGCCAATCTATTCAATGGCTCCGGATCCAAGGACTTTCTGAGCTTCATCAAGTATAAAGAGATTTACGAACTCATCGAAACTGCAGTGGATAAAGCGGAAGACGTTGCCAACATACTCAGTGCCATTCTACTGAAGAACACATGATGATTCCTGGTTCTGAACATCTGCTGCTCATCGGTATTATTTTCGTAGCCCTTATTTTCGATTTTATCAACGGGTTTCATGATGCGGCCAACGCCATTGCCACTGTGGTTGCCACCAAGGTGCTCCCTCCCCTCCATGCAGTGGCCATGGCGGCTATTTTTAACTTTATCGGACCATTTGTCCTTGGGGTAGCTGTGGCCAAAACCATCGGCACCGGGATCATTCAGCCGGACATGGTGGATTCCTGGCTGATACTCTCGGCTCTGCTGGGCGCCACTTCGTGGGATTTGATCACTTGGTGGTTGGGTCTGCCGACTTCATCCAGTCACGCACTCATAGGTGGGCTCATTGGAGCGGTTCTTTGTAAGGGCAAACACCTGAATCTGGTAGTATGGGGCGGGGTTGGGAAAGTGGCCACTTTCATGATTGTAGCACCGCTTATGGGATTCTGCGGAGCACTGCTGTTTACCGTTATTGTCCTTCATATTTGCAAGAATATCCCCTCTCACCGCGTAAATTTATATTTCCGGCGTCTCCAGCTTATCTCTGCCGCCATGTACTCTCTGAGCCACGGAACCAATGACGCCCAAAAGGTAATGGGAATCATCTCAATCCTTCTGTTCAGCAATGGCTGGCTCTCCTATTTTCACATTCCCTGGTGGGTCATTTTCATCTGTGCTCTGGCCATGGGCACCGGGACCCTCTTGGGGGGATGGCGGATCATTCGTACAATGGCTCATCGTCTGACGAATCTCAGACCATATCAGGGATTCAGCGCGGAAACGGCCAGCTCGCTGGTTCTGGGAGGCATGGCCTTGGCAGGGATTCCGGTATCCACCACGCACGTCATTACCGCGGGCATTGTGGGGGTGGGAGCTGTCCGTACAGTCTCCGCGGTGCGATGGGGTGTGGCGATTAGCATTTTGTGGGCCTGGGTCCTCACACTGCCCATGGCCGCCGCCTTGGCCTTCATTTGGTATCTCATTTTTATGGGGTGGTGACGAAATGAATATTCGGTCCATCACCATTTTTATTAAATCGGTAGTCGATATATCATCTATGGAAATATTTGGCCGAGAAGCTCGTGATGCCTTTGAATCAGACGGATTATCTGTGCAAACCGTAAGGATGGCAACCCCTCCGTTTCCATCTATGGCGGAAGAGCCCCAACATGCAGTGGATTTGGCTCGAGAGTTGGAGAAAGAAATCCGTGAGGTGGGGATCGATTATGCTTCACTGGGCCCGGGCACCGGTCCATGGATCGATGTTATCCCCGACATGTTAGCTGGCACGGAAACGGTCTTTGCAAGCTCCATAATTGCAAAACACCAGTCAGGGATGGACCTCGCGGCCATTCGGCAAACAGCCGCGGCAATACGCCAGATTTCCAACATCAGCCCGGATGGGTTCGGCAATTTGCGGATGGCGGCGCTCTGCAACGTTCCACCGGGCGCTCCGTTTTTCCCGGCGGCTTATCACGATGGCGGGAAGCTCGCCTTCGCCATTGCCACCGAAGCGGCGGACTTGGCCGTATCGGCCTTTGAGTCGTCCCAGACCCCGGAAGAAGCTCGTCAAAACCTTATAAGCGAAATTGAATCATACTCGGGAAAGATAGCCTCCACCGCCAGCACCCTAGCCCTTGCCCACCCAATCCGGTTTGCAGGCATTGACTTTTCACTTGCACCTTTTCCTCAGGAAATGCGCAGCATCGGCCGGGCAATAGAACGGCTGACAGGGGCGGTTGTTGGCTCCCCCGGAACGCTGGCTGCGGCTGCGCTCATCACCGGTGCCATTGATAATGCGGTTTTTCCAAGATGTGGGTTTTGCGGCCTGATGCTCCCAGTGTTGGAAGACGCGGTGCTTGCCCGACGCGCTGCCGAAGGCGTACTTACCCTCGGCGACCTGTTGCAATATTCCACTGTCTGTGGGACAGGGCTTGATACAATACCATTACCTGGTGACATCCATGAAGAAACATTGGCGAGGATTTTACACGATGTGGCGGCGCTTGCATTGAGAGTGAATAAGCCTTTGACCGCGCGTTTGATGCCTATACCAGGAAAGGTAGCAGGGGATGCAGTCAACTTCGATTTCCCTTGGTTTGCCAGCACCCGCGTGATGAGGGTGCCGGGAGATGGGTGGAAGCCTTCAGGGGGCCTTTTCTCCTCATCTTTCCGCCAAGAATGATCATTGCCTATCAAAGTTTGCCGGAAGGAGTCTTGGCGGGAACAATGATCTCAAGGCAACACTTCTGCCAATCTCAGGAGGGTACGAGTGTCTTCGTGGAGTTCTTCGGCCATGCCGGGAAGCCGCTCCACTTCCACCCACCGGGCCTCTCCCACATCATCGGCGGGCGTGATATGGGTTGAGCAACATTGGGCCAAGAAATCGATATAAACCACGTGGAGCACCGTGCACTCTTCTTCTTTAACAATTCGCTCAAAGGGCGGCAGCATGCGGTCGATAATGATCTCCAGGCGCGTCTCCTCAAGGATTTCGCGTCGTGCGCCTTCAGCCAGTGTCTCTCCCAATTCCAGGCGTCCACCGGGGCAAATCCACTTGCCCGCCCAATAGCCACCCCGCTCGGGTCGGTGCTTTACCAGGAGCACGCGCCCCTTACCGTCCTGCACCACAGCCCCAACTGCCACCATTATGGTTTTCGCTTCCATGGCGCCCCGTATTCCTTAGCTTACAATTTCTTAATTGAAAAACCGATTTTCATGTTATCATGAAAATAGAATACTTAGCGGGTCACGTCCCGCGCAGGTTTTCACCTCATTGCTGATGATTTATAATTTTCCTCGTCTCCACTTGTCCCCGGAAAGGTGAGAGGCTTGTTCGAGGCATGAGGGAAAGGAAAAATTTTCCGGAACGAATAACCCTTAATGAATTTCTGAAACGTATAATAAAATAACACTTTTTATATTATAACTCAAAACAAATGCCATTTTGTACTCGATACTATTAAGCGGATCATTTCGGAATCGTTATTATGGTGTGTTGATGTTCAACCTTTGCGATTTCGAGCTGAAAGGGGCTTGTACCCGTGAGAAAAAACAACCGGGCCACGTGAAAGAACAATGAGATGAAAGATAAAATCCCTATTTTCCTGCTTGCACCATTGATGTCTCAATCAATTGTTGCAATTATTGCACAAAATGATTCATTCGTATTTATACCAAAAGGTTGGTCATGAACGAAGAAGGACACGGGGTTCTTTTGATCAAATCTTACAGAAAAGATGGCCCCGACACCATAACTCAACCTTTAGGACTTATGTATTTGGCAGCCTCGGTGCGAAGTCGGTGGCCGGGGTCTGACCTGCGCATCGTGGATATGCGCCTGGAGCCCCTTCGGGTTGATGATATTTTACGGACTTTTCGCCCTGACATGGTGGGAATAAGCGCCCTTACTGTGGAGGCTGACGCCATGCACCGGACCGCCGCTGATTTGCGTAGAGCCGGGTTTGAAGGCCTCATTATTGCTGGTGGCCCGCATGCCAGTGGCTTTACCTTCGATCTGATGCAGGATGGAAATATTGACCTGGCGGTGGTTGGAGAAGGTGAGAATACCATAGTTGAAATCCTGGAGCGGCTGGAGGCCGGGCAGTCTCTGTCCGACATCCCGGGGACGGCGTTTCGCCGGGATGGGCTGGTTCATCTGGCTAATTCCAGGGCCTTCAGGGAGGATCTGGACAATATCCCATGGCCGGCATGGGATCTGATCGATATTGCGGCCTATAGTTCACGCAATCGCTTCTCCAACATGGCCCGCAGGCGATATATGGCCTTATTTACCTCCCGCGGATGCCCGTTTCGTTGCATTTTCTGCCATAAGATACAAGGAAAAACAGTCAGGGGACGAAGCGCCCGTGATGTCCTGAATGAGATGGAGCAGCTTCACGTGGTTTATGGTATCGAGGAATTTGAGATCATTGACGATTTTTTCAATTACGACCTCAACAGGGTGCAAGAGATTTTCCGCGGTATCAGAGAACGGGGCATGAAGGTTCGAGTTTCCTTCCCCAACGCGTTGCGGGGTGATCGGCTGGATGGCGAAACCCTTCACATCATGCGGGAAGGCGGGACTTACTTCACCGGTTTCGCGGTGGAGACCGCTTCGCCCCGTCTTCAGAAGATGATACGTAAAAACATTAACCTGGAAAAGCTGCGCAAGGCTGTAGAAGATGCAGTCAAGGAGGGGATTTTCTGCCAGGGGTTTTTCATGCTCGGATTCCCCACTGAAACACGGGAGGAAATGCTGCAGACCATTGAGTTCGCCGCCTCTTTACCACTGCATCTGGCCACATTTTCACTGGTGGTCCCGTATCGGGGGACGGAAATATACGAAATGGCGCGCTCATTGGGCAAGCGGACTGATTATGATTACGGAGATCTCAGCATCACGGGAAGTGCCAATATTTCAGAACTCTCCGATGCGGACCTTCGAGCCATTGCGCGGCTGGCAAACCGCAGGTTTTACCTGCGGCCCGGACAAATCTGGCGTTTGCTGCGGAATCATCCCAACCGCAGGGACATAGTGCGCTACGCCGTTTCCTTTGCCCGGCGGGCCTTCGGCTCGGGCGATAGATAAACGGGCTCAGAAGAAGCCAACTAATTCATCTATTCTTCTTACTATCCCGTGAGCTTCTCATGGTAATGAAGGATGGGAATGAACATATAACAGCTTATTACTGTGATCTGACGGGCGAGAGGTATTGCTCCCCCCCCCTCTGGCACAATCGCTTGAAATGGATGTTGGCCAAAGTCTCCTCAAGTGTCATCCGAGCCGATGCCCACGTGTCTCGAAGAATGTCTTCTTCCACCTTTGTCATAAGCTCTGGTGGGTCTTCTCCTCCACGATAAATAGCCATCACCACGTCGAGCATGGAAATATTCTCGAGAGCGCGAGCGGGAATGAAACGGCGTCCGTCGGTCTGTAACTCTATGAGGAGCCCTCTATCATGTAATTTGGAAAGGACTTCGTCTAAAAGAGAGGGTTGTACCTTTAATGCTCTTGAAAATTCTTCCATCTCCCAGGGGAGTCCTCCGCTGTAAAACCGACGGGCGATCCCTATCATTGCTCGTAACGCCAATCGCTCCCGATAATATGGACTTGGGTGAGGAGCTGATTGAAGACTTCGGAAAAACCGGAGGTTCTGGTGAGCGAATACGATCTCAGCTCCGAACAGGACTATCACCCAGCTCACATAGAGCCACACTAAGAAAAACGGGAGGCTGGCAAAGCCGGAGTAAATAGCGTTGTAACGGGCTAGGCCGACTTGAAAATGAGTGTAGCTCCATAAGAAAATCTGCCAGACGGTTCCGGCCAGGATACCGCCTATTACGGCGGATTTAGGCTTCACCCGCGTGTTCGGGGCGAACATATAGAGAAAAATGAATCCCAGCCACAGCATCGCATAGGGCCCAAGGGTGAATAGCCAGTCCATGACCTGGCTGATGGGGGCAATGAGGCGTAACTTCTGGGTGATGGTCGAACTGGATATGGTGGCAGTCATGGCCAATGAGAACGTAACCGCCAGGGGACAGATCGCAAGGATACTCATATAATCAGCTATTTTTCGAAAACCGCGCCTGTGTGCACGAATTCCCCAGATGTCGTTGAAGGTGCGCTCGATAGTACTCATGGCCTGGATGACCGAGAAAAAGACGAGCGCGAAGCCAATGCTTCCAAGCGCCTTAACGCTTGTGTTGCCGATGTATTGAATTACGTAAGTGACAACCTTCTCCTGGCCCATGGAGACATATTTTAAGAGGAACGGTTCAAGAATGTGATGGACCCCAAACCCCTTGGCCAAGGCAAAGACGAACGCTAGAGTGGGTACAATGGACATAACCGTCACGTAGGTCAGCGCCGAGGCACGCAAAAGGAGAAGATGGCTGCGTCGCCCTTCCCAGGCCAGCAGGGCCATCCTCAGCGGCGCAATCCAGAGGTACTTCCAGCCACTCCCATTGATGTCCTCCTCCCACAACTCCTGCTGGAAGAAGCGAGTCCACCTCTTTGCAGCCCTTTGAAAGAGACGTTCATTGATCATGCGACCTCCCCGAGTATACCCAAATCCAATTAAATGCCTTGTTTATACTCACAAGTGCGTATCTTTTATTATCCCGGTGATTTCCTGATGGTTCCCGAAACATACGAAAGCTTTATTAAGAGTTAAGACTCTACTTTTCACCAGGTTTTAATACCCATATCAATCATGCAAATTTAACAGATCTGTAAAGATTAATTTCAGAGGGTTCAATCTGGGTATTTGGGAGGAAACCTCTCTCATAGATTTTCCTCCTTGATACTGCTCAACCATTTTACCTTAAATTAATAAAAAGGGAAGTGAGTTTTAATGCCAAAACGAGCCTCTCGATTACAACACTCGAATCAGATCAGCTTGACAATAATAGACAGAAAATGTTATAAAAAATTTGTTAAATAAGGTTTTCGGTAGTTATCCGGCACCATGAGGAAAGGGACTCTTATACAGGTGTTTTTTTCGTGGTTTTTTATACAGGCAGCCATGGGAATGCGCTATATGTAAAGCTTTGGGTTTGCCTACGCTATCCATCCCGGGTTGCGTGAGATTTATCCTGAGGGCCGTGAGTTGACAAAGGTATCACGGAGGCACCTGTCATTCTTCCATACTCATCCAGTGCTTTTCCCGTGTATCCTTGGCTGCATACTGCGAGAGGAGATTGAGTCTACCAGGAGCGGGGGTAACAGTGCGCAACTGGCAGTCATAAAAGATATTCTGATGGGCCCCTCTCATCTACTGGGGATGGTTTTTTGGTGCCTCTCTTCGACCTTTGGCCGCTGTTGTGGATGTTGCTCTGGTAATTCAGGGTAGCCTGTGGGGTCCTGTAGCCTTAGTGATGATCTAAAATTTGCCGAATCTGTGGTTTCGGCTTGAGGATTTCATCCAAGGTTTCAGGCAAGATGTAGGGATTTTAGATAAAGCCTGGCAGTGGCGGCTTACCCGTTATATGCGATGGATTCGCGCTACTTCGGCCTTCGTGGGTGGGGCCATGATGGCGTTATGGGTCCACACCGAAGCGAGTGGCCATCTGTTGAGTGGCATTGGACTCTTGACAGTCCTGGGCAGCTTTTTACTTGCAATTTTTGTTCAGTGGTCACTCTCTTGCGGATTTTCAGCTATATATTTATATATTTGGCGGCACATGTTGTTGAATGCGTTGCCCTGTTTCCAGCATGAAAAAGGAAACTCAATCCACTGCCCAAGGGATAAGCACACGGGTTTACTTGAAAAATGATCTTGGTATGCATGCCAGGGTCGCTGGACTTATATTCCAGACAGCCCGGAAATTCAATGCCAATGTTTACATTCGCAAAGGAAATCAAGAGGTGAGTTCCGATAGTGTGGTAGAGATGCTTACCCTGGATTGCCCCAAGGGAACTCCCTTGATTATTCGTGCCGAAGGAGAAGAAGCTCGGGCAGCCTTAGAATCAATTGTCAGACTTTTTGAGGAAAAATTCGGAGAAAGCTGATCCCCAATTGCGCCCTTCTACAGGTAGGGATGATGACAGAAACCAAAAAACCCATTGCTTTGAAAGGACTTGGGGTCTCCCGTGGGATTGCCATTGGTCGAGCATATCTTGTGGAAAGAAGTCCTGCTGAGATCGTACCCCAGTGCTTTATTAACCCTGCGGACGTGGAGCTGGAAATTGAACGATTTCACCGTGCACGTGAGGTCTCTATGCAACAACTCCTTGCAATTCAGGAGAGCATACAGGACAAAGAGCTGCAGAAGCACCTCCACATCTTAGACACTCATAAGATGATCCTCCAAGATAGATTATTGATAGATGAAATCGAAAAAGGCATCAGAACCGAACATTTGACCGCCGAGTGGGCATTAAAAAAGACCCTGGATGAACTTAGAAAAATTTTCGACATGATCCAGGACGAATACTTAAGAGAGCGCAAAAGCGACGTTGAGTATGTCGGGGAACGTATATTGCGTAACCTTATCGGTAAAAAGCAGCATAGTATTACCGAGATGTCTGAAGAAGGGATCATTGTGGCACATGATCTGTCCCCGGCTGATACCGCCCAAATGAACAAGAAGATGGTCATGGCCTTCGTTGCTGATATCGGAGGCAAAACTTCCCACACCGCCATCATGGCCAAGGCTTTAGGAATTCCGGCAGTGGTTGGCCTTGAAAATATCACCCGCTTCTCTGTCACAGGCGATACCCTTATCGTTGACGGAACATCGGGCCTTGTCATTGTTAATCCTGCGCATGAGTCATATTTACACTTTCTCGAACGGCAAGAGCGTTATCGTTCTACTGAGAGAGTCATGCTCCACCATTACAGCCGACTTCCCGGTGAGACACGCGATGGCTATCGTGTCCGAGTAGAGGCCAATGTGGAGCGCGTGGATGAACTTCCCACATTGACCCATTACGGTGCTGAAGGGATCGGCTTGTATCGAACTGAATTTCTATACATTGGCCGAAAGGAGCTTCCATCCGAGGAAGAACAATATCAGACATTTCGAAATGCAGTGGAAGCCTGTGGGAACAACCCTGTTGTAATAAGGACGCTGGACATCGGCGGCGATAAGTTCCTCACCCACCTGGATCTGGCGGAGGAAATGAACCCAGCTATGGGGCTTCGGGCCATCCGGTTCTCACTTAAAGAGCCCGAAATATTCCGGACTCAACTACGAGCCATTCTCAGGGCCGGTGCCCTTGGAAACGTCAAAATCCTTTTCCCCATGATCTCTGGCGTTGAAGAAGTTATTCGTATCAAAGAGATCATTAAGAAAACAGAAGACGAGTTACGCGGAGGGGGTCGAGAGTTCAAAGAGAATATGGAGATTGGAATTATGATGGAGATCCCCTCGGCCATGACCATTGCCGACCTGCTGGCCAAGGAGGTGGATTTTTTCAGCATAGGAACCAATGATCTTATCCAATATTCTCTTGCAATCGACCGGGTAAATGAGCAAGTAGCCTATCTATATCAGCCCCTTCATCCTGCCGTCTTGCGGTCCATCAAACAATCAGTGGAGGCCGCCCACAGCGAAGGGATTAACGTTGCTCTATGTGGGGAAATGGCGGGCGAGCCACTCTACATACCAATCCTCCTGGGATTTCAATTGGACGAACTGAGCATGAATCCTGTCTCAATACCAAGGGTTAAAAAAATTATCCGGTCGCTCTCCATGGAGGATTGCTTCAGCATGCTTACACAGGTCATGCAGATGCGACACCCCCAGGAGATTCATCAATTGGTTCAGGAAGAAATGCAAAAGAACTTTCCTGAAGATTTCTTTTATGATTTCCAGAATAATAATGACAAAACCAGAGTTGTCACCAATTCCGGATCGGTTTAAATAAGAGCTTGAATGTGCATTAGAATTATGTTATAATTATTATAAAATTAAAAAGAAACGAAATTTGAAGCCGCAAGCCCAGATACTTAATAAGAAGAATAACATCAAAATCGTATGCCAGAACAAGCGGGCTCGTTTTGAATACGAAATATCCGAAACTTATGAGGCAGGGATGGTTCTTCAAGGCACTGAGGTAAAATCTTTGCGGGATGGAAGAGCCAACTTGAGTGACGGCTATGCGGAAGTCCGGGATGGGGAGATTGTTTTGGTGGGTGCTCATATAAGTCCATATTCTTATGGTAACCGGGAGAATCATGAACCGATTCGGCCTCGAAAACTGCTAATGAACAAACGGGAGATTCGAAAGCTATATGGAAAGACACAAGAAAGGGGATTCACACTCATCCCGTTGAAAATCTATTTTAAACATGGCCGGGCCAAAGTTGAGATCGCTCTGGCCCGTGGTAAAAAACTATACGACAAGAGGGAAACCTTAAAGCGCCGGGCTGAGGAGCGCCAAATGGAGCGCGAAGCCCGGTGGAAATGAACATCCAATATAACACAATGGGGGCGAACTGGTTTCGACGGGGATGATTGATGCCTGAGAGGCATGCCGGGGTTCCTACCGGGCTCGTTAACAAGGTAGGAAAAACATAATCGCCAACGATTATAACTATGCCCTAGCGGCGTAAGCCCGCTAGCGCCCCGCCGGGCTTTTCCTGCGGGCTCGTCGAGGGCGCCGGACAGCAGGATCGCCCAGCCCAGTTTCCCGCGGGGGCAGGGTTAAAGAAAGTGGGATCATCTTCGCCAGATCCCGTCCGCGGGAGCTGGTGAAGATCAGAACAAAACGCGGAATAAGCATGTAGGACTCTAAGAGCAGAAGATTCTCGGACGCGGGTTCGATTCCCGCCGCCTCCACCAATTAATTATCTAATTATATCAAACAGTTAGTTCCACTGGACAGCCTGAGTGATGGTTATTGTGCCTAAAATTGTGCCCACTCAGGTTGTCTTTTATTCATCGCACCGGCAAACAGCCGTTCGAACGCTGAGCCGTCCTGCCGAGTCAAGTTGGGAACGTAACGGCCATACGTCTTGAAAACCATGGAGGTGTTCACATGACCCAGTGTTCTTGCCACCCATTCCGGCGATTCCCCCGCAGCTAGCCCCCAGGAGGCGAAGGTGTGTCTGGTCTCGTACATTCTCCGGTACGGCAGACCGCTCTTTTTCACAACCCTCATCCACAGCTCTCTCAATTTGTCTTGAAGGATTGGCCTCCCCTGAGTGTTAACATACATTCAACAGTTAATTTTGTAATACAATGATATTATAAGATTTAATTTTTTTAATTGTCACCACATCTTCTTATTTTATTTAACCTTGCTCGATCAGAATACGGGGTGGCGTCTTATACGAAGTTGCAGTCATACAAGTAATTATTCCGTATGCCTTCTCCCTGCTCACCCCCGCCCTCTCCCATCCGCTGGGGGAAGAGGAAGAAATTATAAATCCCTCTCCCCTTGAGGGACAGGGTCAGGGTAAGGGGTGAATGAAAATGAGTAAGACCCCAAAAATAATTTGTGCAAAGGTCAACATGTAGTTACTCCCTTGAAAGCAAATTGGTATTAACACTACAACGACATTTAAATAATTTTTATATTGCACTTTGACGCATAATTTGCTA
>CAZTAS010000028.1:0-37588 GCA_964611635.1 uncultured Thermodesulfobacteriota bacterium
TTGGGGGGCGTTTCGGGATATTCGTAATTATCTTAACCGGACACTACTGATTAAAATTCTTGAAATTACCATGGATTTTTGGTGTTTTCTGAAATTCTTCAAGTCTGAGCTGATATCTCCGCAACAATTTTATAGTCTCCCCGATAACATCATATTCCGTATCGGGATCATGAGATTTCAATATACGAAAGCATTCCGGTTCGGCCTTTATTCCAGAATTTATTTTATTTTGAATATATGAATCGGCTATCTCTAGTCCAAAAATCTTGCATATTGTTCGCCATGCTGCCAATTCGGCATCTAACTCACCCGGAATCGTTGTTATTATTTTAGGTTCTTCTATCTCTATATTTATAAGCGTATTTGATAAAAAATAACTTGCTTCAGATAATGTAAAGCTTATTAAATCTTGTTCAAGGTGACGCAACTCATGCGAAAAGTCCCAAGCAAAATCAAGATCTTGACCTGCACAGGCCCCACGAGATAGCCAAACAAGATGTTTATAATTATTGGAAAGCATTATTTCTTCAAGGTGCTCTGCACTGGAATATTCAAGCCCCCCATTTTTGATATTGAGATGACCAGCTCGGTTTATCCAAAATTGAGAAGGATCTTCATAATCTGCATTGTCAAAAACAATGGCAACCCCGAGAGAAGGCACTTCAAAGCATGAAAGAATCTGATCTACAAGATTTCGTCTATGCGGTGATAGACCAAATCGATCACTAATATAGTTTTTTTCATTCCACATGGATATGCTCCTAATGCAAGCATTAGGCTTTATTCCTTATAATATTAACTTATTTAATGATGAGTTTCCTATCTTTTCAAATATCCAGACCAACGTAAACCTCCATGCCGATCCTTATGCTCAAAACGTCAATTGGTAAGTTGAAATAGTCTATAACGGATATGAGCCTGTTCCAGTATATACAGTCATCTTCAGATTCCATGATAAGGATAATCCCGGCCCTTTTTTCGGTCTGAAAAGCATAATATAGGCTCTGCCCAATGGCCTCTGCCCACTTGTCGGCAAAATCAAATTCAACAGCATGAGTCTCAAACAAACAATCGCAGCGGGTCCTGTCAGGCAGAACCACTTCCATTTGACCACCATATGGTTCGCACCATCTCTCCTGATACCAACTTTTGGGATGTTCTCTTTCTGCCAGGGCCAGGGGTTGACCGCTGACCATCAAAATGAAAAGTATCGATATAAGCTTTCTCATTTTGCCTGCCGTTTATCCCCAAACGAAAGGTAATGAGAGGGGGCCAAGAAGCCCCCATTGCCTCATTCATTCCCTTTCATTTTGTCATTTTCAGTCCATTTACGTTGATAGCCTGCTAGATACTCAGCGGTATCCTGCAATTTGGCCCTTTGTTCCTCGATCTCTTTTCGCATCACGCTGAGGACGTGGCCTTCCACTTCACGGCGCAGTCGGGCCAACGTCCCGGCAGTGATGCGCTTCCCGGCCTCAATGAGCCCTATCAATCGCTGCCCATATTCGTTGGCCTCCTGCTCCACCTGGAAATGATACAGACCATGATTATTGTATATGTTTGGATCCAGGGTTCCATTGTGCATGAAGATGTGGCCGAGCTCATGAGCGATGGTTAAGAGTCTCAGTTCAATGACCCAGGGAAGATTGAAATATTCAGACCTTTTCGCTTGTTCCCTTGCTTTTTTCAGGTCAATCTCAGGATGAAGGGCGATATAATTCTTTCCGTTGTAATAAATTTATAAGATGATACCAAATAAAACGCTATATCTCTAAGGGGGCTTGCTTTGATGGGGTGTCCAGCAAGAGCTTTGCGCTAAATATGTTCGCTCAAATGCTACGCACCTCGCAAAGCCCGGAACCGTTAAGCGCCATGACGCGCAGATACATTTAACAAAAGACTCATTTGAGTATATATGCTTTTCATCTGATGATCTTACCCAACCGCCTCCATCGGACACTGTAAAAGTGGTTCTTTTTTGACCAGTAGATGATGAAGGCCTTGCCCTTTATAGCGCTCTCGTCCACGAAACCCCAGAAGCGGCTGTCATAGCTCCGATCCCGGTTGTCACCCATGACGAAATACTTGTGGGAGGGGACGTGGACAGGCCCGAAGTTATCCCTTGGTTGAACGGGCGCCGGAAGAATGATCTTTTCCACATGCACGCCATAAGGATCATTGAGAAGTTTGCCGTTAATGTAAACCAGCTTGTTCCGAATCTCCACCGTATCGCCCGGGACACCTATGACACGTTTGATGAAGTCCTTATCCGGCTCCACGGGGTAAACAAATACCATTATATCACCCCGTTGAGGATGCCGGATGGGGAACAATCGGATATCGGTAAAAGGAATCTTAATACCGTAAAGAAATTTGTTGACCAGAATATGGTCTCCTATTAAAAGCGTAGGCTTCATGGAGCCTGAAGGGATCTTGAAGGCCTGAACGACGAAACTCCTGATAATCAGTGCCAATACAACGGCAATAATGATCGCTTCCGCATATTCTCGAATTACACTTTTTTTCTTTTTGGACATCCAATTCTCCTGCTACGTTACACCGACGAGGTTCAACCCATCGAGTTCTAAGTTCGAAAATCATTTGGTTCAAGAACAAGAATGAAAAGGGCTCCGATGATGAATGATTGTTCGGCTCATATCCTGACTCACTTGAACCCATTAGGGTGAGATATAAGACCCATGTTTTGCGACGTGCAAATCCTTCTTTGCATCAAAGGTGTATTCACCTGCTGGTCACGCCGGCATCCTCAAACACCCTTCGAGCCATACCAAGGATTCCAGCGTCATCCCCCAGTTCAGCCAAAAGAAGTCGAACATTACGCGGCGGGCCGGAAAATAACCTTTTCTGCATCTCCTTTCGAAGAATGTCGCCAAAACAATCCCACGAAGCGCTCACCCCTCCCCCTATGATCACAGCCTCCAGTTGCAGAAGGTTAACTATACCGGCCAATACCATGGCCAGGGCCACAGCCATTCTATGAAAAATGCCCTTTGCTACCGCGTCGTTTTGCCGGGCCGCGCAGGAAACCATCTCAGCGTCAATATTACTTATTGAATCCCCGCTGAGCCGACGAATCTCAGTCTCCTGGCCGGCCTCCACGGCTTCAACGGCCATGCGGACGATGCCAGTAGCCGAGGCCACGGTCTCCAGGCATCCATGGCTTCCACAGCCGCAGGGGAAACCCGCGGGCTCCACGGGGAAGTGCCCCACTTCTCCAGCGCTTGCCTCAGTACCCCTCCAAAGCTTACCGTCCAGGACCAGCCCGCCTCCCACGCCTGTGCCCAGCGTAATACCCAGATAATTCCTTATCCCTTTGGCTGCACCGTAACACCCTTCTCCCAGTGCGACTGCATCTGCATCGTTCTCCACCACCACAGGGCAGCCCAGACGATCCTGGAAAAGGCGACGAAAGGAAACATTATGCCAGCCTGGAAGATTGGGCGATTCTATCACAACTCCTTCTTTGTGCAACAAGGCCCCGGGAACGCCCACCCCAACCCCTGCACAGGATTCCATTCCCTCTGATGCCAACAGTTCCCTGACGCCATGGACCATCCGTTTCACGATATCGATCCAGCCCCGATCCGCCTGCGTAGGAAAGCGGGCGCGCCGGAGAATCTCTCCCCCGGTGCCCACCAGTGCCATCCGCATGTTGGTGCCTCCAAGGTCGATGCACACCGATTTGTCATCCCGGGCTCTTTTAGAATGCATTCTAAAACTCCTTTAGGAGACCACCACACATCAGATCAGGGTCAAAGGGCGAAAAAGCAGCAGTGTTTCTTTTCCTTCAATAAGCACTTTTATTGATCAGCCCCGACCAGAAAGTCATCAAAATGATCTTTAGGTCAAGTGACAGGGACCAGTTCTGAATATAGTATAAATCACACTCGATTCGCTTTTCCAGCGATGTGTTGCCCCTGTATCCGTGAACCTGAGCCCAGCCCGTAATGCCAGCTTTCGTCTTGTGGCGCAGCATGTATTTCGGGATGGTCTGTTTAAACTTTATAATGAGCTCGGGTCTTTCGGGCCTGGGACCCACCAGGCTCATCTCTCCCTTGAGCACATTGATCAATTGGGGAAGTTCGTCCAGGCTGGTACTGCGCAATATGACGCCTACTCGAGTACGGCGAGGATCATTTTTCGTAGCCCATACGGCTCCGGTTTCTTTTTCTGCATCGGCCCTCATAGTGCGAAACTTTAGAATGTCGAATACGCTTCCATCCATACCCATTCTGCGCTGGCGGAACAATACCGGACCCGGCGAGGTCAACTTGATCGCCACAGCAATCAGGATCAACAATGGGAATAGCACCACAATCCCCACCGAGGTGAACACTATGTCCATCACTCGTTTGAGTATTTTGTTCCATCCATAAAGGGGTGAATCCCTGAGGCTGATGATGGACAGGCCGTCAAGCTCCTCCACGCCTCCTCTCAGCGTCATGAACTGGAGAAGGTCGGGCACCACCTTGATATCCACCATCTCGTTATCAATTTGTCTCATAACCTCCTTGAAAGCATCGTGGTCCTCAAGGGGCAAAGCAATTATCACCTGGTCAATACCTCCATTGGCTAGAGCTGATCCGATATCCTGAATCAGACCTAGGATCTGGACACCTTCCAGATTTCGGCCGACACACTCAGGTCGCTGATTCATGAAGCCTATCACCTTGAGGCCCAACTCCGGTGTTTGCTTAATGGTCTTAAGGACTTTCTGGCCCAGATCCCCAGCGCCCACTATCAGCACATGTCGTTGATTATATCCTCTCCTGCGAATAAAATGCAGAACGCCTCGAAGCAGCGCACGAAATGTGGAAAGCAAGGTAACATTGAGCAGCAGGAAGTAAAGAATAACCACCCTGGAGAATTTGTACTCTTTGATGAAATAAACCAGCGCAATGAAAATCAGCAAGGCCACCGTGGAGGCCTGCGCGATTTTTGAGGTTTCTTTCAGCTTGGAGGTGCTCCGCATAGGTGCATAGAGGCCCATTGCCTTGAAGACAATGCTCCATATTATCACTGCGTAAATGACCAACTCAAGATAGAGACTGAAGGGAGGAATCCCCTTTGTGACCGGGATGATCTCCACGTTAAAACGAATAAAGTAAGACAGCAGCCAAGAAATAGCTGTAACTATGGCATCAAGTATGATAAAGAAAGAAACGAAGACCTGATTATACCTTTTAAGCATCGCCCTTACCTTCCTGCCATTGTTTCCACCGTGATTGAATCATTTGGCTTATCTGCTGTTTGAAACGAGATTGGTCGAACCGCAAGGCATTCTGGCGTATCGCCTGAGCATCGAAGTCACCCTCCCGGGATTCGTATATTCGGATGGCCTCTATCAGTGCCTTAGGGGTGGGTTCTCGGAAAAATACTCCGGTGGGAGGCTTGTGTCCCGGATTGTCAAGTGGAATCACTGTTTCCATTGCCCCACCCCGGCCGAAGGCCACCACCGGGCTCCCGGCCGCCTGGGCTTCTACGGGGGTGATGCCGAAATCTTCTTCTCCAGGGAAAATAAAAGCCCGGCATCTCGCATAATGCGTGGCCACGACCTCATCAGGCTGCCAGCCCAAAAACTGGATATTGCTGGCCGCTCGTCGACGAAGGATTCCCTCTTCCTGACCTGAACCTATGATCACCAGAGGACTTCCCATTCGGTTGAAAGCATCCACAGCAAGATCCACCCTCTTGTAAGGGGCTAGAGCCGTCACCATCAGGTAAAAGGGCTCCTTCTCCTCCTTCGGCTGAAAACGACCGCACTCCACGGGCGGATAGATTACATCCGCCTTACGCCCGTAGTATTTTCGAATCCTTCCTGCCACATGAGCAGAGTTGGCCACAAAGTGATCCACACGGTGGCTGGAAGCAACATCCCATGTTCTCAAATAATTAGCCATCAGTGGAACAATCCACCGCATGGGCCATCTCATTCTCTCTGTGGGGAAGTAAACAGGATACTGGTCCCACACATATCGCATCGGTGTATGGCAGTAACATATATGGAGGGCATCCGGAGGAGATATTATCCCCTTGGCCACGCAGTGGCTGCTACTGAGGATCAGGTCATATCCCTGAAGGTTGATCTGCTCCACCGCCGTGGGAAAAAGAGGAAGTAAATACCGATAACGCTTAAAGGCCCAAGGCAATCGCTGAATGAATGTGGTATAAATGGGCATCCGTTCGATTACGGAAGACACGCTTCTGGCGATATAGAGCAAAGTATATATGCGGGCCTGTGGGAAAAGCTCGCAGAACACCTCCAGACATTTTTCGCCCCCCCGCATGCCAGTCAACCAATCATGAATGATCGCCACATTCACAGGCTCTTTACCTTCCGATACACTTCTATTGTGCGTCGTGCTGTTTCCTCCCATTTATATTTGCGCGCGTGCTCCATCCCTCGATGGTGCATGTTCTCTCTTAGGGTATAATCTTCCAAGAGCCTTGCCATGGCCCTCGCCAAAGCTTCTACATCGAGAGGATCTATCAGCAGGGCCACATCCCCCGCGACCTCCGAAAGGGAAGAGTTGTCGGACGTGATGACGGGGGCCCCGCATGCCATAGCTTCCAGTGGAGGAAATCCAAATCCCTCATATAGCGAGGGATAAACAAAAATCCGGCATAGATTGTAGAGGATGGGAAGTTCCTCTCTGGGCACATATCCCAGCCAATATACTGACCCTTTTGTCATCCCATTCTGGATTGCCTTTACAATCTGTTCGCTTTTCCATCCCCGATGGCCGACCAAAACCAGAGGGATACCCTTTACGCCAATTTTCGGCAACATGTCATGGGCCTCAAGAAGCCGCATCACGTTTTTGCGCGGCTCCATCGTGCCCACAAAAAGTATAAAGGGGCCCATACCACCCAGGCGTCGCTTTCTATATTCCTCGCATATGTCCACAGGAAGTTGTCGGAAATGACTGTCGATTCCATTGGGAATAGAGTTGATCCGCTCCTGTGGGATGCCAAGCAACTCTGTAATGTCGCGTGCGGTATTGTCCGAAACTGCAATTATTGCCTTAGCCCCGCTGATAGAGACCTTGGCCATAACTCGCTTGTAAAGTGTTCGCCCAGGATCATAAATATGATCCAATCTTAAAAATGCCAAGTCATGTACCGTCACCACGCTTCTTGATCCGGGGGCAAGCAGGGCGCGGGAATAATCCGGCCAGTGAAAAACATCCGGCCCTCCAACTCTGATTGCACCTCCAATTGCAAGCTGTTCCCAGAGGATGCGAAACCAGCGATTATCCGGCAGAAAGCGAACAGGCTTAAGTTGAAGATTGGCTCGCCGGAAGTGCTCAAGGTAACATTTTCGGCCGTACAAGATGAATGTATCAGCCCCCTCCGAGGCCAACAGAGCCTGCACTAGACTCCGGGCATAACAGGCAACCCCGGCTTCATGGGTGGAGAGGTGCATGAGATTGATACCGATACGCATGGATTTAAGATCTCTTTGAAGACGCCACTTCTTGATACAGAGCCAGCGTTTCCCGCGCGGTGGCTTCCCACGAGAAGCATTTTATTCTTTCCATGCCTTTTTCGATCAAATCTTCGCGAAGTCTCTCATCCAGCAAAACGCGGCGCATGGCTTGCGCCAGAGCGGATATATCCTTAGGGTCGACCCTTATGCCAGCCTCAGCCACCACGCTGCTCAAAGAAGAGCCATCGGATACGATTATAGGAGTTCCGCATGCCATTGCCTCCAATGGTGGCAAGCCAAAACCTTCATACAGTGAAGGATAAACGAATGAGTCCGCCATGCTGTAAAGCGCTGGCAGGTCTTCCCTGGCGACGTAACCGGTGAACTTCACATTCGCCTCAATCCCCAGAGATCGGACTTTCTGATGTATCGACTCGCCTCCCCAGCCTTGACCCCCGGCCAGTACGAGCTGATGCTCTATATCTGCATTGCGTATCAGATGTGCGTATGCCTCCAGCAGTGCAGGAATATTTTTTCTCGGCTCAAGTGTTCCAACAAAAAGTATAAACTTTTTTGGTAATCCCAGATTACGGAGAACGCGACTGCGAATCTCATTATCTACCACAGGTGAAAATATTTCGTCCACTGCCTCGGGGATCACGTGGATCTTCGCTTCATTAATGCCCATAATGCGCACAACATCGTTGCGGGTTGCCTCGGATACCGCTATAATCGCACGGCTCCGGCGTGCCGAGGGAGGCACTAGAACGCGCTGGATCATGTTATTGGTCCATTTGTGGGTCTTCCTCAGAATGAACGATGAAAGATCGTGTATTGTGATTACTGTGGGACAAGGAGCAACCAGGGGTACGACAAAATTAGGGCCATGATACAGATCAAGCCGCTCCTTGGCGATTTGAAATGGCTGTCCCACCTGCATCCAGGCGTAGCCCCACACATGTGGCATAATTCGCTTTCGAAATCGACCGGGATCGGAGAAAGGGGAATCGAAATCGCGGGTGGAAAAAAGTGTATACTCATTCTTATCCTCGATCCTCTCCAGAGCTCGAATCAATTGCTCAGTATAATAACCTACACCGCTTTTTTCCCCTGCAAGAGGCAGGGCATCTATGCCAATGCGCACGATTCCCCTCCCCGTGGCATCCGGCCTTTACCCACTATCCGCTACAAAAGGGTTTCATTAACCACAATGTTATATCGTGATTTTTGCGTCTGGAGCCAGCGTTGATATACCTCCTGCTGCCTTAAGGACAGGATATTCCGGAGGAAATCTTTTTTGTTGATCTCATATTCCGCACGAGTTGCAGGCTTCCGTTCCTTGAGACTAATTACCACATAGGCATCATCCACCAGATGGATTTTTTCGGATAATCGGTGGTTAACATCAAGAGATACAGCCTCTTTCCATAACTCCTCAGAACTTCCGATTTTAGGCATCATGGGCTCGTTTTGCCGCTGGAAAAGTCCCGTCTCATCCTTCTCCACCCCGAACTTACTGGCCAGCTTATCCATGTCAGCGTCCTGGCTTCTGAGAGCGGCAAGAAACTCTTCGGCTTTTTTGCGAGCCTTTTCTTTTGCCTTTTCTTCCCAAACCCGGAGTTTCACCTTCTCTTTGACCACCTCAAACCCGGGCAGATAAGGTGACACCTCTTCTAGCACTTTAAGGATGAAATAGTCAGGGGGCTCGGTGATGAGTTTGCTGATCTCGCCAATATTTAGATCGAATGCAGCCTTCACGAACTCGGGATGGTGCCCCAGACCAGGCACATCCTCGTCGCGGCTAAAAGGCTCGGTAGTTTCCAGTTTAATACCTCTTTCCTTGGCTACATCTTCGAGGCTGTTGCGCTCGTAAACTTCCAGGTCAAGCTTTTCAGCCTCTTCGTAAGCAAACTCCTGGGCCTTCTGCTTCAAGACGGCCTGCTTTATCTTATCCCTGACCTCTTCCAGCGGTATTGTTCGAGCCTCTTGTCTATCCTCCAATTTAATGATATGAAAGCCAAAGCGTGTTTTCACCACGGGGCTTATCTCTCCCGGCTTAAGGGCGAAAGCAGCTTTTTCGAAAGGCCCAATCATTTCTCCCCGAGCAAAATAACCCAGATCTCCCCCATCAGATGCTGTAGCATCTTGTGAATGTTTACGGGCCAGCTCGGCAAAATCGGTTCCGGATTTGGCCTCCGCGAGAATTTTTTCGGCCTTTTTTCGCTTCTCTGATAATTGGGCCGACGTGTCGGATGGGTCCGTCTTAATAAGGATATGGCGTGCCCGGATTTTTTCGGGTACTTTATATTGATCAAGATTGATCTCGTAATAATCCTCCACTTCCCGATCAGACACCTGCACCCTGTCAATAAAGTCTTTGTCCTTGATGTGAATATAAATGACTCGACGTCTCAGCGGTGTTTTGAACTCATCGGGATGATCATCATAATACTTTTTTAGTTCCTCTTCGGTGATATAAGGCTTCTGTGATGCTTTTGTCCCGCCCTCGGCATATACCTTTTCAGGAGATGCTGGAAATTTCACGAAGTTGAGATTCCATTTTTCACTATAATAGGCATACTGTTCAAACACTTCCTGGTCGGAGATTAATACTGCATCCCGAATTAGGTTCTGCATGCGGGATATCTTCATCTGCTGGGCCATATGTTGCTCAAAATCTCCCGGATTCATTCGGTTCGCACGCAGCACGCGAAAATAGAGTTCTTGGTTGAAGACGCCCTGGTTTTGAAACGCTGGATATCGCAGAATAGCCTGTTGGAGTTCTTCCTCGGAGATGATAATACCAACGCGGTCGGCTTCTTGTTTAAGAATTGCCTTTTCGATCAGATCGTCCATCACTCGTTGCTTGAGGTTGAGAGCTTTGAGCATCTCATCCGTTAGTGCAGACCCAAACTGCTGCTGATAGGCGCTAAGAGTCTCTTCATAGCTCTGTTGAAATACGCGATAACTGATCGTGGCATCACCCACCTCAGCAATCACCTCTAATTGGCGCGACCGAAAGCTTCCCACACCCCAGAATACAAACACTATCACAATGATCCCGAAGATCACTTTGATCATCCAGCTCTTTGCTTTACGACGCATTAAATCAAGCATAAACTGTATCTCCCTTTTTTATTTGCTTCGAAAAAATCAGGAAATCAAGCACAAAGATAAAGCAATATACAATCTCCAAGGGACAGAAAGCTAGAAACAGATCGAGATGTAAGCCTTCGGCAATAAAGCTCCCGATTTTTTCTGCGTAATAAGCATAACCTTCCTAAAAGAAACTCTAGGCTTATAGAGTTTTTCATGCTTCAAGAAAAATGAGTATATAACCAATAAAAAAGATCTGTCAATCCCTTTCATGCTGAGGTATTAAAGATGGGGTTTCACGTAGAGGATTTCTTTCAAGACCCGGTAGATTTGATTGTGCTTAAGGGCTACCCGGGATGAATCTTTTATAACTTTGGAAAAGGGCCTAGCACCAATCCTTTATCTTTTTGCGATATAGAAGTAATGGGTTTCTTTGACATGAGTGCACCCATTATGATATCCAGTTATCCAATTTCGACTTTTCAATCAGTTGGATAAGAAGGAGAATCGAGACTTTTGAACAGCCTCTCCGCGAGTACATTCCTGGTTCTTTTCCTTTGCGCCTTTGCCTCCATGCTGGGTATCGGGATCATCGCTCCCATTCTACCATTTTATGCTCAAAAACTGGGAGCTTCCGGTATCTGGATCGGCATTATATTTTCTGGCTACTCGCTAACGCGAGTTGTGTTTTTGCCCATTGTGGGCCGCATTTCGGATCGGAAGGGGCGCAAGGTATTCATTGTTTGGGGCCTCTTCCTTTATGCTGGCATCTCATTGGTCTATATCCTCGCCAGGAGCGTGGTGGAACTGTCAATCATCCGCATGATCCACGGAGCAAGTTCTGCCATGATTCTACCAGTTGTCCAGGCCTATGTGGGCGATCTCACCCCACGCGGTAAAGAAGGTCTTTATATGAACTCATTTAATGTTTCCGCGTTTCTGGGCATGGGCTTTGGACCTCTCTTGGGGGGCGCTCTGACGCATGCATATGGTATTGCCTCGGCATTTTACGCACTCTCTGGTCTATCCACCTTGGGGATGATCTTGGCCATCTGGCTGATCCCGGTGCGTTCCCAAATCAGGGGATTAACAATGCCGGGCAAGATGAGGCCATCGTTTATTCAAATTCTCTCAGATAATCGCGTTCTCGCCATTTGCATTTTCCGCGCAAGCAGGGCTCTTTGGCGCCGGGGGATCATTGCATTCCTGCCGCTCTATGCAGTCCCTTACCTGCATATGAGCCTGACAGAGATTGGTAGTCTCCTTTCAGTGTACCTTTTGGTTGGTGGTTTACTCGAAGGCTCCATGGGCTGGATTGCTGACCGTGTCAGAAAAATGCCTATGATCCTCATTGGCAGTTTCGCCTCCCCATTCCTGATGGCCTTCATTCCCCTTATAAAGCATCCTTTTTTACTGGGGGTGCTGCTGGTTGCCATGGCCAGCAGTAGCGCGGTATCCAGGGTAGCAGTCCAGGCTCTTGGAGTCAAGATCGGCAGGAATTACGGCATGGGATCCGTAATGGGAATATATTCCAGTGCCATGGGGGTGGGAGGGATTATAGGGCCATTGGTTTTTGGCGTGACCATGGATGTGTTGGGAATCAAATCCGTATATTATGCGGGCAGCCTCTTGGGAATTCTCGGAGCATTCTGGATGCTCTATTATTTTCGGAGGGCGCAACATCAGACCTCTTTCGTCCCTGGAATCCATCCGTAATGTGCCTAATGCACCTTGCTTTTAATGAAAGTTGAAATGGTTGACAAATTCTGGATTCAAGTCTAACATAAAAATTAATAATGTTGTAATTTCTATTAATTTATAAGTCTATCAAATGAGTAAATGAGTGATTGTTGCATATGGAGTGGAAGTGATTTTCCTGTCTTTAGACGAACACCATGACGTTGCAACGGCCTTCCGCTATAACATCTACTAAATGAAATTGCCCCGCGCATTCAGCCCTTAGGATATGTTCATTATAAAAGGGGATATTTTGGAGCACGAAGGAATGCTTTTATGATACTGAAGATTTTCAACACTTTGAATCGAAAAAAGGAAGAATTCATCCCGCTGGAGCCGGGCCGAGTGAAAATGTACGTCTGTGGGGTGACCGTGTACGATGAATGCCACATCGGACATGCCCGCTCGGCTATCGCCTTTGACGTCATTTATCGCTACCTCAAATACAAGGGCTATGAGGTGACTTATGTCCGGAATTATACGGATCTGGACGACAAGATAATCCAGAAGGCCAATCAGGAAGGCATGAGTTGTGAAGATGTGGCCGAGCGATATATGAAAGCATTCGACAGAGACATGGAGTCACTTGGTATATTGCGCCCCACCATTGAGCCCCGTGCCACCGCCCACATCTCCCAGATGATCGATATGGTTAAGGCACTGGAAACCAGTGGTTACGCTTATGACACTCCAGACGCGGTATACTTTTCCGTGCGCAGGTTTCGCCCATATGGCAGGCTCTCTGGCCAGGATCTGGAGCAGATCGAATCCGGGGCTCGTGTGGAACCAGGAGAGTACAAAGAGGACCCCCTTGATTTTGCCCTCTGGAAAAAAAGTAAGCCCGGCGAGCCAGAATGGGACAGCCCGTGGGGGAAAGGACGCCCAGGGTGGCATATCGAGTGCTCCACCATGAGCTCATATTACCTGGGGCAGCCTTTTGATATCCATGGCGGCGGGAAGGATTTGATATTTCCCCATCACGAAAACGAGATCGCCCAGGCAGAAGCCTCGGCTGGCAAGCCTTTTGTGCGTTATTGGACCCACAACGGCTGGGTCACCCGGGATGGCGAAAAGATGTCCAAGTCCTTGGGAAATATCACGACCATCAATGAAGCCCTGAAGGTTTACCATCCCGATGTCCTCCGATTCTTTTTCCTCTCATCAAGCTATAGAAACGATTTTGATTTCACCGAGCGGGGAGTGCGCGATGCTCGCCTTGGCCTTGAGCGTATTGGCAATCTGCTCCAGGACTTGGATGAGATGTCGGACAGCTCAATGGGGGATACGCCCCCCCGGACGAGTGCTGAGAAAGAATTGCTGGACTTTATCGAAACAATGCCCCGTCGTTTCGAAGAAGCTATGGATGACGACTTCAATACGGCGCTGACATTGAGTTATTTTCATGAGGCGGTGCGGCGCATTAATCGCTTCATGAGCGAGGAAGAGATGACTGCGTCAGCCCGAGGAGTACTTAACCGGGCGAGGGAAACAATCCCCCGGCTGGGGAAAGTGTTAGGCCTTTTCCAGAAGAGTCAGAGTGAGTTATTGGCTGAGCTTCGGCAACGCGACAAAGAGACCATCGAGCTTGATGAGGCCGAGATCCTTAGTCTTTTGAAAGAGCGTTCAGAAGCCCGTAAGCGAAAAGACTGGGTAGAGGCCGATGCTATCCGGAATCAACTCTTGGCAAAAGAAATAATCCTGGAGGACGGCCCAGAGGGGACCACCTGGAAAAAGAAGCTGGATGCATAAGCAATCGATACTCATTCGTTAAAAATGCCTCATAGAATCGTTCGCGGGACTGAAGGAAGGAATGCTTTTCATTCTTTTATGATGCGCGTTCCGACCGAGAGATCCGTTATTCAATGCCACCAAAATGTCTGATTTTAAAATAGTCTCTGATTTTTCCTTAAAGGGTGACCAGCTAGAGGCCGTGGAAGCGCTCACAAAGGGCTTAAATGAAGGACTGCCTCATCAGGTGCTCCTTGGCGTTACAGGCTCCGGCAAGACCTTCACTACTGCTAATGTGATTGAACGCGTGCAGCGACCCACTCTGGTAATTGCCCACAACAAGACCCTGGCGGCACAGCTTTATGGGGAGTTCAAAAATCTTTTCCCTGAAAACGCTGTTGAGTACTTTGTCAGCTATTACGATTATTACCAACCCGAAGCTTATGTCCCTTCAACAGATACCTATATAGAAAAAGACACCTCTATCAACGATGCCATCGACAAAATGCGCCACTCCGCCACGCGCTCCCTGCTGGAAAGGCACGATATAATTATAGTGGCAAGCGTGTCATGCATTTATGGGCTGGGCTCTCCAGAGGCGTATTATGGGATGCTTGTCTTTCTGGAAGAAGGGGAAGAATACCATCGTGACGAGATACTGGCCAAGCTGGTGGAGATCCAATATGAGCGTAATGACTATGATTTCTACCGCGGAACTTTCCGCGTTCGTGGAGATGTTATTGAGATTTTTCCCGCTCACGAAGAGGGGCGAGCCATCCGTGTGGAATTCTTTGGTGATGTGGTAGAATCCATCGCGGAGATCGACCCCCTGCGGGGACGGGTGCTCCAACGACTCAGAAAAGTCGCCATCTATCCGGGCAGCCATTACGTGACCACACGAGAGCGTATCGAGCAGGCAATCAAAAATGTCAAGGAAGAGCTTCGCCAGCAGGTGGAATACTTTCGGAACCAGAATATGCTGATTGAAGCCCAGCGCATCCAGGAACGGACCCTCTTTGACCTGGAGATGATGCGGGAGTTAGGTTACTGCACCGGTATTGAGAACTACTCGAGGCATCTGACCGGCCGGGCGCCAGGAGAACCGCCGCCGAACCTCATAGATTACCTGCCTGAGGATGCACTGGTTGTTATCGATGAGAGTCATGTCACCATTCCGCAGCTCAAAGGGATGTACTGGGGCGACCGTTCGCGAAAGGAGACCCTTGTTCGGTATGGATTCAGGCTCCCCTCCGCCCTGGACAACCGCCCCTTTATGTTCGAGGAGTTCGAAAGTACAGTGCGGCAGATAATATATGTATCCGCCACACCTGCGGAGCATGAGCTGGAGAAAGCGCAGGGTTTGGTTGTTGAGCAGATCGTTCGCCCTACTGGCCTGATGGATCCCGAAATCACTGTTAAGCCGGCGGCCAACCAGGTGGATGACCTTTACAATGAGATACAGGCCAGGGTGAAACGGGGCGAGCGCGTGCTGGTTACCACCTTGACCAAGCGTATGGCCGAGGATCTGACGGATTACTATGCGGAATTGGGAATAAATGTCCGCTATCTTCATTCGGACATCAATACCATTGAAAGAACAGAGATCATCAGGGATCTTCGCCTTGGAAAATTTGATGTGCTTGTGGGAATCAACCTTCTGCGCGAGGGGTTAGACCTTCCGGAGGTCTCCTTGGTGGCTATCCTGGATGCCGATAAGGAAGGTTTCCTTCGCTCCCAGCGCGCCCTTATCCAGACCGCCGGTCGTGCAGCCCGCAACGTGGCTGGACAGGTGTTGATGTACGCCGATACTATAACACCATCTATGTCGGTGGCCATTGAGGAGACCCGAAGGCGACGCCAGATGCAGGAAGTATACAATAAAAAACACGGCATCACGCCGGAGACGATTCGAAAAGACATTCAAGATATTATGGGCTCTATATACGAAGCGGATTACATTGAGGTGCCAATGGTGGCTGAGGAGGTTGCTCCCTATGTATCCGATCGCAATATTCAGGAATTTATCGAGAAACTCCGGGCTGAAATGAGCCAGGCGGCAGAACGCCTCGAATTCGAGAAGGCTGCCGAAATCCGGGATCGCATCATAGGATTGGAAAGGTTGGGTTTGGAAATGCCTCCCACCGCAACCAAAAAGGCAGCCTCCGGGCCCGAACGTGCCAGGGCTCGTACCAGCTATCGTAAACACAGGTCTCGCGGTGTTTTTTGATTCGTTTAAATAATAGCTAAAGTTTAGAGGAATAGTTATATCAGTCCAAAGAGATATATATGGCCATCAGGCAAGAATCCAGTATGAACCAGTATTATATAAAACGTCATTAATAATTGCATATTGACATTCCTAAACTGGGTGCCACGGGCAAACCGAAGGTTGCCCGTGTCTTGTGATCAGTACATTCATACTTCACTGGCGAGCCTTCGGCTCTGCCAGTGGCACCCAAGATATTCATATTCGTGTTGGCTCAGCTACTGGCAAATTAAGAATATTATGTGCAAATATTAAAGACGTATTATATAATAAGAATATTCATACCTGGAAACTCCTGGAAATTAAAGGCTTGCCAGGAGCAGGTTTTAAACCCGCCCCTGCTCTGATATAGGGAGCGGTTAATCCTTGGCCAGATAGATGAAATACTCCCTGTTTCCTTTCGGCCCAGGAAGAGGAGACTCCTTTACACCCAGAACATTAAGGCCGAGCTCCCGCGCCACCCGGCTGATACGATCCACAGCAGCGGCCTGCTTTTTAGGGTCCCTAACAACGCCGCCCTTTCCCACTTCCCCGCGACCCACCTCGAACTGTGGCTTGATAAGAGCCACGATGATCCCATGATCTTCGATCACGGGACTTATTCGCGGCAGCACCTTGTCCAGCGAAATGAACGACGTGTCAACCACTGCCATCTGGATGGGTTCAGGAATGTGAGACATGTCCAGATATCGAATATTTGTGCGTTCTAAGGATACAACCCTTGGATCCCGCCGCAACTTCCATGCCAGTTGTCCATAACCCACATCCACAGCATAAACCTTCCGGGCGCCGTGCTGAAGAAGGCAATCCGTAAATCCCCCTGTGGACGCGCCCACGTCAAGCACGGTCAATCCTTCAACATTGATGCCGAAGCCTTTGAGCGCTCCTTCCAGCTTTAGCCCTCCGCGGCTGACATAGGGAATGTCCTCGCCCTTCAGTTCTATTTTGGCCTCCACCGGGACGGAATGGCCTGCCTTATCTATTCGCTGGCCATTGACCAGCACACGCCCTTCTAAGATGAGGGCTCGGGCCCTATCGCGGCTTAGGGCAAAACCGCGCTGGATCAGCAGCTTATCCAGTCGTTCTTTTTTATTGTTAGTCATTGTGCTGAGAGATAATAGAACCAATAAGTGAGGCTCATATTTCGATGATATATCCAATGTTTTATTAATTACTGAGGTTTACCGCCAGTTCTGTTGCTTAACGTATTCATCTAATTTTAGTTTGATCTCTTTTAATCGGTTCAATGATCCATCAAAAAATCCGACTTTTAATGGTGGCCAGTTATCACCCATATCTTTAATTTCCAATTCAAATGATTTAATTGGATGATCATCATTAATAAATCTCCAACTTTCGCCACGCCAACCAAAGCACCCAATGGGCATCCATAACTTACCTTCAAATTTTTCGCTAATATCAGAAGAAACTAACGCAATTAGATATTCGAATCGATCAAAACAATTTTCATATGTGGAATCATCAGGCAAATATGGGCGCAAAGGTGCTTTTAGAACGTCATTTAAATAAACGCTGGCTGGAGTTTTACTGTTTGTTTTAATAATTTTGGCTGCATCGTAGAATATATCATTAGGATAAAGAATTAGAACTGCTGGAAACTTTTTACTATCCACTCTTATTTGCAACTTTAGAAACAAAGATTTAAGGATATCATAATTCCCAGCAGCAAGAGCAGCGATCCCGGATGAGTAAAAAAGCAGCAATGAAGGATATTTTTTCATATTAACCCATGTTACTGAACCAGCGCGCGAGCCAGGTGGGTCAGCAATCCTTTCAAAGGAACGAACAAGAATTGAACAAAAGTTTGGACTTCCGTAATAACTTCCAGCAGCAAGCATTGCCTGAAGGATTTCTGTGAGAGCCTCGTAATCTTTCAGTCGCCTAGTAACAGTGTCTTCATTAACATCCCCTCCTAAAGGAAATGCCTCATCTGAAAACCCTGAATACACTCTTTCGACTTCGTCCATTACAAGATCTTCCAATTTGATTCTGTATTTCTCTTCGACCAAATACTTCTTTATAGTTGCCACAGCAATCTTGGTAGATAATGGATGTGGGCGACTCAGGTCTTCAAGAGCTTCCACCTTTTCTTTAAGTGATTGGAAGAAGCTATCAGCACTTTCTATTTTGATAATTTCAGCTTTTCGATGGACAGTGATCCTTTTGGCTTCATGTTTCAAATCGCTTCTAAATGTCCAATATGTTGTAAAACGCCTGTTTGGGCATCGTTTGATAGCTTTTCGTAAGGCGACATCCCATTCCGCCGACCATCCGCAAACAATCAACCCAAAGTCATCCAGCACACGATCTAAATACTCATTCACCTTTTTGTTATAGACAGCCAATTCCTTTAGGGTATTCTTTATACGGGTGTCGCGATAATCTCCGTTGAGCTTGACAATTGTACATTTTTCATGCGTATAGGGAATTGCCCCATGAAGAGAATCCGGAGTGCTGAGTACAGTTGGAACGACACCTTGCGCTTCAAGGGCCTCTTCTAAAAGCCGGTCAAAGTTTGTGGTAAGGATCATTCGGATATAACCGGATGAAACAAGAGAAGCAATAGCATGGTGGGCTGGTGTGGGTACTTTAAGACCTTCTTCGCGCTCTTCGATTGTGGGCTCAAAATAAGAACGGAGAATCTGATTCCTTTCGGCAGGTGTTTTTCCACCAATAGGCTCAAGTATTTTTGAATAGTCGGGTTCTTCATTAAAATTGTTTACATACCATTTTTCAGGATCAGGATCAGCATTCTGCCCGTTTGCACTTGCCAATTTTCTAATCAAGTCGAGAGTAATTTCCCAACCCGTTGGTATGCCTGCAACGCTTGAAACACCTGATCCTAAGAGAAGAGCATAAATTCCGGGGTTTGAATGAAGAGAGATAGCCAATGACAGAAGCGGGTCAATTAAAGGATTGACTTTTTTACTTTGTTTTGGATTCATTTCATTGGAACATCCATAACCTGCGGTCACAATGAAGCGTGAAAATCTGGTCATTATATAAACATATAGTTGCTACCACATCCTTTCGGGCGGGGATAAACCCCATAAGCGCTTAGTTAAGAAAAGATTTTTAATTGCAAAATGATAAATTAGCAATTAAGCAATTAACATTAAAGGAAAAAGGATTTTTTTCATAACCTCCATCCTTCAGCCTTTTTCCTGCATCATTTAATCTTTATCCTTTAACCTTTCTCCTTATTAATTGCTAATTTTGCATTGCTAATTGCTAATTTTGCAATGATTCTTTGCCTGTTTCACATTAAGTGAGCACTAATGGGGATTAACCCTGCCCTTACGGCCCTATTTGGTACCTCTTAGGTGTCGTCGTAGGGGCGGGGTTTATCCCGCCCGTATAATCATTGATATTACAGCATCCAAAACCTATTATCATAGAAAATCTTTCAACTTTAGCCTATCTCCCAGCCGCAACACGCCTGGGGGCTCTTTTAGCCACGAACTGCTGGACTGAGCGGTAAATGGCTTTAGGCTCCAGGCCACATTTTGCCCTGAGCTGGTCCAGGGTTCCGTGCTCCAGGAAGTCATTGGGAAGTCCCAAGCGCTTGACGGCTACCCCGTGAATACCGTTTTGTTCCAGGCACTCCAGCACCGCGCTGCCGAATCCTCCATCCAGCACGTTTTCCTCGATGGTGATAATTCTTCCCGTGCGCAGCGCGCTGCGACAGATAAGTTCCTCGTCCAGCGGCTTGACGAATCGGCTATTGATCACCTCCAGTGATATCCCATTACGTTCTAACATATGAGCCGCTTCCAGAGCCAGGTTGACCATGGCACCAATGGCGAGAATCGTGGAATCGGCACCTTCCCTCAGGATCTCGGACTTACCGATGGGTATAATTCTCAGCTCCTCATCAAGATGGGGATGGGCAAGGCTCTCGCGGGGATAGCGCAAGGCGATGGGCCCTGTGTATTCTAATGCGGTTTTGATCATGTGTTGAAGCTCATTCAGGTCGCGTGGGGCCATTACCACAAGGTTCGGGATATGGCGCAGGTATGAAAGGTCGAAAATTCCCTGGTGGGTTGCTCCATCCTGCCCTACTATGCCACCTCTGTCAAGCGCAAAGACCACGGGAAGGTTCTGCTGACAGATGTCGTGAAGAACCTGGTCGTATGCCCGCTGCAAAAAAGTTGAATATATGGCCACCACAGGCCGATATCCCTCGGCGGCCAGGCCTGCAGCAAAGGTCACGGCATGCTGCTCGGCAATACCCACATCGTAAAAGCGCTGGGGAAAGTGCTTGGCAAACTGGTCCAATCCTGTGCCTTGGGACATGGCGGCTGTAACGGCCACAATAGCCGGCTTCTCCCTGGCCAATCTCACCATTGTATTCCCAAACACCTTGGTGTAGGAGGTTTTCTCTGGATCCGGCAGTGGGAGCCTGCCGGTGGTCTCGTCGAAAGGCTCCACTCCATGAAAGACCATGGGGTTCTTTTCAGCCGGGGGATAGCCTTTTCCCTTGGTGGTGACCACGTGGACGAGAATGGGGCCCTTGAGCTTTTTGACGTTTCGCAGGGTATCCACCAGATAATTCAGGCGATGGCCCATGATGGGTCCCACATATTTGAACCCCATTTCCTCGAACAAAATTCCGGGTGTGAGGAGGCCTTTGATGGCCTCCTCGGACTGCTTGGCCAAGTTGTAAAAGGATTCTCCTAGCGCAGGGATGCTCCTAAGAACCGTTTTAATTTCTTCCCGGAGCCGCGTAACAAGTCCACCAATCATTATGCGATTGAGGTAATCCGAAAGCGCCCCTACCCTGGAGGAAATGAACATCTCGTTATCATTGAGGATTACTATGAGATCCTTGTCCTGAGTGCCGGCATGGTTTAGCCCCTCAAATGTCATGCCAACGGTCATGGATCCATCGCCAATGACCGCGATGACTTTATGATCTTGACCAGACAGACAGCGAGCCTGGGTCATACCGACGGCAGCGGAAACAGCGGTGCCGCTGTGGCCCACATCGAAAGAATCATAAGGGCTTTCCATACGTCGCGGAAAACCGCTGAGGCCACCCATTTGCCTCAGGGAATGAAACTTATCCCGGCGTCCTGTTAAAAGTTTATGCGCATATGTTTGATGCCCCACATCCCATATCAGGCGATCTCTGGGAGTATCGAATACGTAATGGATTGCAATGGTAAGTTCCACCACCCCCAAACTGGAGGCAAGGTGGCCACCGGTTTTTGAAACAGTCTGGATTATCCTTTGGCGGATTTCCTGAGCCAGGCGCGGCAGGTCATTCTCCGGGAATTGTCTCAATTGTTGCGGGCTGTCGATTCGATCCAGCAGTAATTGTTTATTGTTCATCATGAGGAAAATCTCTCCTTTCACCATCAATCCAACTATGCGATTTCAACGATCCCGCTGAACTATATACCGCGCCAAAAGACGCAAGGGGTCGGCCTCGGGACCAAAGCGAGAAAGGGCTTGAATAGCCTCATCCACGAGTTCCTGGGCACGATGGCGAGATTCCTCCTGGCCGAATAAAGCTGGATATGTGGCCTTATCCCGTCGGGCATCCGCTTGCACCGCTTTCCCCAGTAGCTCTGAATTCCCTTCCACATCGAGTATATCATCCGCGATCTGGAAGGCCAGGCCTATGCAGAAACCGTAATGGGAAATGTCCTCCAGCTGGGCTGGAGAGCCTCCTCCAAGTAATGCACCGACTCGTACTGAAGCTCGGATCAAGGCACCTGTCTTGTTTTTATGGATGAAATCGAGTATTTCAGCGCCTACCGGCATCCCCTGAGATTCGATATCCAGCAACTGTCCCCCTGCCATCCCCCGGGAGCCCGCTGCGCATGCGATCTCATAAACAGCATGAACGAGCTTTTCAGTGGAGAATGACATGGAAGTCTCGGGAGAGGTCAACAAGCCGAAAGCATCTGTCAGCAACGCATCACCTGCCAGGATGGCCGTCGCTTCTCCAAATACTTTGTGACTTGTGGGGCGGCCGCGACGAAAATCATCGTTGTCCATTGCGGGCAGGTCATCGTGGATAAGCGAATAGGTATGAATCAACTCAATAGCGCAAGCGATTGGCAGCAATGCCTCCGCATTCCCACCAACCGATTCAGCAGCAGCCAATACAAGGATCGGACGAAGCCGTTTGCCACCAGGGAAAAGACTATACCGCATGGCCTTGAAAAGGGTTGCGGTCCTCCTGTCCCCTCCAGGAATGAGCCGGTGGATGGCAGCATCAATTAGCTCTTTGCGATGCTGCAAATAATCATTCAGGTCCAAATTGGTATTCCTAATTATAGAAAAAAGACTCCTTAAATGTTAATAGAATCCGCTTTATTCCTCGGGCTTGTATGGCTCGGTCGTCAACCGTCCTTTGGGATCTTTCAGAAGAGCTTCCACTTTGGCTTCGGCCTCATCCAGCATGCTGACGCATAAACGGCTGAGGCGTACACCTTCCTCGAACGCTTTCAGAGATTCGTCCAGAGTCAACTCACCCTGATCCAGTTGATGCACTATGGCTTCCAACTTTTCAAGGGCCTCTTCAAAACGCTCATGGTCTTTCTTCATAAGAACTCCAATACCTCAACTTATGGTATTATGGATATAACCTGGAGACCCTTCTGCTTAAGGGCATCGGCTATGGATTCAACATCGCATTTCTCCAGACGGAAAAAATAAGTCCTGGAAGATTTTTCTGCGTCGCTGGTCATGCCCACAGAGATGATCTCTCCACCGCATTCTTTGATTAAATGCGCCACCTCTTCAAAGGCACCAGGACGTCTATCCGTGACCACGTCAATTCGTGAGCTGGATTCAATAATACCCATAATCTCTATGAAAGCCCGGCAAATATCCGTGGTGGTGATCATTCCGACTAACCGATCGCTCTCAATCACAGGAAGACCGCTAATGCGATTTTCAACCAGTAGCCGGGCGGCATCTTCCAGGGGAGTCTCGGGAGATATAGTAAGGGGGTTGGTCAACATTATGTCGGCAACGTTGATCTTTTCGATCATGGAGGCCAGGTGGACAGCCCTGATGTCCGATTCGGTAACCATCCCTACCATTCGTCCATTCTCCACAACGGGAAGATGACGGATCTCATGCTTTTTCATTAAACTCATGGCTTTTTTGATGCTGCAATCCCGTGAAATTTTAATCAATTCCCGGGCCATCCGGCGCTTGACCCTCATTTATCACTCCTTATACAATACATATCTTCAGACGGTCACCATGCACACCCCCGAGATGAAGAGGGCAAACCCTATAATCCATATCCAGGCAATGGTTTTGCGTTGAAATAACCAACAAGCCAGAATAACAATAGCATCTCCCCGGCTCGTGACGAATGGATGGTCAACGCTAAGGTTAATTCTGGATAATACATTGTTATGGAGCACAAGCCATTCCGAATAAAATCACCCCAAGGATGATAAAAGCATTGGTGAATAATTTCATCAGCAGTTGGTCGGGACCACATGGGGATCTTGCGCGCATCATAACCCCTTGATGTACATATTGGCCACTGCATTCAACGGATTAAAGCTAATCGGAATGGAATATCCCTTCATGCTCTTACCGTGACAGCTCCGCTGATAAGCGAAATTCAGTCTCAGTATGCCCCAGCAATATTACCCTGGAAAATATTTTTATAAATTAATCCTATACTAACCGTTTTTTAATTTCAAGGATTTTCCTGCAGGAGTTTCCCCAAGCTATCATAAACAATAAGTTTTTGTCCACCTCCGAGGATGAAGATGTGCCCGAGTTTTGAAATTTTTTCATAAGGAAAAATCGGCAGATGGCAGAGGAAAGTTTTTGGCGGTTGGAGCCCGATCCCCAAACAGATCCGGACTTTCAGGCATGTATTCCCCATTTTTTCATCCTGATTATAGGGGATTGAAGCAGGTTAAAAAGACCTGCTGGCCACGTGTGAGCTTGTTGATGCAAGGAGATCTGGAAAGCCTTCCCGAGATTGCTCTATTTTGGGATATTGGCATTAGTCAAATGCTGGGCAGTCTTAGATGTTCACAGAAAAACGGTGATGAGAGCGCTTGGAAAGGAGAAAGGAGAAGGCACAAACAGCAGGAAGACTCTCGATTATCCCGTTTTCAGGCGTGATCTTATCAGGCTTGGGGGTTGGCTCAAGGAAGAAGGGACCTAGTCGGTGGTCATGGAGTAAATCTCCCAGCCTACAAGCCGGGTATCAAAAAGGAAACTTTCAATTACATTCGGGGATTTTATCCCTCAAATCCCCTAAAAAATATCCATTCATCATTATTTGCATGGATATTAGCTAAAGAACAGGTACCGCAGATTGTAGCATCTTTTATGCTAAACAATCTTACTAATTATTATGTGATACTTTTTTCAATAAATATTTTACTACTGATCGTTGGTTGTTTTATGGAGACCGTAACCGCTGTTAATATTTTGGTTCCTGTTTTTATACCTCTTATAGCCAGCTTAGGAATTGACCCAGTGCATTTTGATGTTATGATGATTTTAAATTTAATGATAGGGATATTAACGCCACCTTTTGGAACGGTTTTATTTGTATTGAGCAGTGTTGCTAACGTTCCTGTTGAAAGGGTTGCTAAAAATACTGCGTTATTTATTTTACCTTTACTGAGTGGTTTTGATTTTGATAATTATTTTCCCTCAATTAACTCTATTTCTACCCAACTTAATTTTTGGAAAATAATATAGACGAGAAAATAATATGTTTTTGGCACTTTTAACATGGAATTCCCCGTAGCAAGCTACGAGGATGAAGTCAAAAAAATATTTTTACGCATAATATGAAGAATCCTTCTAATTTCAGCCGCTCTAGATTGCCTTGACAGATTGCAGATAAGCGTTTAGAATAAGAATATGAAGATCAAAGTGAGACTTTTTGCAAATTTACGTGATTATCTCCCCCCCGGAAGTGATCGTTTTTCATGCCAGTTCGCGACCGACGATGGCTCTCGAGTGGAAGATATTTTGAATGAGCTTAAGATCCCGGACGAGCTGCCTAAGATCATCCTGCTCAATGGGGTTCACAGTAACCGGGAAGAGTCCCTGAAGGATGGGGATGTGATAAGTATTTTCCCGCCTATTGCGGGAGGATAACGCCCGCGTCAAATCCTTGCTCGTTTACCCCTTTCATCCAAATGATTTTTAGGGGTTGTCGTTGCCCTGTAACCCTCAACATGATAGCGATTTGTTTTATTTGGAACCCCTTAATTTTTGAACTGCCAAATTGTGTTCAATAGCACCATATGCAATTAATCCACTCCCACCCATGGCGCGTAACACCCCGCCAGGCATCTGAGATCCAACTGGAGCTCAAAACGCATCTTATCCCACATGGTCAATGGAATGGCCCGGGACTTATCGCAGGTGCGGATGCCTCTTATTCACGCGGAAGTATGATATTATATGCTGCGGTGGTGGTCATGAAATGGCCGGGCCTAGAGACGGTGGAAACATCATCAGTTTGGGGAGAGGTCTCTTTTCCATATGTGCCTGGTCTGCTGAGCTTTCGCGAAGGTCCAGTTCTTATAAATGCATTTTGCCGACTCCGTTGCCGTCCAAACGTCGTTATTTTTGACGGCCAGGGGATTGCACACCCTCGGGGTATCGGTTTGGCTTCACATATGGGTGTTCTTCTGGATATCCCTTCCATTGGATGTGCTAAATCCCGCCTTGTGGGTGAGCACGAGCCGGCTGGAGAGGTGCCCGGTAACTGGGCCGCCTTGATATTTAAAGATCAGGTAGTTGGAGCCGTGGTGCGAACAAAGAAGGGAGTGAAACCAGTGTTCATATCACCGGGCCACCGATTGGGCCTGGAGACTTCCATTCGCGTGGTGATGAACGCTTGCGCGGGTTATCGACTGCCAGAGCCATTGCGCCGGGCACACCTTCTGGTTAACACTGTGCGTGCTGGGCAAGAAGAACTAAAAAGCTCCTGAGGCCTGGACATTATCCTGATCCAGCAGAAAAAGACTGAGCAGCTCTTTCCTTTGTCATTTCTAAACAGAAAATATTTTTCTTATAACTAAATTAAAACCGCTAAATGAGGAGGTTGATTAGAAAAATGAGCCGGGAAGGCCGGAGGGAACGGAAAAACATCTCACGCATACTTCGCGTATGCCTTTATTTGGCGCTCCTGCTGGCTCTGCTTGCACTGGCGGCGATTCATCTTTTAGAGCCAACCCGATTGGGTGCTGCCGCCCAGCGGGCGCTCAAATCCGCCCTTGGCGTTGAGGTGCACATAGGAAAAACTCGTCTGGATTTCCGTCAGGGGATCGGAGTTTCTCTGGAAGACGTGATGATTCAAGGAGATTCAGACCTCTCTACCCCCCTCAAAGCGGAAGAGGTGTTTCTTGGGCTTGAATTTACGCCTTTACTACAGCGGGAACTGGTTTGGAGGAGCATTCGGATTTATAAACCCATAATAGATGTGGGCCGAGCCTCTAATGGAGAGTGGCTGCTGCCAGTGGTTTCACGTAAAAATAGAGGGAAAGAATCTTCGGGTGAGGGCGGAAGAGCTTCAGGTGCGGCCGGTTTCTTTGTGAAACGGATCGTCGTCCAGAACGGAACTATGCAGTTTCACGACCAGGCGCGCCCGGGAGGGCCTCTGAAACTCAAAGTGAGAAATCTTCAGGTAGATGCGAGAAATCTGGCGTTTGGTCGCCACATGCAACTATTACTGTCCGCCCTGGTGGATCAACCCAAGGACACTGCCCAAATTACGCTTGAGACCGAAATCCATCTCCCCGATGAGCTGGATCTATCAAAAATCCAAATCGATGGCCGTTTGAAAATCAAGGATTTATGGGGCGACCTGTTCTTTCCATATTATTCCAGATACGTGCCCATGAAACATATCGGCGGCAAAGTTACTCTTGATGGTACTTACCGAGGCAATCTGGCCGGCATCTTCCACACCGTCTCTAAAGTTGTTGTAGAGCATGCGGTATTCGACTACCCGGATGCTTTTGAGCAACGCCTGACTGCACCCCGACTGGAGGTGGATACAGACGTCAGCCTGGATGGGAGAAATTTAATCATAGGTCCAACAGTGGTGCGCTTTCCAGAGGGAACGGTCCGGGCGCGATGCTCTTTGTTCGATCTCGATCCCAAGAAACTCCGCATCGATGCCGCTGCGTCCACCGGTAAATTACGGCTGGAGCAGGTGCGCAAATATATACCCACCCCTATTCTCCCACCCGCCGTAGCCCGATTAATACGCTCCATTCAAAGCCAGGGGACATTTCGGATTATATCCGGCGGTACGGCGGGAATTGTAAGCAATTATCCGAAAATGAAAAGCCCGGAACATTGGGGCATGGTATGGATGCAAATGGCGTTGGAAAATGGAGAATTAGAAGTTCCTGGTCTGCCAAAAATGTCGGGTATAAGGGGCAATCTGAGCTTGAATTCCGGAAAGCTTGAAGCTTCTTATATCCAGTTTGATGCGCTGGGCGGCCAATGGACTGCCAGAGGAACTGTTGACAGCCTCTATAGCCGGCCGGAGCTTTCTCTGGAGCTTGAAGGTGATTCAGACCTTGTGGTGGCCCATGAATTTGCACTTGCCAGTAATGCCGGAATATTCAAAAAGCTCAAAAAAGACATAAGTTCCATTCGCGGTCTATCCAGTCAAAAAATAAAAATCCACGGTGAATTGCCCAAGAACGGCTCTATCGAGATCGCCGGAGATGTGCAATTTAATAAAGTCTCGTTAGAGACACATTTGTTGCCCTATCCTGTAAAGGGCGCATCGGGAACCTTAAGCTTCGATAGACAAAAGGTTTCATGGGAAAGCATCAAAGGAATTCTAGGCCGAAGCCCATTTCTTACAACAGGAATGCTCAGGAATTACAGTGAAAAACATCCTCTGATCGATGCATCGGTGGTAATGTCGCCAGATGCCCATGATATAGCTCCTCTTATTAAAAAGATTAAGTCTGTGGACCTGGCCCTCGAGGGCACCGGCAAAGTGGACCTCCAGGTAATTGGCTCCCTTGACCACCTGAATGTATCGGGCAAGATAGTAATGGACAAATACAGAATCGCCTTCCTTCCCTGGGTGGATAAACCCTTTGGGGTGGGCGCTACTTTTGAACTTCGGGGCTCCCTGATTAACCAGAAAGAACTCATTGTGGAACGCATGAATATTCAAATGGCTGACACCATAATGACGGGAAGAGGTGATATACTTTGGGGAAAAGCCCCATATGTTGAAATAGAGCTGCCTTCTATAGTTGTTGAGCTATCGTCCTTAGCTCCTTTAATTCCAACCGCCGGTCGATTCCAGCCATCCGGAAGGATAACCGGGCGTCTCACTTATAGCCATTGGCTGAAAGGAAAGAGAAACTTTCTATTGTCCAAGAACGGCTCTATCGAGATCGCCGGAGATGTGCAATTTAATAAAGTCTCATTAGAGACACATTTGTTGCCCCATCCTGTAAAGGGCGTATCGGGAACCTTAAGCTTCGATAGACAAAAGGTTTCATGGGAAAGCATCAAAGGAATTCTAGGCCGAAGCCCATTTCTTACAACAGGAATGCTCAGGAATTACAGTGAAAAACATCCTCTGATCGATGCATCGGTGGTAATGTCGCCAGATGCCCATGATATAGCTCCTCTTATTAAAAAGATTAAGTCTGTGGACCTGGCCCTCGAGGGCACCGGCAAAGTGGACCTCCAGGTAATTGGCTCCCTTGACCACCTGAATGTATCGGGCAAGATAGTAATGGACAAATACAGAATCGCCTTCCTTCCCTGGGTGGATAAACCCTTTGGGGTGGGCGCTACTTTTGAACTTCGGGGCTCCCTGATTAACCAGAAAGAACTCATTGTGGAACGCATGAATATTCAAATGGCTGACACCATAATGACGGGAAGAGGTGATATACTTTGGGGAAAAGCCCCATATGTTGAAATAGAGCTGCCTTCTATAGTTGTTGAGCTATCGTCCTTAGCTCCTTTAATTCCAACCGCCGGTCGATTCCAGCCATCCGGAAGGATAACCGGGCGTCTCACTTATAGCCATTGGCTGAAAGGAAAGAGAAACTTTTTGTTGGGTGGAGAAATGAGCCTCCAGAAAGTAAGTTTGCAGCTCCCATGGCTAGCCCACCCCGTCACACATCTCGACGGCCGAATCTCCCTGAAAGGAGACTTATTGAGCTTCCACCAGGTCTCCGCCCGGGTGGGAGGATCGGATATTACGATGAACGGAACGGTCCGGGCATACGACATGCCTCGCGCGCATCTATCTTTTTATTCGAGGCGCTTCAGCGTGGACGATTTCAGCTCTCCCGATATACCTGACAAGATGCCACCTGTCGCCGCTTCTTCAGAGACTTCAAATTTTCTGACAAACCTTGAAGGGGAAGCACACATTTCCATGGAGGTTTTGAATATCCGGCAGGTTGATCTCCAGAGTTTGGCCGCAGATTTGAAAATACATAATGGGATTCTGGATATTAAAAAAGGGACGTTCCGGATGGGAAAAGGCTCATTAACAATTGAAGGCATGGCAAACCTAGTTGAAGCTCCTAGAAAAACTTTCCAGGCAGACATGAAGGTCAGGGACATGGATGTATCCAGCACATTGAGGCTTCTTGGCGGCAAGCGGCCCTTCATGACCGGTACACTCGACATGGATGGATCGGTGCAAGGCACATGGGCAGGCCACCAACCCCTTGCAGATACACTCAACGGCCAGATTTCCATGAATATTCGGGATGGCATCGTTCTGAAGCATGCCCTGCTATCCCGGCTTTTGTCCTTGCTAAATGTCTCCCAGCTTTTCAAAGGGCGCCTTCCGGACCTGACTACCAAAGGTCTTCCTTTCCATCGAATCACTGCCGACGGCACCCTGGTCAGCGGGGTGATTAATTCCAATAATTTCTTCCTCGACGGGGATGCAATGAAAATTGCTGCGGCCGGTCAAGTGGATCTGGGCCGCAATACAATTGACATGAAAATGGCGGTCCAGCCCTTCCTCACCGTGGATTACGTGTTAAAAAAGCTCCCCATTATTGGCTCCATTCTCACCGGCCAAAACAAAGGACTCATCGCAGTATATTACCTTGTTAAAGGCAACCTGCGCGAACCTGAGATTACCCCAGTCCCTCTCCAGTCGCTGGAAAAAGGCGTGGTGGGCATCTTCGGACGCTTGTTAAACACCCCAGCGGATCTGCTGAAAAAGCTCAACGGGATGCTGAAGAAGTAACAAAGGCATTAATAACTTATAAATGGACTCAGAACGCCGTGTGCTAATTAATGTATAGCGAAAATAATTAAAAAATCCATTGACTCCATATGGAATGGATTTTGAGAGACCAAATACAGCCTATCTTCCCATCAGACCTTGATTATCATAGTTAAGAGCATAACAAATATTGAAAATGTCTGATTTTGCATTTTCTATCGACAAAAACTGTTTTTAAGTTTATATTGTGAATAATAATTCACAATGGAGATCGTCATGAGTGCGGATAAGTTAAACACTGAAATCAGACAGGAACAGATAGTTCTTGCAGCCTTAAATCTAATTGCAAGTCAGGGCATGAAAGCACTAACTGTTGGTGGAGTGGCCAGTATGGTTGGTCTCGTCCCATCAGCCATCTACCGTCACTTCAAGAGTAAAAATGAAGTGCTTGATGCCACCCTCGATCTGATCCGGGACAGGCTCATTAGCAACGTCCAAGCTGTCCGCGAGGAGACCTCCGATCCGCTGGATACTATCAAGCAACTGCTCATGCGCCATGTCCAATTGATCCAGGAGTTTCGGGCAATCCCAAGTATCTTATTTTCTGAAGAAGTCTATATCGGCCACCCGGAAAGAAAAGCCAAGTTGTATAAGATCATCAAAGAGTATCTCGACAGAGTGTGTGATATTATTCGTCAAGGCCAGAGGGAGGACCGAATCCGTCAAGATATCGCTCCGGAAACATTCTCGGTGATGTTCTTGGGTATGTTTCAGCCGTCAGCAATCCTCTGGCATCTGACCGATGGCTCGTTCGACATCATGAAGCAAACGGAGGGAACCTGGCAGATATTCAGCGAGGCCATACGGGTGGAATAATTTTTTAGCCATCATGTGAACAAAAATTCACATAGGAGGTCTGGTGTGAGGTTTAGGATAAAGCTTGTAATCCTTTTACCTTTAATTGCGGCCGTGACGGTATTGGCTTATAAGCAAATCAAAAACAGGTCAAACAACGATCCTAACATCATCCGCGTCTCCGGCAACATTGAGATCACCGATACTGAGGTGAGCTTCAAAATTTCCGGGCGGGTTGAAAAACGTCTGGTTTCAGAAGGCGAAACGGTCAGGGCCGGTCAAGTAGTTGCACGCTTAGACAGCACTGAGCTTGCCCAGGAAGTCGCTCTCCATAAAGCGGAATTAAAGGCGGCACATGCCGCCCTTGCCGAGCTCGAGGCAGGTTCTCGACCGGAGGAAATCGCCCAGGCCGCTGCTTCCATGCAGAAGGCGCAAGCCGGGCTTGACGAAATGCTCGCCGGCTCAAGGTCACAGGAGGTGGCCGCCGCAAAGGCAACGGTACAGCGAGCAAAGGCGGACGCTGAGCGCTTGAAGGCTGATTATGAGCGGCTGAGAGCACTCTACAAGAAGGATGTCATATCCGCACGAGAATATGAGGTATCTCAAGCAGCTTATAACATGGCCAGGGCAAGGTTGAAGGAAGCCCAAGAACATTTTAAACTCGTCGAAGAGGGTCCCCGGAAAGAACAGATTGAACAGGCCCGGGCGGCTCTAAAGGAAGCCAAAGAGCGACATGGGCTTGTTAAAAAAGGTCCTCGTGAGGAGACCATCGAACAGGCCCGCGCTCGGGTGGAACAGGCGAAAGAGGCTCTTGCCCTGGCCGAAACGCGTTTGGGTGACGCGACGCTGGCCTCTCCCATCTCTGGGGTGATCCTTTCGGAAAATGTCGAGCAGGGAGAGTATGTCGCCCCTGGAACACCGGTAGTTACAGTAGGCAACCTTGAGAACGTGTGGCTGCGTGTGTACATCAACGAGACCGACTTGGGTCGCGTGAAGCTCGGCCAGCGGGTGCGCGTGACCACCGACACCTATCCGGATAAAGTGTATGAGGGACACATCTCCTTCATTGCCTCGCAGGCAGAGTTCACGCCCAAGAATGTTCAAACGAAAAAGGAACGCGTGAAACTGGTCTATCGGGTGAAGGTGGATATCCCGAACCCCAAAATGGAACTGAAGCCCGGCATGCCTGCTGACGCGGACATCTTGCTGGGCCACTCCAAGTGAGGTGAGAGATGGGCTCCATCATAACCGAAGGCCTGACAAAATCCTTCAACGGCTTGACCGCTGTTGATAGTCTGACGCTTTCTGTGGCCGAGGGAGAGATATTCGGCCTGGTGGGACCGGATGGTGCGGGAAAGACCACGATAATGCGGCTCTTGACCTCGATCATGGAACCCACTTCGGGCGATGCCTGGGTGGCTGGCCACCACATTTTGAAAGATGCGGAGGCAATCAAGGAGGAAATCGGGTATATGAGCCAGAAATTCGGCCTCTACCCGGACCTCACGGTGAAGGAAAACATCGACTTCTATACGGACATTTACGGAGTGCCGCGCAAAGGCCGGGGAGAAAAAATCGAGCGGCTCCTTGCCTTCAGCAATCTGACGCCTTTTAAGAAGCGCTTAGCGGGCAACCTCTCAGGCGGAATGAAACAAAAGCTCGGCTTGGCCTGTGCGCTGATCCATACACCGAAGATACTTTTCCTGGATGAGCCGACCAATGGCGTGGACCCCGTGTCGCGCCGCGACTTCTGGCGCATCCTGTATCAACTGCTCCGCGAGAAAGTCACTATCTTAGTCTCGACCAACTACCTTGACGAGGCCGAGCGTTGCAATCGACTGGGCCTCATCCACAGGGGCAAACTCCTTGCCTTCGGAACGCCCGACGAGGTGAAGAAGCTGATGTGCGGGACGATCATCGAGATTCGCTCTTCGCAGCCGCGCAAGGCCTCGGCTCTGTTGCGAGAACAGCTAGAAGCAGATTCGGTAAGTCTGTTCGGCGACCGAATTCACATCGTGACACAGGATCCTGAAAAGACTTTGGTGCAGGGGAAAAAAGTCCTTGCAGAAGCCGGCCTGGAAATAAGCAATATTGGCCCCATCGAACCAGCGCTGGAGGACGTGTTCGTCTCCGCCCTCGCCAGGGGAAAAGGAGTAGACCACAATGAATCCTGGTGAAAATGGGAAGGCCGTTGTCGTGCATGACCTGGAGAAACGGTTTGGCAGCTTCATCGCCGTGAATAAAGTCAGTTTCGATGTCGCCGCGGGTGAGATATTCGGTTTCCTCGGTCCCAACGGTGCGGGCAAGTCGACAACGATCCGAATGCTCTGCGGGATTCTAGCGCCCAGCGGCGGAACGGGCACGGTCGCGGGGTTCAACATTAGCACCGAAGCGGAAAGTATTAAGTCCCACATCGGGTATATGAGCCAGAAGTTCTCGCTCTACGATGATCTGACCGTGGAAGAGAACATCGACTTTTACAGCGGTATCTACCGAATTGCTCCAGAGAAGAAGAAAGAGCGGAAGGAGTGGGTGTTCGAGATGGCAGGTCTCACGGAGCATCGGCGCTCCCGAACGGCCATTCTTTCGGGCGGCTGGAAGCAGCGCCTGTCGCTGGGGTGCGCGATTCTCCACGAGCCGCCGATTATTTTTCTTGATGAGCCTACATCCGGCGTGGATCCCATCAGCCGCCGTCAGTTCTGGAACCTGATCTACGACCTTTCTGGAAAGGGTGTCACGGTTTTCATCACCACCCACTACATGGACGAGGCAGAGTACTGCGACCGGCTGGGTCTGATCTACCGGGGTGAGCTGATCGCCATCGGAACCCCGGAGGCGCTCAAGACTGAACTCATGCAGGAGGACGTCCTGGAGATTCTTTGCCAGAGACCTCAGGACGCGATGGGAGAAATTGAGAATGTGGCCGGAGTCAAAGAAGTCGCCCTGTTCGGCAAGGGTCTACACGTGATCGTCAAAGACGCTGAAGTTGCCGCAAACGCGATCTGGAGACACCTTCATGAACACGGCTATCGGGTCGAGCGTGTCGAGCGGATTGTCCCTTCGCTGGAGGACGTGTTTGTCTCACTAATTGAATCCCGTGATCGGGCAGAACAGCCCCAGCACGAGGTGCAACGATGAAGCCGCTTCGAGTTCAAGCGATCGCCCGCAAGGAGTTCATTCATATCGTTCGTGACCCGAGAAGCCTTGGCATAGCCATCGCCATGCCAATACTGCTGCTGGTACTCTTCGGCTACGCATTGACACTCGACGTGGATGACGTGCCGATGGTGGTCTGGGACCAGAGCGAATCCCGGACGAGCCGGGAGCTCATCCGCCGCTTTAGTGGATCGGCTTATTTCTCGCTCAGGGGCTATACTCGCAGCTACAGGGAAATTGAGCGGGCCATAGATTCAGGCCGGGCCCTTTTAGCCCTCATCATTCCAATTGACTTCGCTGGACGCATCGAGTCCGGGCGCCCTGCCCCGGTCCAGTTGATCATGGATGGGAGCGATTCCAACACCGCCACCATCGCTATGGGATACGCTGATGTGATAATCCAGAGTTACTCGGAGGACATTGCCGTTCGCGAAATTCAGCGGATCGGCGAAAGCACACTTAGTCCTCCGCTTGATCTTAGGCCCCGGGTCTGGTTCAACTCCGACATGGAATCCAAAAATTACATCATCCCCGGTCTCATCGCCGTTATCATGATGGTTATTGCTGCACTCTTGACCTCGCTGACGGTGGCTCGCGAGTGGGAACGCGGCACCATGGAGCAACTTATCTCCACGCCGGTGAAAGGTCATGAACTGATCCTCGGCAAGCTCCTGCCCTATTTCGCCATCGGAATGTTCGACGTCCTGCTTGCCGTGCTCATGGGCGAATTTCTGTTCCATGTCCCTCTGCGCGGCAACGTGGTCCTGCTCTTTGGTATGGCGTCAATCTTCCTGGCAGGAGCCCTATCGATGGGCATGATGATCAGCATCGTGACCAAGAGCCAGCTTCTGGCCAGCCAATTGGCGATGGTACTAACATTCCTGCCCGCATTCCTGCTGTCGGGCTTCATGTATGCCATCAGCAACATGCCGAAACCGATCCAATGGATCACATACCTGATCCCGGCGAGGTATTTCGTGGCCCTGCTCAAAGGCATTTACCTGAAAGGCGTCGGGCTTGATATCCTGGCAGTCGAAGCGGGACTCCTGGCCACCTTCGCCGCTGTAATGATAGCCTTGGCCAACATGAAGTTCAAAAAGAAATTGGAGTAATCATGTTCGAGCGCATCAAGCATATGCTCATCAAAGAGTTCATACAGATATTTCGCGACCCGAGGATGAGGTTCGTCATCTTCCTCCCGCCCATCATACAGGTGCTCGTGTTCGGCTATGCCGTTACGACCGACGTCAGGCATATCGCCACGGCGGTCCGCGACCTTGACAACAGCGTGGCCAGCCGGGAGCTGGTGACCCGATTCGAAAAATCGGGTTATTTCGATATATTAGAGTACGTTAGCGACGAAGGCCGTATTCGCGAGTTGATCAATCTCGGTAAGGTAAAAGCCGTTCTCAGCATGAACAAGGGCTTTGGAAATGACTTACAGGCTGGGAGGACTGCGCAGCTTCAGGTGATTGTGGACGGAACCGACTCCAACACGGCAAGGATTGTGCTTGATTACAGCGCAAAGATCATCGGCCAATTTTCGCAAAAAGTCTTGATCAGACGATTCACCCGTCTGAAAGGCCCGGCCCAGAAGTTCGGGCGCGTGGAAATGCAAGCTCGTGCCTGGTTCAACGAAAACCTCGAGAGCCGTAACTTCTATGTTCCCGGCGTTATCGCCATGGTCGTGATGCTCATCACCTTACTGCTCACCAGCATGGCCGTTGTGCGTGAGAAGGAGACCGGCACCATGGAACAGATCATTGTTACCCCCATCACACCAATGGAGTTCATTCTCGGCAAGACCGTGCCTTTCGCCCTGATCGGTCTCGTTGACGTGATATTAGTAGCTATGGTCGGAGTATTCTGGTTCGAGGTTCCGATTCGTGGTAATCTGCTGTTGCTCTTCCTGGCCACTGTCCTTTACCTGATGACGACGCTGGGTATCGGCCTCTTTATCTCAACGGTCAGTCGAACCCAGCAGCAGGCAATGATGAGCACTTTCTTTTTCTTCCTCCCTGCGGTGCTCCTGTCGGGGTTCATGTTCCCCATCGCCAATATGCCGGAGGTTATCCAGTGGCTCACCTATGTGAATCCGCTGCGCTACTTCCTGGTCATCATCCGGGGCATTTTCCTCAAAGGGGTGGGACCGGGCATCCTCTGGCCGCACATGATGGCCCTGGCCTTGATGGGCCTGGTCACACTGTGGCTGGCTTCGAGAAGATTCCAAAAGACTATTGCCTGAACGCTGAAGGTTATTTTTTCAATTTCCTATGCCAAAAAGATCCCGTGCATTTCGGGATGTGATCTGGGCAACTTCCGCCACTGTACAATGATGAAGCAGTGATAAGGCCTCTGCAACCCTGACCACGTTGGCCGGCTCATTTCGCCGCTGACGGCCCCTCAAGGGCTCGGCAGTTAGATACGGACGGCAAGCCTGAGCACTTCATATCCAGCGCTTTTCCCCAGTTGAGCGGCTATGATAAAATATTTCCCACGGATGGTGCGAAGCTGCTCCACAGGGCCCTTTTTGTTGAAAATATTTCTGTTGAGGTAATGAATCAGGTTGTGAAACACAAGGACATTCATCACCATTTGATCGTTGGTGATCATCAGGCTCATGCGGTATTCCCCCCACTGATCCAGTTCCTTGAAAAGGGAGGGCTGTTTGCCAGAGCCCTTGGGCCGCACCGCGATGGACTGCCTCACCACCACGTATCGCCTCTCCCGCTGCCATTTGTCATCAAGGTGCTCAAATAGAAACTCAACCACCTCAATGCCCGGCCCGGCTTCTTCGGATTGTATCCCCTCTTGGCCCCCTCTTGCTGGCCGTAACGTGTGATCACGCAAGAGTCCAGATTGAGATTGTCCTCGGTTATCGACTCCCACTCAATAATTGTTCGCACAAACCGGCGAGCACTCTCACCCATCTGTTCAGCCAACTTTTGGGTGTTGATCTTGTTCCAGAAACGATTAAGGGTAGAGGCCGCCTGGGGGATCCATGGCAGATCGAAGGCCACTTTTAAAACCTCCACTCCGCACTCCCACCATCCCAGATGCCAGAAACGAAATCCCCCAGACA
>CAZTAS010000029.1:0-37270 GCA_964611635.1 uncultured Thermodesulfobacteriota bacterium
CTGCAAAGCAAAGCTTGGACCATCAGCATAGCTGATGGTTTAGGGTATTAATTAATTAATAGGGCGTCTTATGCTAATGGTGGAAAAAACGATTAAAGCATGGTGCTATTTTTTATATATCAGGATAACAAACCCCTTGTTCAAAATCAATCACATAAAACCGGTTTGGAACCCTCTCCATTTCTACTTTAGGCGAAATCGATAAATCAAAAAGGGCTAAGAAATATATAAAATACATTAAATACAGGGATGCTAAAAATCAGTGCATCCAGAGTGCCTCCGCCAAGAAATCCACAAAAAGGACGTATAATGATACCGGTTCGCTGGTTTGAATGAAAATTTTTAGTATATGAAATTTACCATTATACCTAAGATATGTGAAACTAAGCTCATATTTTTAAAGTGTTTTATTAATAAAAATTACTCATCTCTTTAGACTTTTAACATGATTTTTGCAGGTTTTTTAGCTACGGGGGAATCCCCCAGTGCTCCATCTTTCGCCTTTCCGATACTGGTTTAATATTAAATGCGGCAACAAACAGGAATGCTGGATGCTAAATCAGCCTTTGTGTGGGATGCAAAAATAATGAGCGTAGGTTTGAGAATACCGAAGGCTTCTTGATCTATATTGAGTTTAAGGAGAAGCCCAGTGGCTTTGCCGGCAATCTCCTGAGCCTGTGGAAGGAAAAAATTCTGTTTTGTACAGTTGTTCGAACTCTTTTTTGAGAATTCATTTCTCGGTCATTAACCACACACCCTGCCATTGTAACGGGGGATGGTCTATCAGTGCCTGACACTTGACCGCATAAACGGCAGAGACTGGGTCTTTTGTTTCTATCCTCCGGAAAAGCTCGAGCGCCTCGTGAAACTGGCCTTTGTAGTAAGCTTCAAGCGCTTGAGAGAACACAGAAAGGTAGGTTTTCCGTGTTTTAAAATCTTCCCAGTACATAGGTTCAAAGACGCGCACGGGCTTCTTGCGTCCCACAACCTCAACGCGTGCGATTTCACGCGTGGCAAAGGCCTTGCCAATCAAATCGAGCGTAGTATCGGAGATCATCGTATACGTGCCGAAGTGCTTGTTGATGCCCTCAAGCCTGGAGGCGAGGTTGGCGGCATCGCCGATAATGGTGTAATCAAAACGACTGTGAGAACCCATGTTGCCCACAACCACTGGCCCGGTATGAATGCCGATGCGCATGAACAGATTCTTGCCAAATTGTTCATGAAAACGCGGGCGCAATTTCGCCAGCTTTTCTTGGCAGCGCAAAGCTGCCCGCACGGCTCTTACAGCGTGATCCGGCTGCTCCAAGGGCGCGTTCCAGAAGGCAATAATAGCGTCACCTTCATATTTATCTACCGTTCCGGCTTCTTCCTGGATTATATCGGTCATCGCCGTCAGATAATCGTTGAGCAAGGCGGTAAGCTCTTCCGGTTCCAAGCTCTCAGATATTCTGGTGAAACCCTGGAGGTCTGAAAAGAAGATCGAGAGGCAGCGCCTTTCCCCGCCGAGTTTCAGACGTTCGGGGTGCTGAATAAGTTGCTCGATGACGGTGTGACTCAGATAATGTTTGAATGCGCTTTTAATGAATCGCTTCTGCCTCCCTTCGGTGGCATAATTTACCACAACAGCGCCGAAAAGCGTTAAAGCCGCTGCACTCTCTTGAACCACAAAAGGAAGCCATATCCCTATCTTGTATGCCACAATGCATAGCATTACTGGGATGGAAAGGCAGATCACGCACACGAGAAGGCTCTCCCAGGCGCTCCTGCTGAGTGAGGCCACAACGCCGCAGATCAATGCCAGCACGATAATCACAAATACCGTAACCCACCCATGGAGCCCCCTGCATGAAGTCACCCGACAGGAGATTGTCCAGTACTGTTGCATGAATTTCAACACCTGAAGATCTTCTGCTGATAGGTGTCGGCCAGAGGTCGAAAAGCCCCGGAGCGCTGAATCCGAAAAAAACGTAACAATCCTTTAAAGCTTCCAGATCCTTGATCGGCGGCGCTTCACCCGACTGGATGCGCAACTCAGACTGGATGACTGCGGCTGCACTAAAGCTCCTGTAGGTTCCCGAAGGGCGGTAACGGAGAATGGAATATCCGCTTTTGTCAAGGGGAACTGACTTACCGCCTATTTTGATAGACATCGGTTTGAGTTCGATGGTTTCATCTGGCGATGCGGATAAAAGAATCGCCAAACCCAGCGAAGGAACAAGTTTTTCGTCGAATATGGAAAACAATCTGACGCGACGATGTACTCCATCTGAATCAGGGTTGGCCTTGACGTTTCCGAGTATTTTGGCATTAGTCGCTACTTCCGGGATGGGAAACGTGGCCCTCGGCATGCCTATCCCCCATTCGTTTGCATAGGGTAACCATTCATTCAGTCCTTTGATATTCGAGCTAAAGATCGGAACGTCACTGGGCCATGTTGTGGCGCTGCCGGTATTCTTACTCAGTAAAAGCGTACCGGCAAATGCGGGAAACTGTGCTATGGCCTCTCCGAAGTCTTGGTCATCCTTGACTCCGTAAAATGAGGGCTCATTAAAGAGGACGTCGAAAGCGATTGCCTTGGCGCCGCTCCTCCTCCAAAAGCTGATTATAGGCTTGTAGACCTCCCTGGACCATGGCCATGATAGGCCTAATTCCTTTTCACCCCAATCGAGGCTCTTCTGGTCCAGGAGAATCAGGCGGATCCTATCGCTGGAAGGGCGAGGCGCGCAAAGGTATGAGGCGCGCAAATCCCAAGTTTTACCTTCAAACCAGCCGAGCCAGTCAGGACCCCAGAGGAAGAGAGCGACAGCCAGTGCTGAGGCGGCCAGACCTACCCCTAATCCCTGTAACAGCTTTGTCATCATGAGGAAGAATAATGTACTGGCATTGTCTAAATATTTCTGAGGGCCATCCTGAACCTTGCCTGCCTGGCGGGTGTAGCTGGTGCCGAATTGTAATCGCCGATCAATTCAGTAATTTCCTCGATTCTGCTTTTTGGGGAAGGATGGGTTTTGGCAAAATCGAGACCACCAGGTTTAAGGCGCTTTTCCATCTCTTGCAGCATCTCGATGAGGCCGTAAGTATTGTATCCCACTCTTTTCAAGATGGTTACAGCCGCAGCGTCAGCCTGTCCGTTCAAATGCACGTGAGTATCCCCTGTTAATCATGGTGGATGTAATATCGCTGATGGAGCCTTCAAAAGCTTCGGTCAACTGGGCCAGTTGCCTGCCACCGAATCTCTTGGCGCTTTCCGTGGCCAGGATGGTCAGGGCTGTCGTCAGTCTGCTCTTTTTGATGGCGCTGAGTCCGTGCTGCTGCTGTATATGACCGATTTCATGGGCCAGAACCGCTGCAACAGCATCTTCGCTCTCGCAGCATCGCAGCATACCGCGTGAGACGAAAATCAAGCCACCGGGGGCAGCGAAGGCATTTATCTCATCCGTATCCATGATGAGAAAATGATAACCGCCGAATGTCTCAGGTTTGTCCGAGGCCTGCGCCAATGTCTGACCGAGGATGTTCATGTAGCGAATCGCCCGGGTATTGTTGCAAGGCTTGTAACGAGTGAGTATCGTTGCCCCCACAGCCCGTCCAATATAATACTCCTGTTCAGGCGTTATATCCTCAAACGTCTTCGCCACTGCCTTAGTAGTTTTTGTTATTGACTTCAACACATCGATGGAACTGTCCAATTGTGATAACGCCTCAATGTCCCTGCAAGCCGTGAGGGAAACCATCCAAAGGAGCATAATCAGAAGCATGGCTGATACATAAATTCGATTCATCGGGCACCTCCTTTGGGCGGCTTCACTTTGCCTTCTCTGAGGAAGGCCTGCATTTCTGCGGTAGACATGGTGATTTTTTCCATGTAATCAACCCATCTGTAGTCAATGTTCCTGTGCTTTCGTTTGAATTCCGCCTCCACGTCTTCGTTAAAACCCTTGCCAGCGAGTGCCAGTTCATCACTTGAAGCCGCAATTTCAACGTCCTTCTTTCCGGGATTCAGTATTATTTTCTTTCTCGTAAGAGCAGAAGCATGGATCCATCCGGAATATTTTTTGCGCGGCTTGCCGACTTTTACCCAGGAGTTTTTCTCTTCGTAAACCAGAACCCGATTACCATAGTACAGGGTGGCAATGACTTTGCTAAGGAATGAAGGCGCCACCCTCACAATCCCTTTCTCACCTGGACGCTCATCATTTTCATGTCTGCACTAATAGCTGTTGAAACCGCGAGGCTAAAGAGGGCCACTGCGAACATGGATTTTAAAGGAATCATGAGAGCACCCCTCCTTGTTTATGCATGTGGAAATAATGTCTTGAATCAGTATCAATATCTGATAAGTGTTTTCTCATCCTTTGAAACAATCCATCCATTCTTTTGTTCACCGCAGGTAAAAATCCTTGTCATTAGTGTCCGGTTGTGCAATGTGCAGTTTCCCACAACGCTTTCTAATCGGGCTTATTCTCAGTATTTCATGAGTTTCAACTAAGGCAGGATTTCCATGTCATCGCTCATTCTGGCACTGTTTTACATTTGATGCCACAATATTGGCCACCCAATGGACAGCCTCCGATCTGCATCATAAACATGAGTGAAATCAAAAAGTTAAGATAAGTTCGTCTGTTACCTTGACGAATCTGCTTAGATTCTATATTTTATTAAAATAAATATTTTGATTAATATATTAAACAAAAATGGGGCATTTTATAATGACTAATCAAGTACCGATCGAGAAAAGAACACCTTTTATTGATTATCATACAATTCAGATACTGGAAGAGCTCCCATTGGGAGTATTTTTACGACAAAACGGCAAAATAGTTTTTATTAACAAGTTTTTTCTGAGAATCACGGGTTGCGGGATTAAGGATATTAGCCTCGAGGTTTTGGAGGAAGACGATACTGCCTCCGGTGCCAGGCTTGAGATGGCCTCCGCCAAACAACGTTCAATTTTCAAATGCTTGACCAGCAACGGCAAGGAAATCTACATGGCGGCTCAGGGTGTCAAAATCGAAAGCCCTGATGGGCCTGGTGTTTTGTACTTCTTGGAAGATGTGCCCGCAGGAAAGCGGAAAGAGAAGACCACCACTGCTGAAGCTAGATTATTTGATATGGTTAGCGATGGCGTTATCTGTTTGGATCTGGAGCTCAAGATCACAGCTTGGTATCGAGGGGCAGAGCACATCTTCGGCTATTCCAGGTCCGAGGCGATAGGAAACCACCTCAGCATGCTTTACGAAAAAGGGAAAGATGGGTTATCCCAGCCTCAGGAGAGCGAGTTTCATGAAAAAGGAGAAGGATTCATCTTTGAAATGCCGTGCCGTACCCGAGATGGAAAGGGAATTTTGGCTACCTTCTCGATCTCTATTATAAATGACGAATGGGGCAGGCCCACCGGGTTTGTGGCAACGGTTCAGGATATAACCCGCAAAAAGCATGAGCAACAAGCGCTGCAGCAATCTGAAAAGCACTATCGCACACTGGTCAACGCCATTCCGGATTATCTCTATATTGTACAAATTAGGGGAAAGTGCGTGCAGATTCTCTTTCACGGGCCGCAGTGCCAGCGCATCACCGGCTATACCCCGGATGATTATTACCGGGACGAACATCTATGGTTCCGGATGGTTCACCCCGAAGACCGCCACAGGGTTCAGGCTTTCGCTCAGGCCCTGAATGAGGGGAACGAAGTGCCCCCAATTGAACATCGGATTTACCATCGCGATGGATCGGTCCGATGGCTGCGAAACAGCGCTTCGGCCAACATTATCAGCGCTTCCCCACGGGAAGTGATCATTCATGGAATTATCTCGGAGATTCCCAGGTACAATCATCATCAGAATGAACAAATGGGAAGGGAGGCACTTAACGCCCTGATCGAAAAAATAAACAGTGCCTGTAAGGAGTTCGACTTGCCGATTCAGATGATATTGGGCAGAACTGAACTCCTATTGCGAGCCATATCGCAAGATGAACCTCAATATCAGTTAATCAAAGTCATCGTGGATCAAGTACAGCATATGGCGGAGATCAACCGCAAGTTGAACGATATCCTCGGGTATCGAACAATGGCGACGGCAAGTGAAAAGCGAATCATCGAGATGAAGACTCCCGGTCAGCAGCGCCCGGATTCCTTGGATGATGAGGTCTAGTAGGCGGACTTAATATTTTTTTGATTCTTTAATCAAAGAAACTGCTGCACCTGTGAAGCCCAATGCCGCGGCCAGCCACCAAGAGTTCTCAAGTGCCGCCAGAAGTGCCTCTTCATTAGCTATATTAGATAATGTTTTTGAGCTGGTCAGGCTGAGATTGATAACCACGTTGGCCGCCGCAATGCCCATGGCCATTCCCAGGTTACGGAAGAGGGCTATGGAACTGGCGGCAAAGCCCAAATCCTGCCGATCCACCGATCCAAGAAGAGCGCTCATGTTGGGCACGGCAAAGATCCCCAAACCGAAACCGAATAGCAAAAAGCGGATCAGAATGTCGGCATGGCTTGCCGACTCACCCATTGTAGTTAAAAACGCGGCCATTAAACCCGAAATTAGCATGCCTGCTGTCGTGAGCCAGCGGGTGCCGATGGAATCCGAGATCCATCCGCTGATGGGTCCGCTGACCATTCGTATAAAGGGAACGGGACTGAGGAGCAGGCCCATCTGAGAAGGCGGATAATGCAAAACATTTTGCAGATAAAATGGGATGGTAAAGGTAAAAATGTAAGAGAGCATGAAAAAAAGTATCCGCGAGATAATGGAAATGGTTAACATTGTGTTGCGGAATAATCGAAGGTTCACCATGGGATTGGATATTCGGATTTCCTGTCGGATGAAGAACAAAATAGAAAGCACACTGACCAGACCCATCAATAATAAGACGGGAGATGAGCACCCGAGATCAGCCCCCTGATTAAGAGCCAGGATAAAGAATAGAACAAACAAGAAAAATGAGGCAGCACCCGGTATGTCAAAGGAGAGGTTGTGGATTTCGGGCTTATCATCTGATAAGTTCCAGCGCATAAGTATAAAAGTGATAAGCCCTATGGGAATGCTGGCGAGATAAACAAATCGCCACCCCGCATATTGAATGATGTATCCTCCTCCTGCGGGGCCTACCAGCATTCCCAGAGAGACACCAAGCCCTATCAGGCCCAGCGCCTTGCCCATATGAGCGGTCGGAAATGAGATCGAAATGATGGCGGGCCCGCATGCGAAAATAGCCGCTGCACCGATGGACTGAAGAACACTTGCAGCAATGAGAAATGCCACACTGTGGGACATGCCGCAGAGCACCGATCCGGCCATGAAAATAGTCATTCCGAGGAGATAAATACGTTTTCTCCCCACTATATCGGCCAACTTTCCCGCGGGCACAATGAGCCCAGTTATTGTGACCAAAGGGGCCATGGCTATCCATCCTGCCGTCAGAATACTGGTTTGAAAATACTGCATTATCGAAGGAATGGTTAAGGTGACGATTGAAGCATTCATTGCCGTCATGAAATTTCCCAGAGATAGCCCGATGGCCAGGAGTATCTTTCTGCGCCGCTTGAATTCCATTTCGAATATTTCCTCGTTCCACGAAGAGATGATATGGAACTATAAAATTTTTCCCGCTGGTTGGCAAGCCTTACTGCCAGTTTATCTGCCTTGACTTGGCTGCGTTACATTGTTTACCATGGGCTCGTTGATGATCGCATTTCTCGAATGTTTTTTCCAAGAATTTATCTGAGGACGTGGTGTTATGGGTTGAGTATTATATGGGTCCAGCAATTAGACTTTTTCACACTTGGTGAGCATATGTTAAGGCTCTTTGATGCACTTTTTTACTAATCGAGCATGATGCCATTTCATGTTGCGAATAAAGAGCCTTAGGATTATGATTTCCCTCGAGGGTTAATGTTTGCCAGCAGGGAGGCAGTAATATGGAAGGAATCTGGGTTGGGGTCCGAGAATTTGAGCTGGAAAACGGCCTTAAGGTACTGGCGCTGGAGGATCACATGGTTCCCTCAGTTTCATTCCAGGTCCATTTCTATGCGGGATCGCGCAATGAGATGCCCGGAAGTACGGGCATTGCGCACCTCTTTGAACATCTGATGTTCAAGAGAACCGCTCACCTCAAACCTGAGGAGTTTTCACGAATCATTCAGGCCAATGGCGGGGAACTCAATGCCTTTACTACAAAGGATAGCACCTTCTACTTTGAAAACCTGCCATCTGATAGGCTGGAGCTGGCGGCGCGCCTTGAGGCAGAACGAATCGTCAACCTCATCCTGGATCAAGAGAGCCTCGAGACCGAGCGAGAGGTTGTGAGAAGCGAGCGGCGCATGCGGATAGTTAACTCACCGGATGGCATGGCCATGGAGCAGCTTTATGCAACCGCATTCGACCAGCATCCATATCAGTGGCCTGTTATCGGTTGGGACAGCGATCTTCGTTCCATCAGCGTAGAGGATTGCAGAGAATTTTATAGGACTTATTATGCCCCTAACAACGCCGTAATCGTTATGGTGGGGGACATTGAGCCGAAAAGTGCCTTGGGAGTGGTCCGGAAATATTTCGATCTCATGGAGCGTCAAAAACCGCCTCCTCCAGTGCGAAGCCGGGAGCGACCCCAGCGGGGCGAAAAGCGGGCAGTGGTGAGGAAGGTGGCCCGCCTTCCCTCATTTTATGCTGGCTACCACGTGCCCGATATCTCCCGCCCTGACATCTTTCCGCTTCTGGCCATTTCAGCAATTTTAGCACGTGGACGGTCCGCAAGGCTTTACCAGAAGTTCGTCAAAACAGGCAAAGCTGTTGAGGCCGTGACAGATGTGGGACAACCCCCTTTCTTGAGTACAGATCACGGCCAGATGATAATCAATACCATAGCGGCCCCGGCTGTTGATATCAGCGAGCTTGAACAGGAGGTCTTAGAGGAAGCAGAGTCTCTGGCGCGGTTGCCAGTTGCAGCTGAAGAGCTGGAAAAAGCAAAAAAGCAACTCAGATCCTCGTATCTACTCTCTCTCCAGACGAACTTCTTTAAAGGCCTGGTCCTGGGGCTTTATCAGATCAGGGGAGGGGACTGGAGAATGGCAGAGCATGTCACTCACCGCTATCAAACAATTTCGGCAGAAGATATAGTGCGGGTGGCACAGGAGTATCTCCGCCCTTCCAATCGTACGGTGGTGACTTTAGTTCCCGTTACAGAGGATGAGAATGTCAAGCTTGGTCCAATGGAATAACACCGGGAGATGAAAATGTGTACTCTCAGAATGGGTGAGCCCTATTATCTGTTCTCAGCGCTCCACAGCCCCATTGGGGAAAGCAGCGTTATCCCACCTCTCGTTCATCACCGACTTCCGAACGGGATGATTCTTTATGTGGTCGAACACCACAAATTGCCTGTGGTTTGTCTCCATGCAATTATTAAAAATGGGGCCGAGACCGACCCTTTGGGCAAGGAGGGTATAAGCAACCTTACCATGGAAGGCCTCCTATTAGGGACAGCCAAACGGAGCGAGGAAGAGATATCATTGGCGCTGGATTCGCTGGGTGCCATAATGGTATCGACAGCCGGATGGGATGCAGGGTGGATCATGTTACAGGGCTTATCAGAGGATCTGGACGCTCTGCTGGAGATCGTGTGCGATATCGTCCTCGAACCCACGTTTCCCCCGGATGCATTTCTTTTGCTAAAAAAACGAAAACTGGGCGCTTTGAGAAATAAACAGCAGGATCTTTCCCGGGTGGCCGACGAGGCGTTCGAGTCGGTTTTATTCAAGGATGCCCCATACGGGCACCCCATCGATGGCATCATGGCATCGGTGGAATCCTTGTCGGTGGATGATTTGCGCTCCCACTATTCCAAAATATTCCATCCTTCTCAAATGGCCGTAGCTATTGTGGGAGATGTCCGTGCTGAGGAGGTCGTGGAAAAAGTGCGCCGTCTTTTTGAACAGGACAATGGTGTGGCCCCCGAGGAAAAGCAAAAGAAAAATTCCTTGCCCCAACCCGCAGGAAAAAGCGTCCACCTATTTCTTCGCCCCGGCTTTACCCAGTGCCAAATCCGCATGGGGCACCTGGGGATATCCCGCGATTATCCGTCTTATCATGCTGCCAAGGTGATGAATTACATATTGGGGGGCGGAGGATTCTCGTCGCGACTGATGGAAGAGATACGCGTCAAGCGTGGTTATACCTATGGGATCTCCAGCCGTTTCAAGGCCAGGAAGGGTCCCGGTCCCTTCATCATCTCTACCTTTACCACGCCTGCATTAGCACCAGAGGTTGTTAATCGCATATTGGATATCGTTGAGAGCTACAGGAACACCGGGGCCACGAAAGAAGAGCTGGAATCCGCGCAAGGATACTATATAGGGTCGTTTCCGCTGGGGCTGGAGACGCCTTCCAAGATTGCCGGCCGGGTGCTGGAAACCGAGCTTTATGGCCTGGGGCTCTCCCTAATCTATGAATTTAGAGATCGCATTCGGGCCGTGAGTCTTAAGCACATTCTCCAGACTGCAAGCTCTTGCCTTAAACCCCGGGATACCATCATAGCGGTGGCAGGTGATCTGGAGAAGTCCATTCAGGCATGGGAGGGCATAGGTCCAGTGCATGTCATCCAGGACAAAGAAAATCTCTCGCCGGACTGAATCAGGGATATGAATTTGCACGTTGTCCTCCATTGACAGCAGTGGGATAGTTTTATGAAAGGATATACTCAATTGTCCATTTGCGGCAAACAACCCACTGATGCTTCTTTTTATGTCCTAGCTTCCCGAACTCAGATGATGCATCTAGACTTTCCCTCCTGGGTTGCCATGGATGTCGATCTTTAAATATTCTCTTTTATTCCTCCCAGTGGATATATTCCAAAAGACAGTAATAAATTAACTTATAATATCAATATCTTATGACAGCCTAAAAAAGCTTTTTCATCGATTTATCATCGACATGCCTGAAAGGATTATTTAAAGGGCCCCTTTGGGAAAATAATAGATGACTGAAAAAAATAGAATTCCACATAGACAAGTTTGGGGCTTTTAAAATTATTATTGCGTCTGATTCTCAATAAGAATGTAAACTATAATCCTAATTTATTGATATTATTGATTATATGGACTTAGAGATAAAGGCATGAAATAGCAATATATTATCTTCTGTCCGAGCAACGTTTAAAGCATTTAAATAATTATGAAATTAATTGATGACAGATTGAACTTTGTTAAAAATCCTTGCGGAAATCAATGGTTGATGTTGGCCGGCGCGAAGCTGGCCATCAACAATAACTCTTCCCATATAGATCGGATTGCGAACGATCAGCATTATAGCCCGGGCTGTCCAGGGCTTTCCAAGTCCGGTTTTGATTTGCCGGTCATTAAGGCCCTTGGCGATGCTATGGGCAGATTTTTTATTTTTAATGGCGATGAATATTTCTTTTACCACTTGAGCGGTTTCAATATCAGGAATAAGCCGTCCATCATGACTTTGGTATCCATAAGGTGCTCTCCCCACTGCGCGGCCTCCCTTACGCGCTTTACTCTCTCTTCCCCATCTGAGCCTGGCCACAATCATAGCGCGGTCATACTCAACGATTGCGCCCTTTATATGCCGAAACAACTTTCTGGTGGGGTCTGTGGTATCATCGTCAAGCAAATAAGGCTCAAGAATACTTTCTATGCGAGCCGCACCAAGAGACGGTCTTCAGATGGTGTCTCGCATTTTCAGTCTGAATGAAAAGCTGCAATTATTTCAAATGTTGCAAAAGGCCGGATTAAAGCGTATCCAAGTAGGATCGTTTGTCCATCCAAAAGTTGTCCCCCAGATGGCAGACACCGACGAGCTCATCCGAAGCCTCGGAAAACAGGAAAGCACGGTTGTTTCGGCATTGATATTAAATAACAAGGGACTGGAGCGAGCGCTGACTTGCGGAGTCCCCCACGTTAGCATGTCCGTCCCGGTCAGTGACACCCACAGCCGCAAAAACGCCTGTCGCCCTGCAGCCGAAGCACTCGAAACAATGACGCGCCTTATCCGAAACGCCCTGGATTCGGGATTGAATGTTCGGGCCGGGTTGCAATGTGTATTCGGATGTGTTATATCCGCCACAGGTTTTCTTATTGAACTTCGCACTATCAATAATTCGGGTCCATTTCAATTGGTAACTGGAAAAAGCCGTTAAATGTCATTTTTTGACATATGCATTGGTATCTTATTCAAACATATATGATAGAATTGCGTTTCGGTCAATAGAATTTTTTACCCTAACGAAAAGGAGGAAAGAAAAATGAAACGAAATTTTTCAAATTTAGGCAAGCTTTTGTCATTGGTGCTGATGCTGGGGCTGGTATGTGCACCGGCAACGGCCATGGCGGGACCGACGATCAAACTAGGTCATGTTGATCCTGCATCATGGCAGAGTTCCAAGAAAGGGGCGGCTGGGGTGATCTTCAAGAACATCGTCGAAGGGGAGACCGATATATCGGTCGAGCTGTTTCCGGCCAAGGCCCTGGGTGACGAAAATAGTCTGGTCCAGCAGGTTCAGGAAGGGACCACACAGATGACCCTCGTATCCGGTGCGATGTCAACAGTGTTCAAGGCAGCGGATGTCCTGAACATCCCGTACACGTTCGCGTCGCCCACCATTGCCTGGGACGTCCTGGATGGCCCGTTCGGTAAGGAGCTGGCAGAATATTGCCTCAAGAAGACAGGACTGCGAATCCTGGCCTATGGAGAAACGGGTTTCCGGAATTTCACCAACAACGTTCGGGAAATCAGGACACCCGCTGATATGAAAGGCCTCAAGTTCCGGGTTCAGCCGATCCCGCTGTATGTGGAAATGGTCAAAGGCCTGGGAGGCGAGCCGACTCCGATTGCCTGGTCCGAGCTTCCCAATGCCCTGGCAACCGGTGTTGTCGATGGCCAGGAGAATCCTGTCGGCGTCATTTACAACAACAAACTTCATAAATTGCAGAAATTTTTGGTGTTAGACGGTCACGTTTACGCAGCCGACTTTATTCTGATCAATGATGAATTCTTCCAGTCGCTGCCGGCGAAAGACCAGGCGGTCGTTAAAAAAGCAGCCCGCATTGCCGGCGTCATGGGGCGCGCCATCCAGCAGTTTAATACTGCAGAAGGGGTGACCAAGGTTGCGGCTGAGGGTATGAAAGTGTATTCTCCGACAGCGGCGGAACTGGCACAGTTCAAGAAGCTGGCGCAGCCGGCCGTTAAGAAGTGGCTGGCTGGAGAACTTGGTGACGATGCCATATGGATTAAAAAACTTGATGCCGCGATCGCTGAAGCATCTAAGTAACCAGCGATAACCTGCGACGACCGGAAAGGCGATTTGCCTTCCGGTCGTCCTCCACGTATATCAGCCCAGTGAATCGCATCTCCTGTTTCACTGTAAAGAGCAGGGGTGGCATCCATGCAGCGCATCATTCAAGGAACAACACACCTTTTTTCGCAATTTGCCGCCGCCGGCGCATCGCTGTCCATGGCTGTGCTTTTTTTGATTGTTTTCACTAACTCCATCCGTCGCTACACCATCGGCAAATCCTTTGAGTGGGGAGAGGAGCTGCCGATTTTCATCGCCATATACGGCGTCATGTTCGGGATTGCCTGGGCGTATATACAGGATCGACATATATGCTTCACCATGCTGGTCAGGTTCCTTTCGGAATCATTAACCCGGAAACTGTACATCATAGTCGACCTGATTATGGTGGTTAACGGTGTGCTGCTAACCTATTCCGGCTGGATGTTTGTCATTAAACGGGGCCGCGTGGAGGCTTCTGGAATTATCAACCTGGCCAAAGATCTCAAGGCCTTGACCGGGTGGGACAGCTTGATCTGGATCGGACACCAGTATCCCTATCAGGCAGCAATGGTATTGGGCGGTGTCATGCTGGCCATTGCGGCCCTGCTGAAACTCCTCCAACGTTTAACTGAACATGCAGCGGTTGAATCCGTCGGAGGGTGATACCATGGTCTATGCAATCCTATTTATTTGCTTAATCATCGGTGTGCCGGTTGCCTTCTCCATTGTTGCAGCCCTGATGTATTTTATGGCGGTCGGCGAGTTCCCCTACCACCTTCGTATCGTTGCCACCCAAATGTTCGGCGAGATCCGGTCCTATCCGCTGCTGGCCATTCCCCTGTTCATTCTCGCCGGTGAGCTTATGAATGAATCGGGCATCACAAGTCGGATCATTGCCTTCACCAACGTTTTCGTCGGCCAGTTGCGTGCAGGCCTGGCCATGGTCAATATCTGGGCTTCGGTTATTTTTGCAGGGCTGTCCGGCTCCGCGGTTGCGGACACCTCCGCCATTGGACGGGTCTTCATTCCTGAGATGGAAAAGAGGGGGTACCCGCGTGATTTTTCGGCGGCGATTACCGCCGCTTCCTCGGTTATCGGCCCCATTATTCCACCGAGTATTCCGGTGATCATCTACGCCCTGATCGTGACCGGTGTTTCCGTACCGGGCATGTTCCTGGGCGGTGTCATTCCGGGCATCCTGCTGGCCATTTTTCTGTCCATATATGTGATGGTATTTGCCGGCGAGTACCAAAAAGACGAAGCGGACAAGGCCGTTGGATCCAAAAGAAAAATTCTCTTCCAGGGCATAATCCCGCTGCTGATGCCGGTCTTTGTGGTGGGCAGCATCCTGTTTGGTGTGGTCACTCCGACCGAGGCTGCCAGTTTTGCGGTGGCCTATGCCCTGATTGTCGGCCTGTTCCTGCTACGGGAAATCAAATGGACCGATCTGCCCAGGATCTTTGCCAACTCTATGCGCGACACTGCCGTTATCATGATCATCATGTCCGCTGTTGGCGCAGCCAACTGGCTGTTGACCTACAATCGCATCCCCAACATGATCACCGATTTTGCCCTGGAGTTTATGACCGCAAAGTGGATGTTCCTGATTTCCTCGATGGCCCTATTCCTTTTTGCCGGGCTTTTTTTAGAAGGGATCGCCGCGATGCTGGTTTTAGTGCCCATATTACATCCCATAGCCGTTAGCATGGGGGTTGACCCCACCCATTTCGGTATTCTGGTCGTCTTCAATCTGATGATAGGACTGATCACCCCACCGATGGGCCTGTGTCTCTTCGTGGCGGATTCCATCGCCAATGTGGGCCTGGGCGCGCTGGTCCGTCAGATCATCCCATTGTTTTTCGTGGAGCTTATTGTGTTGATCATTATTTCTTTTTTTCCGGTGACCGTCATCGGCCTGCCACGCTTGTTTGGTTTCTAGTTGGATTGTGTCTGTTTGTGGTCTGTTCGGTTGCTAAGGTGGACCTTGTTAGACTGATTCGTGTTTCGACACCGTTCATTTTGGTTGAAATTGCTGCATTACCGGTCGTTACCTATTTTCCACAGATCGTGCTTTTTGTCCCCCACTTGTTCGGCTTTCGGTGGCGGTTACCACAATCTGGAAATCGGCTAAATGGTCACCAGCATCTTCACGCGGTTGGGTGCGGCAAATTCACTTAAAGCCCGATCGAGCTCATCCAGTGGCAGCCTCTCGGAGATTAACGGTTCGGTGTGGAGCTGTCCGCTTTTCAACAGTTTTAAAACTTGCGGGAATTCATCGGTATAAATCATAGAGCCCATAATTTGTAATTCCTTGCGCACAATTAAAACAGACGACACCGGGTGTTCTTTGCCCGGCAAGCCGAGCACCACGATTTTCCCGCCGGGTGCCGCAAGCTGGATGGCCTGAGCCAGGGCCGAGTCTGCCCCGCTTGTTTCATATATCAGATCGAAAGTGTTGGATACGGATGCTGTTGGCTCGCTGGCGTCGATGACGTAAGCAGCGCCCAGCCTTTTAGCCAGCGCAAGCCTTGTTTGATTGAGGTCGCAGGCGCTGACTTCAGCGCCGTTGAGCGCTGCCAGTTGCAGGGCCAGCAGACCCATTACGCCGGCGCCGAATATCAACGTTCGATCGCCTTTGCGGGGCGCCATTATTTTCAGTGCATGGGCGACAGCGGCAAGGGGTTCTGCAAACACAGCAACTTCGTCTTGTAGGCCGTCCGGAATTGACCAGACATAACGTGCCGGCACCTTCGCATATTCGGCAAATACGCCGTTCGTATCAACGCCGAGTCGGATCTTCGCCGGACAAATATTTTCATGCCCGGATAGACACAGTGAACCATCGTGGCATGAAAAATTTGGTTGAATGGTTATCCGTTCGCCGATCGCCAAACCGGAAACACCGGGCCCGAGTTTTTCAATCCGGCCGATTGCTTCGTGCCCTGGAATAACGGGTAGCGAAACATCAAATTTACCATTATAAAGCGAATAGTCCGATCCGCAGATTCCGGCCAGAATTACGCGGATTAACACTTCATCCGGTCCCGGTTCAGGAGGTTGGATATTTTTTATCTGTATCTTGCGGGGCTCGACCAACACGGCTGCTTTCATAATGCCTCCATCTTGAAAAAAGGGTTGACAAGTAATGAGGCTACTAATATTCTGCCTATCGGAAAATTATTCTGATTGATAGAATTACATAATTGGTTTTAATAACGCAACCAAAAAATGCAATCAGGGGGAAAACATGAAAAAAGTGCTCGTTCTTCACGGGGTTAACCTGAACATGTTCGGTAAACGGGACCCCGCCCAGTACGGTACGATAACGTTAAAGGAAATCGATGAAAAAATTGAAGTATTAGCTTCGGAGCTCGGATTTGCGACAGAGTGCTTCCAGACAACTCAGAGATAAAGGCATGAAATATCAATATATTATTCTCTGTCCGAGCAATGTTTAAAACATTTAAATGATTATGAAATTAATTGATAACAGATTGAACTTTACTGCCGTGATAAGATAGGCTCTGCTTGGGTATTCACTTATCAGAGCACACGAAGGGGGAAATCATACGGATTTCCCCGTCCGTATGTTCATAAAAAATTACAGAGAATCTGGCATGATGCCTGCCGCCGCGTTGGCGTGAAGGTCAACCTTTACGAAGGAACCCGGCACAGCGTTGCTTCTCAGGCCATAAATGACGGCATACCAGAACGCCTTGTAAGTGATCTTCTAGGGCATACTGATATTCGAGTAACCAGAAAATATGCTCACACCTCGATTGAATCACTCCGTCAGGTTTTGAACAGAAAGATATTTGTCATCGATTTGTCATCGAAAAATAAAGGGAAGAAATAATCTAACTATATGAAATAATGGGAGTTAGTATTATTCCTCCCAGTGGATGCATTCAACTGGGCAATTATCAATTACTTCCTGGATCTTTTCCTCGGGTGCGCCTTCGGGGTTTATAACCTCTGAAACTCCTTCATCTTTCATTCGGAATACTTCAGGGCACGTATCCACGCACAAATCGCATCCAATGCATTCACTCTCATCCACATAAACGTTTTTAGCCATTCTAGTTCCTCCTGTTTTTCAAGTCGATCCAAGAATCAATTCACCGATAGTGTTCATCGTAGAAAGTGCAGACGAAATCATTTTCGTTCACGTACTTATATGCTGAATAGGCGGCAAGCACCCCTTCTGCCACTCCTGTAATAGCTTGTTTGAATTCCTTGTCCGTAACATCTCCTGCTGCAAATACACCGGGGATATTAGTGGTGGAATTACGATGGTCGATAATTATCTCCTGCTTATCATTGGTTTTCACGCCCAGATTTTTTGCCAGTTGGGACAGAGGCAAATTGCCAATGGCTCCAAAAATACCATCCACTTTAATCTCTTTTTTCCCTTTATGTGCTTTATTCAGGACTATGCTCTCGACCCCTTTGTTCCCCTTGATTTCCACTACATGGGTCCGGTAGATAACCTCGATCTTGGGCTCAGCTTCCAGCCTTCTTGCATTCACCGGCTCCGATCTAATCTTATCTCCTCGATATATGATGTATACTTTTTTCGCATATTTAGCCAGGAGAAGGGCTTCTTTGACGGCTGTATCGCTTCCCCCAATGATCGCAACCGCTTGATCCCTATACAACGGCCCATCGCACAGCGCGCAATATTGGACGCCCTTATTTTCGAATTCTCCAGCGCCCTTCATATCAAGCTTTCTCCATTGTGTGCCTGTGGCAAAGATCAGCGTTTTAGTGCTGTATCGATTTTCCTCTGTTTTAACCTGGAAGCACGATGTTTCGCAAATCTGTTCAACATCAACAACTCTTTCTTCCCGGATACTAACGTATTCGCCGTAATCTTCGGCATGCTTCAGCATCTGTTCCGCCAACTCCAGCCCAGATAAACGGATAAACCCAGGATAGTTTTCAACGATTTGCGTCAATGTTATAGTACCGCCGATAGGCATTTCGCTGCCCGAAAGGCTGCCCAGTACAAGGGTTTTCAGGTTCAATCTGCCGGCATACATGGCTGCCGCCAGGCCGGTCACACCACCCCCAATGATCAGCAGATCGAAAATGGAAGCATTTTCTGGCTTTTCGATATCCAATTTTTGCTGCTTTTCGTTTTTCATTGGCTCCCCGTTTGCTTTAGATTATGCTTTATGGCGCCAATCCAGCATGGGCTGGTTCAGCAGGAAAATGCCACCGTCTATTTGTCTCAAAGTTTAAATATTATATACGTAAGTTATGAAAGAGAGCAAGGGATTAAAAATAACTGCGCCACGGTTAACTGTGCCCCATCATTTATATGTATTTATATGTTATTTGTTTTTATGGTTCTGACTACTTGAAGCTGGATTTGTTATAAATTAGCGCTTTTCAAGAAGATAGCCCGATTCAACCCCCCTATTTTACCCCAAAGGGTGTATACATCAGTGTAACCCATATTCATAAGTTGCTGCGCTACACGGGTGCTGGTAGCCTCATTTTTTCAGGTGCAGTAAGTTATTATCGTTTCGTCCCTGGGAACCTGCTTTGTCTTATTCGCTATCTGTTCCGGGAGAACAATCACCGCACCATTGATTTATGGTCCGCTCGTCGATGATCTCTGCGTTGATCCAATTCGCGGTATTCCTATCCGTCGCCCACAGGATATGCCTCAGCATGGCCCAAAAATATAAATGAGATCCTTTCTATTTAATTTACATAGCTGGCTTTCCGGAAGCATTGAAGCTGGGAAAATCTTATTTTGTCTGCACTTTCCAGGCATCAATGTATTAAATCTGAATAATCCCAGAATTGCTGGTAAGCCCTGCAAAAAATGCCCTTTGATCATTTATTTAGGATTTGAGTTTTTTCATCCTCAAGTAATGTCCAAGAAGGAAGAGAAAACTTTAATCGTCCACCCTAAGAAATTTTCAATATTTTGTAATTGGCAGTTCGGCAATGTTGAGTGAAGCCTCATTCAGCGCCATACCAATGGGTGTTTCATAATCTTTCTCCCCCTTCAAATTTAATCAAGCCGCAAAAAATAATCGTTTCCGAAATATTCAGTGTGTCAATTTTTTCTATTTTACAAGTCAACTATATGAAATAGCTCAGCGCAACGCGGAAAATTCTTCCGATGGGGCAGTAAAATGTATGAATGGCTGAGATAATCAGGCGGTTCAGCTACGGGCGGTTCTCTCTTGTTCAGGATATTCCTCTTCATCTTCAATCATTTTCCGGATCAGCGGAGGAACATAAATGCTTTCCAGGTCTTGCTGGCGAAGGACATCAAGAAAAAGCCGGATTTTCTCGGGCAGTGGCAGTCGGCTATCCACGATCAACAACCGTTGGTCCTTAAGGCGGCAATGTCCACCTTTCCCGCCTATCTCTTCATCGCCCAGTATGTCGTAGCGAACCTGGATGTCTAGCTTTTCGACAAGATCCGTCAGGTGGCGCAGAAGATCGCGATCGGACATTTCCATGGCGTCTCCTATTTATGGATTGTATTTCCCAGTCGCGGGTCAGGATCCGGATTTGCTCCCCTCTGGATGGGCCTCAGGCTTATTAACTTTTGGGGCTGATGGAAACCCAGAACTTCCCTTGAAACCGGGAGACATTAAAGGCTGTTGAGCCTCTCGTACAGGGATCTGCTTGAGAAGATCCCATTTTACTTCTACCTTAACTTCCTGCTTCACCTGGACCTTTAATTGTGCCATTAGTTCCCGCCGTTTAATGTTGCGAATTTTGTTCTTGATCGGCTGATAAGCTTCATCCAGTGGACGCTGATAGGTATCGCGTCTGTCCTCCACTTTGATGATATGATAGCCGTATTGTGTCTTGATCGGGCCCCCAACCTCCCCTTTTTTTAGAGAAAAGGCAACATCCTCGACGGGCTTGACCATAACGCCTTTACCACGTTCTTGCCATCCCAGGTTGCCTCCCGAAGCCCCACGGTCTCGGTCAACCGACCTCTCAAGAGCCAGCGATCGGAAACTTGCGCCCGCCCGGATGAGCTTGATTATTTCATCAGCTTCATTCTTGTCTATTACGACGATCTCCCGCACCTTGACCTCTTCTGGACGGATATGTTCTTTTTTATGGAGTTCGTAATAATCCCGTATCTCCTCCTCAGTGACAGTAACTTTTTCAGTGACCTCCTTGAGGTGAAATGCAGTAGCCAGTATTTTCTCGCGAGCTTCCTCGATGCGGCGTTGGATCTGCGGGTCTTTGTCCAATCCGAGTTGTTGGGCGCGTTGGGCATACATCTTGAGCTCCACCAGTTGCCCTAACAGTGTTTTCTTGCCGGATTCACCCTGAAACTTGAAAAGGTATTCAGCAGGAAGGTTTTCATAAAATTCCTGAAACCTCTTGAGGGTGATGACCTCATTTCCGATACGGGCAAGCACTTTCTCTTCAGATTCTTTTTTCGCCCCAGATCCGGAGTCTGATTGGCACGCGCCAAACAGCGCCAAGGTGAACATCAACAAAAGATACGGTAAATTCCAACTTTTAACCATTTTTATATCCTCCACTAGGCTAAAAACCCCGGCTTAGCCTTGCGCTATATTTCCAATAACAGCCCGGAGCAGTATCAATCATTTATTGAAGAGTACAACATGGAAAAGTAAAACTCAAGGTTTTGACTGTAAGGTATAATGAAGCTTTTTAGGCTTAAGACGGACAGACCAGCTTTTCGAAATCTTCAAAAAAATTTCTGTCGAAAAGCTCAAGAAGCAGTGCAGCTTATTCCATTTTTGCTGATTAGTCATGGAGAACGTGCTCAATGGCTTCTGTCAGCAGTGAAAATTCAAAAAGATCCAGGCTTTCACCCCTACGCCGGGGATCGATCTCAGCTATATTGCAGGCCTCCTTTACCTGGTCAGAGGAAAGTCCTAGGCCGGGCGCACCCCGCAGGGCATTTAGCAGCATTTTCCTCCGCTGGGCGAAGGCCGCCCGCACAACCGTCTGGAAAAGTTCTTCATTGGATATTGGGACCGCGGTATCCGGGCGGATGCTGAAACGAACCAAGGTAGCATCGACCTTTGGCCTGGGGAAAAAGCAGGTGCGCGGGATGGATAGGACAATTCGGGGATTCATGTATACCTGGACCATTACGCTCAGCACTGAGTAGTCGCGAGATGGGGGTCTTGCAATAATACGGTTAGCCACTTCCCGCTGAAAAGTCAAGTGCAGGGAATGAAAAGCACTGCGCTGACGAATGAGATGGAAAAGGAGAGGGGTGGAGATGTTGAAAGGAAGGTTGGCCACGATGCGGTAAGGATGGCCCCATCTATGCAGGAACGACAAGTAGTCCACATGTAAACCATCTTCAAGCATGACCTCCACATTGGAAAGATGCCCAACGGATTCGTGAAGAATTTCATGCAAACCCTTATCCACTTCCAGGGCCACAACCAGTCCGGCCCGTCGGGCGAGGACCTCGGTGAGGTTGCCCAACCCGGCTCCGATCTCCACCACGCGGTCCTCCTGACTAACACCCACTACATCTACAATCTTTTCCAGCATGCTCCGATCCATTAATAAATTCTGGCCCCGGCTCCTGTAAAGGAAAAGGCCTCGAGACTTGAGCTTCCTGGAGATTGTTCCTTGTTTTTCAGGGTCATGCGATTTCATCAACATTCATGAACATTCATGCTGACATGGTTATTAGTAATTCACATTTCCGACAAATAAAAAAGGATACTGGGGATGATTTTTAAAGATAATTCAGAGTGCCAGGATCTCATGACTGTTTTTGCAAAATCATGTAAGTGGCGATGCATTTTGCCACTAACTTCCCATTGTTGGTGACATCCACGTCTCCCACGGCGATTCGGGATCCCTTGTGGATGATCCGGGCATCGGCAATTATTTCACCATGGCTCACGGGTGCAAGGTAATTGATTTTCAGTTTCACCGTTGTGATAAAATGGTCTCGATCCACCATAGGGCGAAGGGCAATAGCCACAGCACTGTCAGCCAATGAGGCAATGGCCCCGCCGTGAACGTTTCCCCTCGCAATAAGATGCTTTGGGCCGGTCGCCATTATGCACCTGGACCACCCTTCTTTGGCCTCTTGTACTCGCATACCCAGGAGGTTCCAATAGAGGGTCGAATTCGCAGCTTGTTTTATCGATTCAATGAAGTCTCGATCCAATGTGCACTCCTATCAGAGAAAAACATTAATAAATAGTAAACAAGTTTATGAAAAGTAGAATAATTATTTCGATCACATTATGGTTATTTATAGCAGATTATTTGTAGAAAAATGAGTCATAATCCTTTATTATGAAAGGCGATGGGAACTTTATTTTCAAAATATCCGCCGGTTCGAGGAAAGTCAAGGGAAATGGAAATTACTCACAAAGAATCTTTACTTTGCGCCGATAAGCATTTATATTTTATTTTTGTAAAAGATGCCTTACTTAAAATTAGCACGGAGAAGCCTGATAATATTTATTTAATAATCTGTTAATAAACATTTTATCTATAAATTCCGAGAGCTCGGCTGAATATTTATTGATATGCAACTTTGACATGAAGTTTTTTGCAAAAAAGAATTTTCAGCACTTGTTATTAGGATGTCAAATCTTCGGCAACCTGGATTTTCCTCCATCCGGATATTGCTCTATGTCTTCCTTCCTGGAGATCAAGGGATGGGCTTTTGCCCGGCGTGACTGCCCCATAAGGGGCCGGGCGCGGCTGAATGGGATTGAGTTGAGGGAGTTTGTCCCCTCAATGGAGCGCCCAGATGTCAGGAAAGCCTATAGCAAGATGGAAGTGCCCCGCCGGTGTAGCTTTGCGCTGTCCTGCGATTGGGCGGATGTGCCTGTATGCTCCGGGGATCTGACTGTAGAAATCTTCACAGAAGGAAAGGAGAAGCTCATACTGGGCCCGGTGAACGTAAGCGGACCCCCCATTGTCGGGCACGCGGAATGCAATATCTCCGGAAATCTGACCAATAAAGTCTACCTTCTGGTTCAGGGCTGGGCCTTTGCGGCGGATGGAATGCCGGTGTGTGCCCGGCTTTCCATAAACGGCTGCCCATGGAACGAATGCTTTGCCACTTTGCCCCGGGATCAGTCCTTAAAAAACCCGGCCGCGCGGTTTTCGGGTTTCTCATTCTCTTTGCCGTACTCCGCTTTTCATGGGAGCGGCGATATTCTCCATATCGATTTTTTTGATTATCAGGGTCACACCGTCTCCCTGCCTCCCATCGAGATTCCCAGATCTCTCCAAATATCATCGGAAAAACCGAAGATCTTCTTCCATTGCGATGCCCTTATGAAAGGTCAGCGGGTTTCCCTCACCACCATACATGGTTGGGTCAAAGGCACTTGCCTCAAGGTGTTGAAGTTGATGGCCCGCTTAGCCAGAAAAGTGTTTCGTGGCACCCTTCGCGGCGTACTGGAATTGCGGGCCCCGGTGCAATATTTCGTTGATCATATAGTGGTGGAGGGTTGGGTTTATTCCATCGATCCGAATCCACTGGTCGAAGTCCTGGTAGGCAATCAATGCGTGCACAGCTTTCATCCCACTATCCCGCGCAAGGACGTTGAAAGAAATTTTCCTGATATGCCCGGCGGCCAAGGCCTTGGTTTCTCGGAGTGGGTGGCTCTCAAGGAGATGCCTCAAAGGGTTTCATTTCTGGAAGTTCGTATTTTGAATACAGGAGGTGAGCGGCAAACATTAGGATTCCAGGAACTCCATGCTCTGCCCCGGGTCAAAGCGGGTTTTTATGGCGAGATCGAAGGCCCCTTGGGAGGCGCCGAGATCATCAGAGATCTCATGCCGGTGCGGGGCTGGGCATTGTTCTCCGAAGGGCTTCCAGCCAGGGGAGAAGTTCTGATAAATGGTAACTATGTGAGCGAAGTGGAGCTTTATCAGAGACGAGACGACCTGTTTCCAACCGCCCTATCCCTCCCGTCCTTTGGGTTCAGCGGGTTTCGAGCACTGGTGGACTTATCCGACCTTTCCGAAGGTCCTTTTGAACTGACTCTTCATTTCCACTCCGAAAAAGGAGGCGAAGTGAGCTTTTCCCCGATTCTCCTGTATTATCGCCCGACCGAGGGAGGAGCCGTAAAGGAGCTGCCCCCGGGCTTTACCACAGAAGCAGAAAAGAAATATCCGGCTAAACATATTATCCATCCTTCACCTCTCAATAACGGGAGGGCACATAAGTGGGAGGAACCTTCTTTGAGGATATGCGCGGCTTCCCACAATTTCAACATGGAAGGGGCGCCAATTTATCTTTATAACCTTTTGTCTCATCTGAGCAGGCAAGGCAAGGTGGATGGGCAGGTTTGGGCGCCCAGTCCCGGCGAGCTCAAGGATTGGTTCATCCGAGAAGGGTTTGATGCCAGAGTCATGGACCCCCCCGTTTATCGCAGTGCTGACCGCCACCTCTATGAACAAGTTGTGGCACAGGGGCACCGGATCCTCCAGGAGGGCGACTTTCACCTGGCTTTCGCCAACACCCTGGAGAGCTTCTGGATGGTGGAGGCCGCGGCCAGGGCTGGGATTCCATGCATCTGGGCAATTCACGAATCCTTGGACCCAAGGCTTTATTACCCCCACAATTGGCCGGATCTTGCACAAGAGGCACTTCAATGCCTGAGCATGGCTTATGCACTGGTGTTCGTATCTCATGCCACAAAAGCTCTTTTCCCCAATTCCTTATCTCCGCGTGGATTAAATATGGTTATTCACACGGGAATACCCCTGGAACCAATTGATGCGTTCCTCAATAACCATCCTCGAGAGAAGGTGCGAATGGATCTTGGCATAGCTACTGAGGAAATCGCCATTACGATGGTTGGAGCGACTCACCCCATTAAAGGTCAACACGTGTTTTTACGTGCGGCTAAAGAACTCTTGCACCTTTCCTCTTCTCGGAACCTCTCGTTCTTTGTTATTGGAGGGCTGCATGGATTTTATTTCCAGCTTCTGAAAGAGATCAGGGCGTCCTATGATCCGCAGGGACAAAAGGTTCATTTAAACATGTTCGCCAATTCCATAGAGCCTTATTATTGGGCCAGTGATATCCTGGTCTGTGCCTCGTTTAATGAATCTTTTCCCCTGGTGATCCTGGAGGGCATGGCTTATGGCCTTCCCATCGTGACGACACCAGTGTTGGGAATCTCCGAGCAATTGCGTGACGGGGATACAGGTCTGTTCTTTCAGCCCGGAAATGTCTCTGACCTTGTGGAAAAACTGGAACGGCTCATCGAGGACCCGCAACTTCGGCGGGAATTAGGCAATCGAGCATTCCGGAGGTTACGCGGAGTTTTTACCATGGAACGTATGGCGTCCAGCTATTGGGAACTCTGCCAGAGGGCATGCGGTTCCGGCGCATAAATATCAAATCCACTTGAAACAACTCGATTTGAAAGAATGAAAAGAAAAAAGAGCAGCATTTAAAAAGAGGTTGTAATATGTCTCAAGCAAAATCAATACCCGAATATTGTTCCGTGCTTTCTTCTGAAGGGAGAGAGATTGGACTCTCTCTGAATCCTATCCGGATATTCAATCACTTATGGCGCAATCGCGACATCATTTCCCAGTTAACCTGGCGTGATGTGGTCAGTCAATACAGAGGATCGTTTTTAGACGTTTGGTGGTCCTTCATTCAACCCTTTTTCCTTCTGCTGGTCTACACGGTGGTATTTGCAAAGATTTTGCGCGTGAGAATGGGGGTTGTCAATGAGACTCCATTCGATTATGCCCTATACATGTTTTGCGGCATGATACCCTGGATGTTGCTAAGCGAGCCTTTAGGAAGGGCACCGACATTGATCCTGAGCTGTCCTCACTTTGTCAAGAAGGTGGTATTTCCACTTCATTTGCTTCCCATCATTGCCCTTCTCACTTCGGTGATTCGCAGCTTATTCAGCCTGAGTGTACTGTTCATTGTACTGATATTCTTTAAACAGCTCCAATGGACTATTGTCTATCTGCCTATCATTTATATCCCGGTGTTGCTCTTTGCTGTGGGGCTCACCTGGCTCCTGTCGAGTCTCGGCGTTTTTATCAGGGATCTGAACAACCTCATCGGAATCCTTCTGACTGCCTGGATGTTTCTGACACCCATATTCTACCCTATGCAAATAGTGCCGAAAGATCTCCAAGTATATATCCGCCTGAATCCCATGAGCAACACAGTAGAAGACTTCCGTAGGTGCATACTTGAGGGGCTTCCACCGGACTGGAAATGGTTCTTCATCTTGCTTGCGGCATCCTTTGCTGTGTCGGTGCTTGGCTTCTGGTGGTTCAGCAAGACAAGAAAAGGATTTGCCGATGTCATCTGATTCATTTTCGGCAATTAAAAAAATAATGTTATAGACTAACCTCTAATCAGCCGTTTTTGTTCCGGCGCAATAGGTCTCCGAAGACTTGCTAGTGCGTTCGGGTGACGGATCTGCATTACGGCTCCAATGGTAGAGGAGAGCCTGAAACGCTGTGGTGTTCACCTCCAGAGGATTCTCTTTCATTCCACGAGAGAAATATTGTTATTCGAGCAGAAAAATCTAGGAAGTTTACATGCCGGTTTGCAAGTCTATTTCAAAGAGCAGTGATTGATTATCTATGTTTTCATTATTTATATCAGTTGCTTGGGACCAATACGGCGGAAGGCTGAAGCTCCAATTTTACACCATTCACTTGTTTGCTAATGATGATATATGGATGCTATTTCGACTCTCATCGCCTTGACTGTTGCAGAATGGGATTGGCCCGCAAAAAAGTGTAGTTAATCCAATTATAATTAAGATAAAAAAGGCCGGGATGTTGATCTCGGCCCTTCCCACAAAATTCCCTTAGAAATTATAAAAAGAGGTACTAAAACCCTGCTTCACTGTTACCTGTCGGTAAGACCTGTGTTAGACTTGTCTTTTTCGAAAATCTCTAGTTGACTCAAGAAGTCGGCCATATTGCCCGGCATGCGGGCCAGCTTTTCCTTTAGATTGATGAATTGAACGGTGCACTGGGATTTCGTAATCCAGTCATAACTTTCCGATAGCAGGTGCTGGATGGCCCGGGGAGAAAGGTGGGTGATCCCCTTGAAATCAATGACCACCCGTGGCAAGCCCGATTGGATCGCCAGCATCATCCTGGATAAGAATGCCTGGGCAGCTTGCAGGTCCATGGAGCCCTCCAGGCGGATCACCATGGACCGGATGCGCTGGTTGCTGGTGGCGCGAATCCGCAGATATTCACGGCTGGCTTCTTGCAAAAGCTTTTGGCCTCGTCCCAAGGAGATGTCGGCCAGTGTGGGGATCAGATTTCGGGGATTCTTCACGGGTAGGGAAATATTGAGCTTGCGAAGGATATTGGAGAGCTCTGTGATGGTGCCCATGGGAGCTCTCATCACTATTCTCCTGAAGGCTAGATTAAGCCCTATGTTGGGTACCAACCGCCAGAGGGGAAATGGATCAAGGACGACACGCTTGAACATAGAGAGCTTGGAGTAGGTCTCGTGGTAACTCCAATTGTACCCTTCCTGGAGTGTCTCCTCTGACATCAGCTTTGGCTGGAAAACCACATTCCCGCCATTGTACTTTTCCCACCGCCGATGTAATATCCGGCCCTCTGCTTCCAGCCTTTTGAAAAGCGGAGTACTTACGATAGGTGTGAGGATGAAGAAAATGGGCAGCTCTATTTTAGTCTTTTCGCAAAACCGCACTGTCCTTTCGAACACTCCCTCATCATCCTGGTCCAGCCCGAACATGAAGGATCCGATGACTATGATTCCATGGTCTTGGATGATCTTGATGCTTTCCGCGAACTCCTCTACATGATTCCATGTTTTATTCATGGCAGCCAATGCCTCTGGTGAAAGGGATTCGAAGCCGATGAACATTGAATAGCACCCGCTTTTGCGCATAAGGCGCAACAGCTCGCGGTCTTTGGCCATGGTGAGACTTCCCTGGCTTCCCCATTTTTTCTTCAGCGGTATCAGCTTCTGGAGAAGCTCCCGGGCCTGAGCGGGCTTGCCTACCAGGTTGTCATCTACAAACATTAAGATATCGCCCTCCAGAGACCGAACCTCCTCGACGATCTCGTCAACAGGGCGATATCGGTATGTCCGACCGAAAAACTGGGATACGGTGCAAAACTCGCAGGCGAACGGGCAACCGCGGGATGCCTGAACGCAATTAACAGTAAAATATGCCTCCCGTTTGAGCAGGTCCCGCCTGGGATGGCGCATGTTTTTCATGGTGCAGAGCCCATCGGCCTTGTAAATCGGTTTAAGTTCATTGCGCTGAAAGTCTTGCAGAAGTCTTTCCCACACCATCTCAGCCTCGCCGACTACCACCGTATCCGCATGCTGAAGGGCCTCCTGCGGGAGGCTGGATGCATGGATGCCTCCCATAACCACAGGAATGCCTCTTTGGCGGAAGCGATCGGCGATAGCATACGCGCGAGGGGCATGCATGGTCATGCCAGTCAATCCTACCAGATCCACATCCTCATTAAAATCGATCTCCTCAATGTTCTCATCGGTGATTTTAACCTGATGGCGTTCTGGCGTCAGAGCAGCAATAGTGCTCAAGCTGAGGCGGGCAAACCAGTATGCCTTAATATCGCGGGCATCCTGTTCGAGATGATCCCCTTTAAAAGCAGGATCGATAAGTCGTATTTTCACGATTCTCCTCTCCCCTTAATGTAAAAATTTCGGTAATTAATAATAATTATTTGGGTTTTTTTATCCTGTTCATAAAATTCCAATTGTTATAATCAATGGCGCCGTGGAATTCATGAGAAATTTGTATCTCGGGAGTTTGCATTCGGTAACGCAATTTCATTAGAGAAGATAATCAAAATTGTAAGATAAGTTAAACCTTTTTTACCTAACCTGCTAAGAGATGTCAAGCACAAATTTTCTATATTCTGAAGCTTGACAGATCATGATTATCGTGATATAAAAAAATCTAAATAATTCCATAAAGATGGAGACGATTTTAAACAGGGCTACAATTAATAGGGGGAGGTTTTCTGCATGACCTCTTTTCCATTAATCCCACAAAACCATGGCGGGCCAGATCTTACCGACTCCGAAGACAAAGCTCTTGAGTATTCTCAATCCGAATCAAACGATCACTCAAGGGACGATGAATCTGTGTCAGATCCACTCGCCTCCCTAATGCAACGAGTGGACCAGTTTCAAAGCCGCCTCGTTCAATCTATTCCCAATAGTGGTTTTGATTCCAAATATTCAGAAGGGATGGGGGAATCTCGCTCCGCGAATGAACTCCAAAGAGCTGCTCCCTATGAAGATGGAGGGCACTCGACGATAGAAGCCTCACCTTCTCCCCCAAGATCCCCGAAGGAAGTTTTGGAACGTTTGGAACAAACTCTGAGAAGGACCGATGAACAATTAAGTACCCTAGAGAATCTTCTCCGGACGGCATGCGATTACAAGGCCCAGATAGACCATTGGTGCAGGGAGATGGAGTCTTTCGGGATGAGCCTTGGCGAGATGAGCGCGGTGGAATCCAAACGGATACGGGAATTGATTGAAAGGCTCCAGAAAAGGCACCAGAAGACCGAAGAATTGGGCGCCCGGATCGATCTCGGGGAGGAATTGTCATCCTCAATAAAGCAGCGCGCTCGACAGATGAAGGAACAATACACCGCGCTGGCAGCGCTTCTTCTTGAACGATATCGAGAGATTCAGCATAGGAATGCCGCAGACCCGCGTATCGAATTAAGATTAAAGGCTTTAGTTCAAATAGGGGATCTGGTGGCCAGGCTGCTTCGGGAGGATCCTCGCATTATCTTTACCCTTGGCGAGAAAACGCAAAAGGGTCTTCTCGAGTTAAGGAAAGCGTGTTCCACATTGGCCCTGGATCTGTTGGAGGAACCACCCCCACCGACGCCTGCCGATACCATGGACACTGGTCCACCTGCCGACTTAGACCCAGCCTTTTTAAACCATTTGGCCGATGATCTTATGCGCCAGTCGCCCCTTCCCGCCCTTTTTATGGAACCGGAAATGCTATATTTGCAGCAACTCCAGAAGTCTCTAACCAGTGCCATTATTGACTACCGCGAACGATTGGAGATACACCGGCGCCGATGTTGCCCGGAACCAGCGGGGTTCGAAAAGCGATTTGAGGATTTTGTCCAGTCCACCTTGATACAAAGAATCGTTGAACCAATGGAAGAGGAAGTGCAGACAAACCCTAAGAATGCACACCATATTAAACAGATACTGCAGAGGATTTTAGATCTAGCCCAAATTCCTCGACAGCCATCTCTCATCCCATTAGGGCTTGAGCCGGAAAGGGAGTCATCGATTTAAATCTTCATATATGATTGACATTGATCTTGATTAAATGATAAATTTGATTTCTCAGAAAATTTTACTTGGCCCCCGTAGCTCAGGAGGATAGAGCAACGGATTCCTAATCGAAACGGGAAAAATCGCAAAAAAGCCCTTCTCACAAGGCCTTGAAATAAAAGGCTTCCGGGGAAGGGCTTTGGTTTTTATATGGAATTTTTGGTAAAAATTTGAGTCTTGTGGGCACAAAATGGGCACAGTGAAAAGAGCTTAAACAGACTCGATTTTTCACTTTTCTATTTCAACGGATTTAAATCATACTCGTCAAAGAGCATGTCAGCGAGAGACCTTTCCATCTCCCTCAATTCACGAAGTTCTTCAAAAGAGAGTCCTTTAGGCTCTTCAGATTTCTTCATCAATTCCTCAAGACGTTTTTCCCATTCTTGAACACGTTTTTCACGTTCTTGCTCCTTCTTTTTAAACGTCATTTCTTTTATCAGTTCTTTTCTCTCAAGGTCTATTCTTTCTTCTCGTTCTTCCAGAGAAAGGCCCTTAGGGTCCTCGGAATATTTCTTCCTCAATTCCCTAAGACGTTCTCGACTTTCTTCCAACATTTTCTCATCTTGCTGCTTTTGTTGCTGCTTTTCCTCTGCCAAGGATAGCCCCTTGAAGTCCGCCTCGAAGACCAAACGCGATTTAAGGCCAGAAAGCTCATAAATTTTTGCAAATCCGGCGTGGTCATCCATTATCGCAAAATAAAGCTGATTTAATGGCACAAGTTGATATCTATTTGGTTGTACGACATTTGTGGCTCCTGCCAAGAGGATCAAGCAAATGATGGCTAAACACCCCGCGATGAACCCTGTAGTGACAGTCTTTAACATTTTACGCCTCCTTTCTGAAATTGTCCGCACGAGATTTTAAAAAACATATAACCAGCTATTTATAACGAAATTATACCACAGACTGAAAAGGGGGGATAGAAGGAAAGAATGGCTCTTACACGCGCGAAGGAATTGACTTAGAGCACAAAATATGGTATTATTAATTTAATAGTACCACAACGGGTGGGATAGGTTCTCGAGGCCGAAGAGCCGTTCCCTGGCGGCCTGCCCACCACCTACTCTACCAGGGGCCACCAACAGGGAGGTGACATGAACGATCAAGAGTATTGGGAGCTGGAATTTCAGAGAACACAGGATTTTTCAGATGATTGCTCTCCCGAATATCAGAAACACGCAGTCCTTTTAGTTGACCTTTTTTTAAATAACCACCCCATCCACCATTTTTCGACTAAAGATAAACATTATTGGGATTCGCTCATAGGTTCAAACCCTATATTGCAGAGGTTGATTTATTACGCGTATAGCCCCTCAGAGGCACTGGAATGGCGTCTATCCTGGGCAGAGCATATAATGGAGTATGCTGAGTACATTGTTTTTGTCTTAAATTATCCGGAGATACAGGACAGTCCACTCCTTCTGGATTTTCTCATAAAACTTGATGATAAACTGCAAAGGGTCTTTTACGCAGATATCAGGAAACAAGCAGGTGCAAAGGAATCCATCGCAAATTTGCGCGAAAGCACATTATACAGTGAGAACATCGAAAATGACGGTCCCCCGGCCACAAGGCATATCGTTGATATGTCGCCATTATACAGGATGGAGTGCACTATTAAGGAAGATGCTGAGGAGCTGAATATTTATATTCTAAATACCGACCCTGGGAAAAATTGGTTTACGATCGCTGATGCACATCTAATCAGGTGGATGCAAAAATTCAGAGAGATTCCGCATGAGCATGAAAGCGCCTATGACGGCAAGACCAGAGTATATATATACGGCAGGGACGGTAAGTTGAAAAAGCCTCCCAGAGGCCATCGCAATCCATTTGATCTTGCTCTGGAACCAAAATACAAACCGCTCAGAGAAAAAATTCACGAAAAATATAATTTCGAAAGAGACAAGATTGACCGCCGATGGGATTTGGAACAAATCTTCAAGGAAGCTATCATGAAGTGGGACGGGAAAATACCGGCCCCGGCTTATTTCAAGAACGCTTTAGAGTGGGGTTTCTTGAATCTGGAAAGTGGGTATAGACAAAAATTCATACCAGGGCCGGGGGATAAGAACATACTAATGGAGGATATGGATTTTACAGGTGGGTCCCTCAACGAACCCGTGGGGGAAGAAGGACTTGAGCGGATTGATTTTTTATCGGGACCTGTACAAGACCTTGATGCCGATCTTGACGTTAGCCGCCTTATGGATACGCTTACTCATCCAGTAGATAAGGCGCTTCTAATTGACTTGTATGATGCCAAAAAACATAATGATAAACCCTCATCAGATGCCGAACTTTCTCGCCAGCTTGAAGCCGCAGGCTATTCTATCACTCCCCAAGGCTTAGGCAAACGCCGCACAAAACTACTACAAACCATTTCTGAATACTTCCGCAAATAGCATATCAGCAAAAACACAAGCAAAATATTTTTTTGTTTTTTAGTTTCGTTTTTGCGCCTTGCCTTCACACTTATAATATTGTGGGCATTTTATAAACCATGAACGGGGAGGTACAGGAATGCGTTTAAACATTATCATTTCGGAGAAGGGAGTTGAGTACAACCACCTCCAGGCATGGGCCGAGGAAGAACAAACGGCCAAGGCTTTCTATGAGAAGATGAGACCTCTGATTCGAGATTTAGATCAGAAAATCCACGAACTAAGCGAAGCGGGGGGGAATGATGATTGACCCCTTGCGAACTCGGATAGCGGGAGTTTTGTTCGACAAGGCCGAGGAAGTGCTCATTGTGGAGGGAGAGAAGGACGCGGACAACCTGGTAGAGTTAGGTTTTGCTGCCACGATCTCACCCATGAAGGCGAAAAAGTGGTGGCCTGAATACAACGAGGTTTTTAAAGGCAAGGATGTAATTCTCGTACCGAATAATGAGCAGGAAAGCCGCGAACATATGGCGCAGGCAGGCGCATATTTGAAAGACTATGCCGCGAGCCTCAAATGGCTTGACCTGCCGGATTTAACCAATGAGGGCGATGTCTCAGATTGGCTTGCATCTTTCGATGGCGATAAAGAGGGCGCGGCGGAACGATTGGCAATCATGTTGGAGAACGCTAAGAAATATGAGCCTCCGAAACGGAAAACCATTGAGGATGCTGTAATTGATGCCCGTCAGTTTACCACTATGGAGCTCCCGCCCAAAAGAAGCATACTGACGCCCTGGCTTACCGAGCAATCCATCATCCTTGTCAGTGGATGGCGCGGCGTGGGTAAATCATGGTTCGCTTTATCGTTATTAAATGCCATCAACAGGGGGGAACCGTTCGGGCCGTGGGAGACAACTCTTTCGGTGCCTTGTCTTTATATGGATAGCGAAATGGCAGCCCAGGACACCAAAGATAGACTTGGTGCACTGAAGCCTGTCTCAAAGAGCAACCCTGCCCTGTACATCTATTCAGATGCTTATGCGAACTCTTTAGGTCTGCCCCGTGCGAACCTGATGAGCGAGACATGGCGTGATAATATGAAAAACCTACTCACCACTAGGGGCATTAAGGTGTGGGTGATTGATAACCTTGCTTCTCTCACCGGGGGAATAGATGAAAATGTGAAAAAAGAGTGGGACCCGATTAACTCATGGCTTTTGGAGTTGCGATTTGCGGGCATCTCAACGATCATGCTCCACCACGTCGGCAAGACCGGGAATCAGCGCGGGACGAGCGCCAGAGAGGACAACATTGACGCCAGCATTGTCCTGAGAAGGCCGTTTGATTATACCACGGAAGATGGCGCCCGATTCATTTTGCACTTCTCCAAGGCGAGGGTGTGTACCAGAGATCTACCCATGATTAAGGACATGCAATTCCAACTCCAAGAAGATGAAGACGGTGGATTGGCCTGGACCTGGGAGAAGATCAAAAAGCAAACAAAGGTGGAAGCTGTGCGTATGCTGTCGGAAGGGGCGAAGCAAGAGGAAATAGCCTCAATCCTTGGAATCAGCAAGGGGAGGGTTTCGCAGATTAAGAGTGAGGCGATAAAAGACAATCTCGTGTCAAAGAACATGAAATTAACTCAGAGCGGAATGCAGTTTATCCAAGGGATGGAGACCTAAACTTTTGGCTAAACTTTTGCCTAAACTTTCCTAAACTGATGTCTGGAATATGCAATAATATACGATGGTTAAGCGAGGTTACAAAACTAAACTTGCAAGGTTTAGTTTAGGCCCCCCCCTTTATGGGGGCTAAACCTAAACTTACTGGATAAATTTTCCATTGAAAAGAAATCAAATGCTTGTTGAGTGCATCAACCATCGTGGGCTTATTGCGTTATAGGACCGGGAGCATGGCAACGGCTCTGTTAGGAGAAGGCTGGTGACTGAGATTCGGAAGAGCCAGGATGAATGTAAGGCAACTCTGGTCAGGTGAGCGATGAGCAAGTCTCAAAGCAGCATGAACATTGTGATACCTAAAAAGAGATTGTACAACCTCAAGGAGGCTGCGGAGTATTTAGGGCGGACCCACTGGGGAATGAGGGAATTGGTCTGGAAGGGGAAACTCCCCTTTGTGAAGGACGGGGGCAAGTATTACTTTGACCTCAATAACCTGGATGCCTTTATTGAAAAGCACAAGATGAAGTACTCATGACAGAGCACTGGATTCATTATCCAATGCGCCCTTTGAAAGTCTCAATGCAAGCGGTTTGGCGGAGGGATGTGCCCGTGAATGTGCCCGCCATGTTTAGCGTCAAAAGTTCATTCGGATACCTTCCCGGTGTTGGCCTATATTCGGGGGGGGGCCGCCAGATGGCACCAACGCCACTGCACTGGTACTATGGTGTACCCTGCCATTAACCAGAAGGGGGGGCTCGTGAATAATTTTCAAAAAAGCAATTTCAGATTTTTTCGCCCATGTGCGCGGGAGGTTTTAAATGACAATGCCACAATGCAGAAAGTATGAATCCTGTTCAGCCCCATTGTGTCCTTTGGATGAGCAATCTCTGGATTATGGGATATGGTATCCGGATGAAGAGGTGTGCACAACGCAAGCTCACGCGGGGCTGACCTGGATAAAGGCTCAGAAAAAGATTGTGAAGGCCGGAGCCGGTCATTCACAGTATTACAAGTTTGAAATGCTCAATCGTGGCTGTATTATCCGGAAAGGGATTGCGGGGCTTGACCCTGACAAGCCAGAGGACTTTCAACTTAAGAGATGGATGGAAGTTCATCCGGCGCATGAAAAGAGTGTTCTTTCTGAAGAGCACAAAAAAGCTCTCAGGCAAGGGCTTGAAAGAAGTCTGAGAGCTACCTGAAGGGGTGTCTCAATAAAGGGTTTTTTGAATGCTATGGTGGCCCAGAAAAGGAATTTTTGACCCTATCTCCAATAGCCCGATAGAAACCATTGGCAGCTTAAGGAGAGGCCGAAAAATATATGACTAAAACAATATTCAGAAGTCAATATCAATCGGGAGATGCTACCAATTTCTTTTTCTCAATGGTCTTCCATATTGATCGCTATCTATTCCAGGGCCATAATGATCAGGATATATGCGCAATGTGGGGTCTGGATATGATCCACCGCGATGATCATATGGCTCATAGATAAATGGGCGTCCGGTGGAATCAGAATGAACACCAGGACCATAGGCATCATAATTATATGGTTTTAAATACTGATTATCCTGCCAATATTGAGCTAAAGTTAATTGAGCAAAGAGAATAGAAAAAAGCATTAGGGCCAAAATCATGATCTTTCTCATAATTATTTTCCCTCCTTCTCATAAATTTCTGGATGTACCAGTGGACGTTACTGCGTTTATGGAAGCTCATCTCAGTACGGCCAGAACATTAACCAGTGCCAGCCGTGGCCTATGGTCTGGCTGTAAATATCCCATCCCGTGCTTCCATTGTATTGCATATAGATAGCAGAAAAAGCACCAAGATCAGGATCATCTACAACTTCAATTCTACAATCACGATTAACGACAACACAATGGAGATTCACTGTATTAGCGTCTACGGAACACATTAAGGAATGATCATTATAAGCTTCACCGAATGGAAAATTGTGGAAATAGGTCCCATCTGGGAAAAAGTTAAGCTCATAGCCAATACCGTTTTGTGGGATACTCAGACAAAGAAATAAAACCACAAAGATGATAATGTTTCTCATGGCTGCCTCCTTATACGCCTGCTGTTTTGTATGGACTTGCCGCCCCCTATCCTGGAAATAGTTGGTTGTTATACAAATAATATCGAATGTTCAAATATCTCCTAAAATCAAAATATCAAAAACATCCAAAATGTCAATTTTTTTATCATTAGGCCAAGTTTTTTAATGCCTCAAATTTTTCACTTGACAAGTAAGATAGCTTATGCTATCTTAGTAGCCTAACATATCAAGGGGAGGTGATTCGATGGCGATAGCATATACCATAAGGGACTTTCCGGAAGAGCTTCACCGAAAGGCTAAGGCAACCGCGGCGCTGGAGGGGATAACATTAAGAGAGCTTATCTTGAAGGCCATTGCGGACTACATTGAGAGAGAATGGAAGAAAGGAGGCAAATGAGATGGGGATGATTTACAAAAGGGGTAGGGTCTACTGGATCAAATATTATCATAAATGGCTATTGAGTTAGCTCAGCATAACAAACCCTCTTAGAGTTAACACAAG
>CAZTAS010000030.1:0-36992 GCA_964611635.1 uncultured Thermodesulfobacteriota bacterium
GAAAATGAGTAAGACCCCAAAAATAATCGGTGCAAAGGTCAACATGCAGTTACTCCCTTGAAAGCAAATTTGCATAAGAAGTCGGCAGCATAAAGAGATGGATTTTTGTACCTCTGCGGACTACGACGACTGATTGCTTACGATCAAAGGAATCCTTATCGCCGTTCGATTCGACTTCAAGGGTACGATTACAGCCAACCCGGAGCCTATTTTGCCACGATATGTATATAGAATCGGTTGTGCTTATTCGGCATATGGGGGATGGATGGATATGTTTGAACGACGCGGGGAACATGGTCTACCAAATTTGGGAGCAATTTCCGAAACGGTTTCCGACCATCACGTTGGATGCATTTGTTGTAATGCCTAATCATATTCACGGCATCATCTGGATCGTAGAGGCGCAATTCATTGCGCCCCATTCCCTCACCAGGCTTGATAACACATCTCATATCGATCAGGGCGTGATAAATCACGCCCCTACACTGGGGAAAATAATTCGCACGTTCAAGGCTCTCTCCACGCGTCTCATCCGGAAAAACGATTCAACAGAATTTGCCTGGCAACGCAATTACCACGAACGTGTCATTCGAAACGACAACGAACTGGACTGGATTCGAGAATATATTGTCAGCAACCCTTTGCAATGGGCCTTGGACCGTGAAAACCCAGAGGGTAGCGGCCTGGACCCGTTAGACGAATGGCTTAATCATTGTACCCTTCAAACCCTCCCGTAATCATCCTCCAGCCGCTCGATGTCGTCCTCTCCAAAGTAATCGCCCCGCTGAACCTCGATAAACGCCATAATCTCATTGCCGGGATTCTGGATCCGGTGCGCGGTGCCACGGGGGATATCGATGGAATCCCCCGGCCGGAGCCGAAATTCTCGACCCTCTAAGCTCACGAGGCTCTCGCCGCGAATCAGATGCCAGTGCTCTGAGCGCCGGTGGTGTCGCTGGAGGCTCAGACGCTTCCCAGGATACACGGATACCCGCTTGACCTTGTGGTCAGGTTGATCGGACAGTACCTCGTAGAATCCCCAGGGGCGGTGGTCCTCCCGGTTGCTGCTGTTTAGTATATCATTATATTCATTTTCCGATTGGCCCAACACAATGCGTAACCCCTTTTGGAACTCTTACATTCATATCAGACAGATCGGATCTCCTGTTTCATAAAAACCGCATACGATACTGCAAAACAAATCAACATGATCGCGATGATCATGGTGATGTAAGGCAAAACCAGATAGATGCTCTGCACCAAAGGCAACGGACCTTGAAATCGGGATGCGGAAATTCTCTCCATTGGCCCCATCAACACTAATGAGCTTGTGGTCTTCAACATCGGATTGATGATGGTGGAGGTAGCATCAGTGTATAGAGCCATTGGCGAGACAAGAGAAATAGCCTTCTGAATCTCCGCATGCCGAGCATGTGTTTCAGGCGCCACTCCCATGCTGATATCTATGGGCACAATGGAGTCGGCCACAACGCTGGCGCCAATGGACACAACGAACCAGAAAAAAATCCAGACAGCCACCGCTGCCAGCGCTGAGGTGGCAATGCTTCGAAACAAAATTGAGAAAAGGATGGACACCCCCAGCCAGAAGGAGACATATACAATGCTAATAACCAGATAGATTAAGATACGCCAGACCTCTTCAACACCGGGCACAACGCCGATCAACCTGAAGCCCAGACCGGTTATAATGAGCACAATGGAAGTGAGCATGACGGCGACGGTGACAACGCCGGCCAGGAATTTCCCGTTTATCACTGAGTCGCGGTAAACGGGCTGGGAGACAAGCTTGCTCAATGTTCCCTCATTTCTCTCGCGATTGATGGAGTCGAAGCCCAGCACCAGGCCGATGAGAGGCCCGAACAAGGCCACGAACTGCACCAAAGAAAGAAAAGCGCCCGTGGAGGTGAAAAGCATCAGGAACACGAACCCCGGCTTGGCCATCCCCTCCAACTCCTTCCTCATGCTGCTGCCCACCATATACGCGGTAATAAGGCTGATCATCGTGATCATGACAAAAAGGATGATGAAACGGTAACTGCTGAAGTGATCCGCTAGCTCTTTCCTGAAAATCGTGTATGTCCCATGCACTGTTACACCTCCTGAAAATACTTCATGTAAATCTCCTCAAGGGTATACCGCTCCTGGCCCACACCCATCTTCTCCTTGGCAAGTTTTTCGATAGGGCCCAAGGCCACGAGCTTGCCCTTGATCATAATGCATACTCTGTCGGACAGCTTCTGAACCTGGGGCAGGTTATGGGAGGAAAGAAGGATGGTCATTTTTCTCTCATCCCTTAAGGTTTTAATCAACTCTATCATCCGGTTGGCACCATCGGGGTCAAGCCCCATGGTAGGCTCGTCGAGGAACACAACCCTGGGGTCCTTGATCAGCAATTCGGCAATCCCCAGGCGCTGCCGCATGCCGCGAGAATAAGCCTCGACCCTTTTTTCAGCCTCGTCCTCCAGATCCACTATGCGCAGGGCCTCATCAATCCTAGCGGCGGATTGATTATTGGGAATGCCGTTTAAGCGCGACACATAACGCAGGTTCTGCCTTGCGGTCATATCTCCATAGAAACCCACATTTTCCGGCAGGTAGCCGATGAATCGCTTGACCTTCAGTGCCTCGCGTGTAGGGTTGAAACCGCAGACATTGACCGTTCCGGAGGTGGGCTCTGTCAGGCCCAGAAGCATGAGGATCGTGGTTGTCTTGCCCGCGCCATTGGGCCCAAGAAAGCCGAAAATCTCATTTTCCTTAATACCCAGCGTGATGTTGTCAACCGCTACTTGCTGTCTATAACGCTTGGTCAAACCTTTGAGCTCTATAAGCATATTGTTACTCATGCTCATCTCCTCCCCAGCCAGGCGAACATCCCGCCTAAACCAAGAATCACGACCACGATGATCCCTATTCCGATCCAGCCCCAGGCCGCGGAAGCCTTAACCGTCACTCTTGCCTCAATCTCTTTGTCGGCCTTCTCTCCCCTGGCGGACATCGCCACAGAATAATCACCCACCAGCGCCTCCTCGGCGGGTGTTATAGTGACCTCAACCTGCTTCAGATCCCCGGGCTCGATTACCTCTATCTTTTCCGGCTTGAATTCCACCTTCCAGTTCTCTGGCTTGAAACTCATGAAGGAGATGTTGTGGTTTGTGGCCGAGCCCGTGTTCTTAACAAAGACGGACATGGTGGCAGGCGTCCCCTTGGAGGTGGCAAGGGAGAGGAGTCCGGTTGGGGTTCCCATGTCCAGCTTGTATGTCCCAGTGAGGACAACGGTGAGTTCGGTTTTAGCCTTGGCCTTCCCGGATTCTACCTGCACGGCAATGGGATACTTACCGGCCTGGGCATAAAGGAAAGGCTGCACAACCACCGAAAGGCTTTTACTCTCCTCAGATTTCATGCGCAGGCTTGAGAAATATTTATCTTCATAGGGAGGTTTGAAATTGACTTCCCAGTATTGAGGAGCTTTAGCAGCTAAAGTGAAAGTCTTCTCCTGGTCCACCTCGTTCTTTACATCCAGGGAAAATTCGAACTTTGTGTCGCTCGGGCCTCGCAGCACCGGGTATGCGGTGGTAATGGTTATATCTTCCTTTTTCTCCCCGGCTTTTTTTTCTTCCACTTTGACCATTATTTTTCTTGTCGATTTGAACTTACCGTCATCGGTTTGGGCTGATACTACAAACTCATATTCTCCTGGGCCAACGTCCTTTTCTGGCTCCGCAAGAAAAGTGAGATCCTTCGTTTTCCCTTGGGCAACATAGACACCTGTGACCTTGAAATCATACGTCTTTATAACCGGCTTCCAGCCCTTGGGCGCCGAGGCAATCTTCACCTCCACAATCTCGCCCCTTTTGCCCAGATTCGCCACGGTCAGATCCATGCGGACCTTCTCGCCTTTCTCAACAATAACCCCTGGATATTCGGGAGCCATCACCATTCCACGTTCGGGCCTTTTTTCTTTGTCTTTTTCTTCTTCGGCCCATGTAGGGAGCGAAAAACCAATAATCAACACAACTACAAGAGAAGTAATGACGAGATAACTCCACCTTACTTTTTTCATCCTCAGAACCTCCTTCTCAAATAAATTTGTTTTTTAAGAGCACATATTACCACAAAATCTTTGTGGTGGCTTCCTTGAGTGATGCAACTTGCAATGGCAGCAGAAAAATGATCCACTGAATATGAGCGCAGCGCGCTTCATTCCAAGAGACGGCGCCAATTAAACTCATTTCACGCTCATCACCAGATACCTGGAGTATTCTCCATGGCGTACCAAAAGGAGTATGGACTTGCCTTCGATGGCCTTTCCAAATGCCCGGTTGAAAGAATCCAGATCTTTAACCTTCATACGGTTAACTTCCTGGATCAGGTCTCCACGCTCCAGACCCACCAATTGCCCGGGGCTGCCGGGTGTCAGGCCTGTAACTAGAACTCCTTCCTGGCCTTCATACCCCAGTCGGCTGGCAATCTCAGGAGTAAGCTCCTGAACATCCAGTCCCATTTTTTTCGTGATATCAGCAACAGCCATTTTGGGGGCGGACAAGCTACCTATGGTCACTCTCATAGTTTTTTCCTTACCATCCCTGATAACTGTGACCTCAACCGTCTTACCAGGTTCCAGTGCGGCCACCTGGTTGCGCAGATTGGCAACATCTTGAATCTCTTTCCCTGCCAATCCCGTCACTATATCGCCCCTCTTTATGCCGGCCTTGTCCGCTGGGCCTCCCTCTATGACATCAGCCACTAACGCACCCTGAGGTTTTTTCAAACCAAAAGATTTTGCAAGATCATCGGTTATTTCCTGGATGGAGACCCCCAGCCATCCTCTGGTCACCTTGCCCGTCTTGATGAGATCCTCCATGATGATTTTGGCCATGTTGATGGGAATGGCGAACCCAATCCCCTGATAGCCGCCGCTGCGGGTAACAATGGCGGCATTGATCCCGATGACCTCGCCGTCCAGGTTCACTAGGGGCCCCCCGGAGTTGCCCGGATTGATGGCCGCGTCGGTCTGGATAAAGTCCTCATAATCAGCAATCCCGACATTTGCCCGACCCTTGGCGCTGATGATGCCCGAGGTTACGGTCTGCGTCAAGCCAAAGGGGCTCCCCACCGCAAGGACAATCTCCCCCACGCGGATCTTATCTGAGTCTCCCAATTTGGCCACAGGAAGATCCTTACCCTCGATCTTGATAACTGCAAGATCGCTTTTGGGATCGGTTCCAATGATCTTGGCCTCAAAAGTACGATTGTCAGCCAGAGTGATTTTGATCTCGTCCGCATCCTGCACAACGTGATTATTGGTCAATATGTAGCCCCTCTTGTCAACAATGAACCCGGAGCCCAATCCCTGCTGCCGATACTGCCTTCTTTCGCCTGGAGCTTGGCGGAAGCGCTCGAAGAACTCATCCCCGAAGAAAAACCGAAAAGGATGATCCTTGAAGAATGGATCCAGTTCGGGAGTCATTTGCATGGACTGAATAATTTTAACAGAACTTATGTTCACTACAACGGGTTTGACTTTGAATGAAACATCAGCTAGCCCCTCACTCAGCACCTTAGCTTCCTCTATTGAAGCTAAGGCCCCATTTTGGGCAATAAGGAAGCTGACTAACAATGTCATAATGATGATGCAAAAAATCTGCTTTCGATTCATGACTGGCCTCCTGATTTTCATCAATAAAAAAGCTGATACGGATAAAGATCCGAAAAAATAAAGGGTGCATTAACGGCCCCTGGAATTGACTCCCACCACCGGGAACGGCTCTTCAATGTTCTTAGGCACAACAATGTGATTGTTTTTCCTGGGTTCAAGGTTAAAAAGATCGTCGAACTATGAATGACGCTGTAAGACAGCTAATAACCAATTAATAATTTTTTTCATGATGTCAAGTCTGACATCCGATTTTTTCCAAGATTGGTTAAAGCTTACTTATTTATTCGGATCTTAAAACATCTTCGAACTTATAAAATATCACAACGAAGCCTAGCGGCAAATGCTCGCAAGGAATTTTACCCATATTATTTAATAACACTATCGTAACAATTTGTTTCAAGATAAAAAGATAATAGCAAGATCATGCTTTCATATATTCACATAAACATGTAGATTATGGCTGAAAAGTTCTTGGGAGTTCAGAGAGACGAGTTGCGAAAGAAAACATCTATTGTAAAGCTTGACGTGGAGTGACAGATTCGATATGTTCATCTGAAAAAAACATATAAGGAGGCACTGATGTATGGTCATAACGGCAGGATTTTAAGGGTCAATCTATCAGATAGATCCATGGATACCTTGACGCTGAGTGCAGAGATGGCGCGAAAATACATCGGTGGCCGGGGACTCGCCGCCCGGACACTTTTTGACGTGATGACTCCCGGATGCGATCCTCTTGGCCCAGAGAACAAGCTGGTGTTCATGACCGGTCCACTTGCAGCCACACGTTTTGCGGGCAGTGCCCGATACGTTGTCATGGCTCGCTCGCCCCTGACCGGCTTTCTGGGCGAAAGCTATGCCGGCGGCAGCTTCGCCCACCAGCTCAAGCGTGCCGGATTCGATGGCATCGTGGTTGAAGGACAATCACCAGAGCCGCTCTACCTGAGCATAAGCAATGAAGAAGCACGCCTGCAAGCCGCCGATCACATCTGGGGAAAGACGACTAAGGAGGCAAGAGATAAGCTGACCCGGGTGCACGGCCATGGTTACAATATGGCCCTGGTGGGCCCAGCGGGAGAAAAGGGTGTTCGCTTTTGCTCCATCATGCAGGGTCTGGGTAGGGCAGCTGGCCGTACAGGAATGGGAGCAGTCATGGGTTCCAAGCGGCTCAAGGCAATCCTCGTTCATGGCGATCAAGACCCGCCCGTACACGACAAGGCACGCCTTAATGAGCTGGTCAAATCCAACGCCAGATTATTAATGGACAATCCACGTCTCCAAGGATTTCGAAAATTCGGCACCGGTGCGGCAATCGATGCATTCAATGAGCTGGGGAATTTCCCCACCCAGAACTTCCGGGAGGGCAGCTTTGAACATTTCGAGCGTATTTCGGGCGAAGCATTCATGAAGGTGATGATCCGAAAGGAATCGTGCATTTATTGTCCAGTGCGATGCAAGAAAGTTGTGGAGATTAAGGGGGGAGCCTACGGCGATGTTCTGCCGGAATACGGGGGCCCGGAATATGAGACCATCGCCTCGCTTGGAAGCCTTTGCATGAACTCTGATCTGGCCGCGTTGTGCATGGCCAACCAGCTTTGCAATGCTTACGGCATCGACACTATCAGCATGGGCGTTATCATGGCGTTTGCCATGGACTGCTTCGAGCGAGGTCTTTTGAGAAAGGAGGACATCGGTTTCGACATACCCTGGGGGAATCCCCATGCCATTTTGAAGATGATAGAGCTGACGGCCCGCCGGGAAGGCTTTGGCGAGCTTTTGTCACAGGGTGTGCGCCGGATGGCTGAAGAAATCGGCGGAGAGGCTGCTCAGTATGCAGCCCATGTAAAGGGAATGGAGGTGCCCATGCATGACCCTCGGGCCAAGATGGGACTCGGTATCTCCTATACCGTTGCTGCCCGTGGAGCCACCCACTGCGAAGGCTTCCACGATACCGCATACATGAGTGATAATGCGGCGCCTGAAATAGGGATTATAAAGGGCGCCGATCGCTTAACCTTGGGCGATGGCAAACCCGGTATGGTCATCGCGGCAGAGAACTGGCAATCGTTTGTCAACAGCGCCATCCTGTGCCTATTTACAGTAGTTAGTGGCGGTAAAACCAGAAATGTCAAGGGAATAGTGGATGCCGTCAATGCGGCAACCGGCTGGGAGCTCTCCATGGCGGATGTGCTGGAATCCGGCGAGCGGGCATATAACATGTGCCGTGCGCTGGCAGTTCGGGAGGACTTTGATCCATCCCTGGATAGGCTGCCCCCTAATTTCAGCAAACCGCAGACCCGCAGCGCCTCCAAGGGGTCCGTTGTCAGCCCCAAGGCTATGGCTGACGCATTAAACGAGTACTACGCCCTCAGAGGATGGACATCGGATGGATTTCCCACGCGGGAGAGGTTGGAGAAGCTTGGCCTTAGAGATGTGGCTGATGACCTTGATAATCGCTCTTGAGATTCAAATCACTAAAAGGATGAACCACTTAAGCCTCACTCCCTCATTCTGGTTAGACCAGATGGAGACTTGATTTAGTATCTGTACTCTTGATGTATTAAGAGGGTTGGCATTCCAAGCATGAGCTAGTACAGCAGATCGTGATGAATACAGATAAAAACAAAAATTGTGCCAAGTCATTTCAGTAAACTTGTACAAGAAAATCTCTGGCAGTTTAAATTGTATTTTATAATTTTTCAAACGCAACCCTAACTATCACCAATATCTAAATTTTCCAGATTAAAAAGCATAACCCGTCAGATGAGATCGAAGCTTGAATAAAAGAAGACTCAAATCTTAATTATCACAAATTCCTGGCTTACAACCCACCGGGCTATGTGTGGGGGGGTATAGCCCACCTTCTAGGGCTTTTGCAAATGCTTATTTTACAGTTTTCCCCGACTCTGGAGTTCCTCCACGGATATCCCATAATTGTTCTGGAGGGTGAGGGGTAAATCGCGAGTACTCTTTAAATCCTCCAGAAAGCGGTGGAATCTTACCCGCGACTGACCCATAAGGTAATCCACCATGCGGTAGCTCTCCATGGCCGTTCGTGGCACATGGATGGAGCCGCCAACGGCAAACTTCTGAGACCACGCGGCAAATCCGTCTGAGAGCCAGCGCGGCGGGTCATACTCCAGGTATGCGCTCAGCCATAAACGGCCGTACTGGTGGAAGAGCACCTCCTTGAAAATGTCATCCCTAGCATCCGCCCCTCTGGTCTGGATGACGATACGGTTGCGCGAGCCAATTTCAGAGCCTTCGAGGAACAATCTGGCCTGGTTTTCGAAAGGGAGCCGTGTGAGGATTATAAGGGTAAAAGGTTTTTCTGGCCTGAAGTCGAAGGCGCGAGTAAGGAGCACTCGGGCCTCATCCAGCACACGTATTACCGGGCGAACCATCTCCTTTTGATCGGGAACATCAAGGTGCAGTACAAAGCCCTCCACAACCGCTGCCTTTCCCTCGCCGGATTCCTTGATCCGCCGGGTCTCTTCTTCCAGCTTCTTCAGCCGATCATCATCGGGATAAATCTCCCTGGCCATATCCAGGAAAGGCCGGGCCCGGTCAGGTTGCTTAAGTTCCTCCACCATAAGGCTTGCCGCGGTTAGGTAATAATTCATGGCATCGGATCGTTCCTCGAAAAGTTCGAGATCCTGGCTCCGGGCCAGAGAAAGAGCTGCCTCGAATTCCTCTGCGGCCCGCAGTTTCTCCTTCCTTTGCAGAAACACGCGGCCCAGGCCCAGATGGGCACGGGCGTTGCCGGGATCAATCTCCAGGGCACGCTGGTAAGCGTAGATGGCCTTCCGCCAGTTTTTTTTATAGCGGGCCAGCCGGTCCCCGTAGCGCACGAACCCTTCAGCTTCTTCCTTACCGCCCCATCCCTGGGTCGCGATTGCGCCCAGCAATCCCAGGAGCGCAACCATCAATATCAGTTTAAAGATTTTCATTTTTCACCTGACGCCCTGACATGCGAAAAGTCGTGCTTCTCCGGTATCTGCCACAATTCGTAGTTTAATCCGGATTAGATTTTGTTATGCGCCGCGCCGGAGTCCCTGCATCTGCCATAATTCTGAAATTACCGGCTTGCAGGATTGGTATGCACCCGGGCAAAATCTTTTTGGGGACTTTATTCCTCCTGAATCGGCCACTGATCCCTCTGCTGGAGCACCTCGCGAAGAGCCTTAAGGCCTGTATTGGCTACCGGGACGCCGCCGTAAGTGAGCATCTGGAAGATCACCTCGGCAAGCTCCCGGGGGGTGCATCCGACGTTCAGGGCCGCGTGGATATGCATCTTGAGCTCATCGGTTCGCTCCAGCACCGTGAGGGCCGCCACTGTACATAGCTGCCGGACGGGATGAGGGATGCGCTCCCGGGAGTATAATTGTCCCGTGATGAAAAGCGACATCTCCCGGGCCAGATCTTTATCGAACTCACGCCACAGATTGTAAGCCAGCTCTCCAGGGTAGCCGTGGAAATAAAGCTCGGCGGTACGGCGGGTCCGTGCTTTCACATCGGCATTTTCTTCTTTCATGTTGGTCCCTTTCCCCTTATAAGGAAGACTCATCTATTTCCGCGCAGCCATTGGATCTCGCGGCGGAGTTCCTCGATTTGATCCAGTAAATGGAGGATGATACCGATTCCGTTGATGTTTACGCCGAGATCGCGGCGTAATCGACTGATACGCCTGATCTGTGCAATATCCGATTCAGTAAAGAAATGATTATCATCGCGCATTTCCACAGGTTCCACCAGGCCCAGTTCCACAAAGTGCAGCAACAATTGAGGATGGGTATCGGTCAGGGATGCGGTGGTCTCAAGGTCATACAGTGACGGCTGAAATCCTCTCCAGGCACTACTCAGCACGATTGCCATGGTCTTTTTCATCGGCTTGACCCTCAATTTTTCCGCGGGTTGAACTGCGATATTCTGGACAGCTCGGCGAAAAGCTCCTGCTCTTTCGGGGTAAGTTGCCGGGGGACCATGATGCGGACCTCCACGTACTGATCTCCGCGTTCTCCCCTCTGCTTGTGCAAGCCCTTCCCCCTCATCCTGAGACGTTGTCCCGATTGGGTTCCGGGTGGAATGGTGAGGGTGGCGTTTCCTTCCAGCGTGGGGATTTCAACCTTAGTGCCAAGGACGGCCTCCCAGGGCGTCAGCGGGAGAGTTACCGAGATGTCATGTCCGTTCATCCTGAACGTGGGGTGGGGCGCTATATGAATCCGAATGAACAGGTCCCCTGCCGGACCTCTGCCACCACCTGCACCGCCCTGTCCAGCCAGCCGGACCCTGCCTCCATCCTTGATGCCGTGGGGGATCTTGATATCGTATGTGCGAACTGATGAAGTAAAACCCATTCCCTGGCATGCAGGGCATGACCGGTTGCCGCTTGTTCCGTGGCCGCCGCATGAGGCGCACACTTCCTGGCGCTGAAGGGAAATGCTCTTTGTGGAACCGTGGAATGAGTCCTCCAGCGTAATGGTCATCTCTGCTTCCACATCCTGGCCTCGCATGGATCTGGTTTGCGGCCTCGTGGCAGTGGCCGTTCTGAAACCTTCCATGTTTCCGAAGATGGCTTTGAAAAAGTCGCTGAAACCTCCGCCGCCGAAGTCTCCGAAGAAGGTCTCATGGGCATCGCCCGCGCCTCCAAAGTCAAAATGAATATTTTCCCAGCCAGGGGGCGGGGTGAAGTCTTGCCCGGCTTGCCAGTTAGCGCCGAGGGTATCATAGCGCTTGCGCTTCTCCGCGTCTCGCAAGACCTCGTACGCTTCGTTAATTTCCTTGAATTTTTCCTCTGCCTTCGGGTTTCCGGGGTTAACATCAGGATGATATTTTCGGGCCAGCTTGCGGAACGCCCTGTGTATTTCTTTGTCACTGGCGTCGCGCTTTACGCCAAGTATCTCGTAATAATCCTTAAATTTAACTGCCATACAATTCCTCTCGATTTAGTGTATGATAACCGCTCGGGTTATGTCACTATACGATGGAAGTATCATGGATTCACAAGGTCAGTCAACCACTGTCTTCACGAATTCACTGCCACCCGGACGCGGCTTGGCCGTATAAGCTCACCGTTAAGCACGTACCCTTTCCGGATCTCTTCTATTACGGTGCCATTCTTTATGTTGGGATTGAAGGCTGTGCTTACTGCTTCATGATAGTGTGGATCAAAGGTTTCACCCAGCGCATCGATGGGTTGCACTCCGTGCCGCTCCAGAAGCTCGACCACCTGCCGATGGATCGCTTCAATGCCCTGGCACCAGGCATCGTTGCCGTCGGGCGGGAGATTGAGTGCCCGCTCGAAGTTGTCCATGATCTCCAGCAACTCCGCTAAAAATGCCCGCTTCTCGTTAAGGCTTTGCCTCCGCGACTCGCGCTCTACCCTTCTGCGGAAATTATTGGAATCTGCGAGGGTCTGCCGATATTGCGCTTCGATTTCAATCAGTCGTTCCCGGAGTTCATCTTCGCTCTCGCATCCCGCATCCCCCTGAGGCAACGATTCCTTCGCCCCATTAGTGTCGTTGAATGAAACTTTTTCTTGGTCTGCCATTATATTCGGATACTGTCCGGCTTCCTGCTCCGGCGGCGCGGGCGGGGAGTGCTCCCCTGCCCGTCGCATTGGTATCCGTATCACATTTCCCCTTTCAACGGTGTTAAATGGTTCTCTAGACTTCAAACTGGAGTCTCCATTCATAATGATCAGCCTCCGGTCTCACTGAAATCGGCATCAATAACGTCGTTGTCTCCATTGGAGCCAGACCTGTTATGTCCCGCGCTGGAAGCTCCTCCATTTGGATAGCCGTAACTCGCGCCGGGAGAGGCGGATGCCTCCTGGTATGCCATGCTGGAAAGCCCGTGGGCTGCCTGCTGAAGGTCGCTGGCCAGGCTTTTCAAGCGGGAGATATCTGCATTCTCCTTGAGGGCCTGGCGAACTTCCTCGACCATCTTTTCGCAACGCGCCTTTTCGAGCATCGGGACTTTGTCTCCCAGATCAACAATCATCCGCTCCACCTGGTATGCCATGGAGTCCGCCTGGTTGCGAACCTCTACTTCCTCCCGTCGCCGTTCGTCCTCAGAGGCATGAATTTCAGCCTCGTTCACCATACGATCGATTTCCGTCTTATCCAGCTGGCCTGATCCGCTGATGGTGATCTTCTGCTCCTTATTGGTGTCCTTATCTCGGGCTGAGACGTTCAGTATACCGTTGGCATCGATGTCGAAAGTAACCTCGATTTGCGGAACACCGCGGGGGGCAGGTCGGATACCTTCAAGCCGGAAATCGCCCAGCAGCCGGTTATCGCGGGCCATCTCGCGCTCACCCTGAAGGACCTTTATTTCGACCCCCGGCTGGTTATCATCGGCAGTAGTAAATATTTCGCTCTTCCTGACGGGAATAGTGGTGTTTCGCTGGATGAGCCTCGTCATGACGCCTCCCAGCGTCTCCACGCCAAGAGACAGTGGTGTAACGTCCAGCAGCAAAACATCCTTTACCTCGCCTGCAAGCACGCCGGCCTGGATGGCTGCGCCCACCGCAACAACCTCGTCGGGGTTGACGCTCTGGTTTGGCTGCTTGCCGCCCGTCAGCCGCCGCACTAAATCCTGCACTGCGGGCATACGGGTGGCACCGCCGACCAGGATCACCTCGTCCAATTCGCCCTCGGTGAGATTGGCGTCCGTAAGGGCATGCTTCGCAGGTCCCGCGCAGCGCTCCACCAGGTCCCTGGTCAGCTCTTCGAATCTTGCCCGAGTGATTTTCACATTCAGATGCTTCGGCCCGGAAGCGTCGGCGGTGATGAAGGGCAGGCTAATTTCGGTTTCCATAGTGGAGCTCAGCTCGCACTTGGCCTTCTCGGCCGCCTCGAAGAGTCGCTGAAGAGCCTGGGAATCATTCCGAAGATCAATGCCGTAGTTTTTCCGAAAATCTTCTGCCACCCAATCCACCAGGCGCTTATCAAAGTCGTCTCCTCCCAGGTGAGTGTCGCCCGAGGTTGCCCTCACCTCTATAACGCCATCACCCACTTCCAGGATGGACACGTCAAAGGTTCCTCCACCCAGGTCAAAGACCATAATTGTCTCGCTTGTCTTCTTGTCCATGCCGTATGCCAGAGAAGCGGCCGTGGGTTCGTTGATAATGCGCAGGACGTTGAGGCCAGCGATGGTGCCTGCATCCTTGGTGGCCTGGCGCTGGGCATCGTTGAAGTAGGCGGGGACGGTTATTACAACATCCTTCACCTTTTCGCCCAGGTAGGCCGAGGCGTCATCGGCCAGCTTCCTCAGCACCTGTGCTGATATTTCCTCAGGTGCAAGCTGCTTGCCGTCCAGATCGAACTTCACAGCGCCGTCCTTGCCGGGAAGAACTTTATAAGAGACTATTTTGCTTTCGGCGTCTACCTCCTGGTAACGTCGGCCGATAAAACGTTTGGGGGAGTAAACCGTGTTCTTCGGGTTGAGCACGGCTTGGCGTTTGGCCACCTGGCCCGTCAGCCGCTGTCCGTCGCGCATGAAGGCCACCACTGATGGGGTCGTGCGCGATCCCTCCGCGTTGGTGATCACCGTGGGCCTGCCGCCTTCCACGACAGCAACCACGGAGTTTGTTGTTCCCAAATCTATTCCAATGGCCTTGGCCATATCTAACACCTCCCTATATGATAGCGGGGCATATCGCCCCGCATTAATTATGTTTGTTTTCAACCAGTCAATTGGTGTTTGATTAAAAGTTAATCATGGTAATATGTTATGTCAAGCCGCCCAAGGTGTGCGAGATGTTGAGATTGAAAGCTTTTGCGGCATCCGTAATTTAACTCCGAATCACAGGAATGCTACGATACATTTCAGGCCGAACCTGTTCTCTGGGTAGTATCGCGACAACTGGATTGACAGGCACTATGGCAATGTAATTAATGTTTAATAGGCGAGACTTGATCTCAAAAATATTTAGCAGACAGGCACAGGATACAGCAAAACACCGAGTAAGAAAAACGGCATTGAGTTTTTGATATTATCATATAGCAACCTTTTGAAAAGTACTTATAGTGACAGGACATCTAAATTTCGAGCATCGGCAAAATTAAAAATCAATGGATAACCATGCGGGCTCGTGAATAATTCTATCTGGTCATCGATTTGATCAAAGGTTTAATCCGCAATGTCAACCATATTAATAGGCCAAAGAGCAGGCAGAAAACAAGCCAGATAAAATAATAGCTTCCAAAAGTGTCAAAAACCCAGCCAGCCAAAGTGGGTCCTATAATCCCTCCAATTGCTGCGGACCCAAAGATTATCCCGAGCATTTTGCTAAAGTGACTTCTTCCAAAATATTCCCTCAAAATGGCTCCCCTTAGGATCACAGTCCCACCAAAACCAGGAGAAAAAAGTAAAAGAAAGACAAATATAACCCATCCTGTTTGAGCATAACAGAAAGCTAACATTCCCATACCCATAAAGAAAAATGCGATAGCCATAATAAACCTTTTATCAAAGATATCTCCTAACCACCCGAAACCAAACCTTCCAATGATGCTGAAGATGGGGATAGCTGCTGCCACAAGCCCGGCGGTTGGTCTTGGTATCCCCACGCTGCTGAGATAAGGCATAACATGTATAATTACCGCAGAAAGGGACATCGTCCTTATTGTCTCCACAAGGTTTAAATACAAAAAAGATCTATTCTTAAGAGCCTCCTTCAATCCGATTTCAATTTCATTGGTCTGAATTTCAAAGTGAGGATTTGAATCATCTGGCAGCTCTCCATCGGGAAGATAGCCATAATGTTCTGGTTTGTTTCGGATGACGAAGGATAAGGGAATTCCCATGACCCACATCCCCAATCCGAGGATGATACACGTGGTCCTCCAATTATAAACGTCGATAAGCCAAACAATAAGGGGGACAATCAATCCACTGGCACCAAATCCGGAGGCCGTCACACCGAGAGCTTTACCCACATTTTTATTAAACCAGTTAACTATCGCAGTCATTAGCACCACGCTGGTGCATCCACCAGCACCAAAAGCGAGAAGTAAAATAGAGCCATAGAACATGGCAAGAGATCGGGTATAACTAAGGAGGATCAGCCCAAAGCCGATCGCGATTATTCCCCACAAATTCAGCTTTCTTGCACCAAACCGATGGACCAGGAAACCTACGAAAGGGGCAATGATACCCATCTCCAAGCCGCGGAGGCTGGAGGCAAAAGCTATCTGCGTGTAGCTCCAGCCAAATTCTTCTTTTAGTGGCTCAACAAAAGCAGTAAAACCAAAGAATACAATACTGCCGACATAGAGGCTAATAAAGAAAGAAGCAAAAACAATCCACCAACCATAGAATATATTCATAATCATGGAATTATAAGATTGGGCTTAAGGTTTTAAATTAAAGCTGCTTAGCTGTCCTCTTAACACCCCCACCCGGCCACCGAGCCAGTGCCAGCCGGGCCTCGTCATATTCCAAATATTCGCTGACCAATAAAATGTCAAATGAGAGCCCTCGATTCTTTTGAAGATCTTGCAGATCGCGGAGCCGCATCATAAGCCAGAAGGGGAGTCCCTGGCCGATGCTCCTAATTATATTTTCAGCATCCGCACGGCGCTGATTCCTGAGCAGGAAAAACTGGGCGGGCGTTCGGGTGGGTCCGAACAAGACTTTTTCCCCTGGAGGGATGGTCTCACTGACCCGCGCCATGAAATGTTTGAGCTCGTCGCCGTCCCGGGTCACCGCGGGTGTGGCGATGGCGTGATAATAGGTCAGGTTCAGCACTAACAGGCCCACCAGGAAGCCCACCAGGGCCAGCCGAGGCATGAGCCTTCTCATCCCCATCCACGCCGCGCCTCCGCCCCAAAGGAGCAATGTCCCGGTCGCCAAAGCAATCATCGGCAAAGCCCGCTCCATTATAGTGACAACAGGTGCCGCCATAGGCGGAAGGGCAGGTGAAAAGGTGAAAATAAACAGGAATAAAGCACCCGTCCCGATCAGCAGAGCAGAGATAAACAGGAATAAAGACCGGGTGTACCGGGCGAACCGACCGGCGGGTTTTTCTGATATTTGTTGGAAAATTTCTGCAGCCAGAATCGCCCCAGCCGGGTAAACTGGCATGAGCCAGTCCGCCCGTTTGCTGGGGATCAACGACAGCAGGACCATCATGGTGCCCAGCCACAGTGCGGCGGGCATAAGAGGGGATTGCGCTCTGAGGGGGCTGGATTGGCCCCGCCGGAACAAGGCAGCCACCGCCAGCAGCGACCAGGGGAGGAAGCGCGCAATAAACCAAGGGAAAAATGCATAAAACGGCTGCAGTTCCCTGGCCCGGGGGCCCGTGCCCTGGAGGCGGAAGAGAATTTCGCCCCTCAGAACCCTTTCGACGAACGGCGCCCCGCCCTGCTGCAGCGCCGGCAGGAGCCAGGCCAGCGATATGCCCAACCATATTGGAATGCCCCACAAGGCTCCCAGCCGAAGGTAGCCGCGCAGATCCCTCTCCAGTAACATCCTGCCCAGCACATATACGTGCACCAGGGCCGGGCCCGCGGGCCCCTTGGTAAGGGTGGCCAAAGCTTGGATAATCCAGAACAGAAATTTCCATTTCAAAGTGCCCCCGGGGGAGCGGGATCGCTCAAAAGCATAAATGGAAAATAAGACCCAGAAACAGAGGAGCATGTCCGTGCGGGCGAGATAGGCCATCTTGAAAAAATGGTGCCCGGAGGCCAGCATGAGGGCCGCCGTCAGGGCAGTCCGTGGCTCCAGCCAGAGGCTGGCCAGCAAGAAGGTAAGGAGCAGGGTTCCGAAGGCGGCAATTACGGAAGGAAATTTAAGGACAAATTCCGAAGGTCTCCCCCAGATGCGGATCAGCGAAGCCGCTGTCCAACTGTAAAGCGGCGGCTTGGTGGCCACCCGGCCCTGATGATCAAACTGTACAATGTAATGGCCGTTGGCCAGGATATCGGAAACATAAGCCGCCTGGAGAGGCTGGTCCACCTCGTTTAGATCGCTGGGCCCAGTGGTGCGGACAGCCAGCACAAGAATAAGGGAGGCGGCGATCAAGGCTATCGCCCGCCATTGGCGCAACATGCGGGCGGTGGAGTGTTCTTTCACCGCCGTAGCCCTCACCCGCGTCCAAGCACTGCCACACACGAGACCTGGGGAGGACCTCCCAGGGTATGGGAGAGGCCGATCCCAGCGTCTTTGACCTGCCGTTCTCCTGCTTTCTCCTGAAGCTGCTTGTAAACTTCGTAAGTCATGCGCAGGCCCGACGCTCCAACCGGGTGGCCGAAGCATTTCAGGCCGCCATCGGTGTTGACAGGAAGTTCTCCTTCCAGCTCAAAGAAGCCGGACCTGATATCCTCGCATGCACGCCCCCTGGGGCTCAATCCCAGATCCTCGTAATTGACGATTTCAGTTATGGTAAAGCAGTCATGTACCTCGGCGATGTGGATCTCTTTGCGGGGATTGCTGATGCCTGCCTGCTCGTAAGCTTGCCGCGCGGCCTGGCGGCTGGCTTCGAATCCCAGGTAGTCGAACCCAGTCTTGTAGAAAGGCATAACCGAGTCCACTGCGCATCCCAGTCCTTTGATGAGTACCGGGTCATCGCGGAAATTTCGGGCCATGTCCGCGCGGCACAAAACGGCCGCCGCCGCCCCGTCGGAGGTGCCGCAGCAATCGAACAGCCCCAGGGGCCAGGCGATGACTGGTGCCTTCAGCGCCTGCTCGATGGTGATCTGCCTCCGAAGATGGGCCTTTGGTGCCTTTGAGCCGTTGGCGTGGTTTTTCACCGCCACTCGTGCCATGAGTTCCTTGCCCTCCTGCATGCTGATCCCAACAAACTTGAAGTAGCGGCTTGCGATGAGGGCAAAGGCTGCCGGCGCCGTCCAGAACTGCATCCAGACGGGATGAGGAGGGCGTCCCACACCCAGGCCGGGGAAGCCGGTATCCTTGAGCTTCTCGTAGCCCACAGCCAGCACGAGGTCATACATTCCCGAGGCTACCCCCAGGGCGGCGTTGCGAAGAGCCTCGTGGCCGGATGAGCAGTGGTTTTCCACCCGTGTTATAGGGATGTTGGCCAGTTTGACGGCGTCGGCAAGCCTTGTTCCCGAGTGACCCGACCGCCAAGTAGAGAGCCATGCGGCCTGGATCTCTTTAAGTTCCACACCCGCATCTTCCAGGGCCTCCCAGACAGCATCGATCATCAGGTCGTTGATGTCCTTGTCCCACAGCTCGCCGAATTTCGTGCATCCCATCCCGATGATGGCCACCTTGTCCTTAATGCTTTCCATGATCGATCCTCACAGTTTTGTTACCTGCTTTCTAAAACTTTTGACCAGTCGGCCAACGGCCGTTGCACTATTCGCTGCGGGCCAGGCCCGCTCACCAAGCCGGCCTGCATTTCCAGTAATACTGGTGGAACCCCGATGCCTCTCGTGTGCGCCGGAAGGTCATCTCCACGGGCATTCCCACACGCACTTCGGATGGGTCAACATCGACCATGGTGGTGAATATGCGTGCGCCGGGGCGCGTGTCCACCACGCTCTGGATCATGGGCGGATCAACCTGTGCTCCAAAGTTATCCAGGGAAAAGCTGAAAAGTTCCGCCGGCTGATCTGAGAGACGAATCTCTTCGAACCTGTCCTTGACGCCGCATCGGTCGCAAACGCGCTGCACGGGGTGCTGAACCAGCCCGCATTCCAGGCAGCGGCTTCCCCGGAGGCGAATGATGGAGTTTCGGTCGCGCCAGACGGCCGTGGCGGAAGAATCCACTAGTATGGGGCTTGGCGGCTCTACCTCCACGAGGCCTCGAAACCACAGGTATTTCTCGTATGAGGACAGAGGAGCCTTCCTTGTTATATGGCCGCTCACCCCTCTGGGGCCCTTTATTGAGGAGATGGCGTCGGTGATTCGAAAGAGTAAAGCCTCGGCGCCGCTGCCGTAGCTGACCACCAGCAACCGCTCTCCAGGTCCAGCCTTCTCCAGACAGGCAGCCAGCATCAGGAGGGCATGACCACAACCGGTGACTCCCACCGAATCCAGCAGGAGGTCCTGGATCTGGCATTGGCCCTCAAGGTTTAGAGCCCGCGCGGCGGTGCGCTGGCTTCTGGCATCCGGAGCGTCGATAACCGCCCATGCTATATCGGTTGAGTGCAGCCCCATCCTGTTCATCAGGCTTGAAACGGCCCGCCTGATGTTGGCCATGTAGCCGTGCTCCCTGACCCACCGGTCCTCCCAGGTGCGGACGAAGCGATCCGTGTTGGTGCGCCAGATGTCAGTGATCTCGTCGGAGATAGCGGTGAACCCTTCCAACTCCGCAACCACGTCCGTATCACCCACCAGAAAGGCAGCAGCGCCGTCGCCCAGGTCCCTTTCGAGGTTGGATCTGGGATATCCTGTGCGCTGATCCGCCGCAGCCACCAGGATGTTGGAGGCAGAGCCTGCCTTTACTGCATCCACGGCGGTACGCAGCGCGGTAGTACCGGCGCGGAGGGAGTTGGCGAAATCGGCGGTCAAGATATTATCATGGAGGTCAGCCGCTGTCGCCACCAGCGTGGCGCACTGCTTTTCAGAGTAAGGCGATGTGGTGGACGCAAAGAAGAGGCCATCAACCTCTTCGCGGTCCGCGCCGCGCAGACAGTCGATGCCGGCCTCCACAGCCATGGTCGCGCTGTCCTCGTCGAAGTATGCAACGCTCCGCTCGCCCCGGCCGCCCTCCATCCCCCACACACGGGAAATTAATTCCCGCGACAGTCTGTAATACGGGATATATGCTCCAAATCGCTTGATTCCAACCATCATGGCCTCCTTGACATTAGCACTAACTCTCATCTCCAGCGGGCGCGAATGGGAAAAGAAAAAGACCACATGGGTATTTATGACAGAACATGGGTGTCATGTCAATGCCGTAAGACATAAGGTACTGACAATACCTGGTTTAGTTACGGAGCGATCTTGAAATTTAAATCATAGGGTAAACGAATTAAGGCGGGAAAAAGATTTTGTAATAGATAGTATTGTATAGCGGCTATGATATCAGCTGACAGATCAATGATTCTGGATATTTTTCACTTTTTCGCTTTTGTAGGTTGTTGAGAGCATCGTTGAGTATTTTGGTTGCTTGTGATATACTTATTTTTTATCAAAACTGAGAATTTTGTCAATTAATAAAAAGAGGAACTCTGAGTGTGAAATCCAAGACGATATCCAATTTTGATAGACCTATTGGCTCATCAAACGACCAGATATTTGGAGACGACGTCCTCGTTCTCCCATATCTGGTTCATACTCCCTTCATATTGGATCATGCCTTTTTCCAGGATATATCCTCGGCATGCTACCCCTTTACAAAACTTGAGATTTTGATCTGCCAGCAATATGGTTACCCCTCCATCTCGAATACGATTTATAACTTTCATCAGGTTCTTGACAACCAGGGGAGCTAAACCCTCAGCCGGCTCGTCCAGCAGGAGGAGGTCGGGATTCTTCATCAACGCCCGCCCGATGGCCAACATCTTCTGTTCGCCACCGCTTAAATGGCTCCCTTTGCTGGAGCCAAGCTCCCTGAGCAAGGGGAAAAGGTCACAAACGGTGCTGATATTCCAATAGCCTTGTTTTTTAGTGGACATGCGCCTGGCAATCTCCAGGTTCTCGAAAGTGGTCAGATCGGGAAAGATTCGGCGGTCGTCCGGGACGTATCCAATTCCCAGGTGGGCGATCTCAAAGGGTTTTTTGCCGGCTATCTCCTCCCCTTGGAATTTAATGCTTCCCTTTCTCGGAGGGGTTAACCCCATAATACTTCTGAGGGTTGTGGTTTTCCCAACTCCATTTCTGCCCAAGAGGGAGACGACTTCCTTTTCTTCAATGCGTAGGGAGATGCCCTGAAGGACGTGGCTTTGGCCGTAATAGGTATCGATATTGCTTACATCGAGGATCATGTGATTCCTTCCTCTAATTCTTCTCCAAGATAGACCTCTTTGACATTTTGATTTTCCTTGATTTCATCGGGTTTTCCATCGGCTATAACCCTGCCCCTGTGCATTACGATGATGCGATCGGAAAGGCTAAAGACTACATCCATATCATGCTCTATGATTATGAAGGTTGTTCGCTTCTCCTTGGAGAGCCTCCTAATGTTTTCCAGGATTTTTACACGCTCCACTGGATTCATCCCTGAAGTCGGTTCGTCCAGGAAGCAGAGCTCGGGTCTCGAGGCAATGGCTACACCCATCTCCAACAGCCTTTGGTCGCCATGGGACAATTCCCCGGCCAATAGTCTCCCCTTCTCCCATAACCCCACTTCTTTTAATATCCTTTCAACCTCACTTATGACATCACGGTGGGCATCAACTCGTGAGAATAACTTGAGGCTCTTATTGAAGATAGATAAGACGGGAAGCTGGACATTTTGGAATACCGTTAACATGGGGAAGATGTTCATGATCTGGAAGGAACGGCCTATTCCACTTTTTACCCTTTCATCTGTGGGCATTTTGGTAATCTCTTCACCCTTGAAGAATATTCTTCCCGAATCCGCGGGAAGACTACCGGTTAGTAGGTTGATCAGTGTGGTTTTGCCAGCACCATTGGGGCCGATGATAGACGTGAGCACATCTGCGGTGAAATGGATGTTTACACCATCTACCGCCGTAAAATGGCCGAAAGCCTTTCTCAGGCCATCAGTTCTCAATAGCTCGGTCGTCGGGGTTTCCTTTAGCAAACCGCAAACTGATCCAGGGGATGAGCCTCTTTTCAAAGATACTGACTACGCCGCCGGGAAGGCCTATTACCAGTGCCAGCACGATTGCACCAAGCCAAATAAGCCAGTACTCAGTGAACCGGACAATCATGTCCTTTATCACATAATAGAGAAATGCACCTACTATGGGGCCAGCGAAGGTATGGATGCCGCCGAGGAGTGTGGCCAGAACGGGTTCAGCGGAATGCGTCCAATGGGCCGTGGGCGGAGTTACCGTGCTCTCTAAAGGGGGGAGAAGGGCTCCAGCCAGGCCGGCATACATGCCAGCAATGGTAAAAGCGATGAGGCGATAATTCTTTACGGAAATACCTGCAAAGGCGATTCGGCTTTCACTGTCGCGAATCCCCTGTAATGTCAAACCGAAAGGGGAATTGACGATTCTATAAAAAAGGATTATAGCGAGCAGGCAGACGATCAGGATGAAGTAGTAATAATTTCCCATCGAACTCATATCAATGCTAAGGATGCCTGGTATTTCCAGAGGGGCCCTTGGTATGCCAACCAAGCCATCGTCTCCTCCGGTCATATCGCGCCACTTCCACGCCAGGGAATAGATCATCATGCCAAAGCAGAGAGTAAGCATTGCAAAATAGATACGGGTATGGCGAATACAGAGAAATCCCAAGATCAGAGAGATCACCCCGGCGAACAATATCCCGCCGATGATACCCGGCAGAAGGGACGGCAACACCAAAAGTATCTTGGCACAGCCATATGCTCCACATGCATAAAAACCCGCCTGCCCAAATGAGAGCAAGCCCGTATACCCCAAAAGGAGATTGAAGCCCAAGGCAAATAAGGAAAGGAGTAAGATATGCATCGTCATGTACATGACGTATTTTCCAGCAAGTTGAGGAAGGAGAAATAAGAAGACGATCATCGCCAAAAGAAGAAGGGTAGGAATTTTTCTGTATGCCTGTTCGAATGAGGAAATGCCTTTGCGCTCAGTCATCGATTTACCCACCGAATAATCCCTCTGGTTTCAGTAGCAACACTCCGGCCATCACCACAAAGATGATGAACAGCTCAAAGATGGGGAAAAGCAGGATGCCGTATGCGGTCAATACTCCGACGATGATAGCTCCAACGAAAGCCCCTTTTAGATTTCCCAGCCCTCCGATCACCGTTACCACAAAGGCCTGGATAATAACAGCCGCTCCTATGCCGGGAGCCACCACGCGTACAGGGATGCTCAAGGCGCCTCCGAGGGCTGCCAAAGCTGCGCCGAACATGAATACAGTCGTAAAAAGAATTGGGATATTAACCCCTATGGCACTGGCCATCTCCCTATCCGAGGCCGATGCCCGAATGATTCTTCCCCACCAGGTCCTTTCTAAAATGAGCCATAGCCCGATTGCCACGCTTATCCCCGCCCCAATAATGAATAGATTATAGACAGGAAAAGGTCGGCCGAAGAGGATTATGGCGCCGGTAAAGAAGCTGGGCATGGGAGGAATCATAAATACGCCGCCCCATATCATCTTCACGGCATCGTCGAAGATGAGGATAAAGCCAAAGGTCAGGAGAAGCTGATATGGGACGTCCAAGTGATAGATATGCCGCAGGAAAAAGCGTTCCATAATCAAGCCGATGAAGGCTGCCCCTATAAGGCTTAGAAGGATGGAGAGCCAAAAATTTATCTCCCAAAGCCCATAAAAAGTAAAAGCGAAATAGGCTCCGAGCATGAATAGGCTGCCATGGGCAAAATTCAGTATTCCCAGGACGCCGAATACAATGGTTAATCCCGCGGCGATAAGCCAGAGATACATTGCCAGACTTAATCCCACTAACCCCTGAAAAGCAAGATTTTCCATCTTTTTAAGCCACTATTTCCCTCTTCCCTTATTTTAAGTAAGGGGGAGCCAGTTTCATTGCAAAATTAGCATTTATCATTGAAAATTCATTATGTTGTATCATTTTGCATTAATAACTGGCTCCTATGCCCTTTTACTCAATGGGTGGGAAGGGTGGTTTTCGATAGTAGTCTTTGGCAGGTATCACCCTGAGGTCGCTCAATATGGGTAAAGGATAAGCCGGATCGTGAGTGACTCTGCCAGCCGGAACAGTATAAACGGCCTGATGGTCCTCCGGCCTGAAGTATCTCTCACCTCCGGGGCATTTAATCCTCATTCCTTCTATGGCCTCGATCAGCTTTGCCGTTTCCAGGCTTTTCGTCTTTTCGATGGCTGCCTTGAATACATAGATGGCCGAGTAGGAAGTCTCCGCCGAATAGTTGGGGTACCTGGCCCATCGCTTGCGGAACTTTTCAACGAAGGCCTTATTTTCAGGCGTATCGGGCCAATTATGGATATAACGGGCAGTGGCCCAAAGCTTCCCCTTAAATTGATTATTTGCGACCTCTCTTGCCAATCCTTCTAATGCATCCACAGAGCCACCCATGGCCTGCCACCATACCTGAATCTGATCGAAAACCCTGAGGAGCAGTGCCTGCCTCAGGTTCATTACCGCTTCACCTGCCCATGGCGTGGCAAAAATACCATCGGGCTTTTTGGCCATTACCGCTGAAAGGTGGGGCGAAAAATCCGTGGTCCAGAAGGGTGCCCAGGCCTCAGCCACAAACTCTACATCCGGGCGATATTTTTTCAAAGTGGATTTGAACAGGGTCCAGGCGGTCCGCCCGTACTCATAATCGCAGTTGATGCCGGCCCATCTTTTAATTTCCGGGAAATCCTTAAAGATCATCGCTGCGATGATGCTGTCTTGGTAGACGGGGACGCTTATCCTGAAAATATTTTTTATTCCCTGTTCGTAAACTAATTTTTCGGTAAGCTTCTCAGTAGCCGCGTGAACGAAGATGTGAATCCGGTCAAGCTCAGGTAGAACGGGACCGACCGCCATGCAGACACCGCTGGAATCCACGCCAAAGAGGAGGTGTGCCCCCCATTCTTGCACCATATACCTGGTGTTTTTAACGGCTACAGCCGGTTTTAACTCTGAATCCATGAATTTCATCTCCAGTTTGCTTCCAAGTATGCCGCCGGCTGCATTTATCTCTTCAATGGCCAGTGTGGCCCCCATGATCATCTGGCGTCCGTAATCAGCATGGGCACCGGACGTCACCCCCTGACCTCCGATTTTGATTACCTCGGGCATAGGCCCTGGATTTGCGTAAGGTGCTATGGTGAAATCCAGGAACAAGCAAACACTGAAAATTGCAATCAATTTTTTCATCGGCCCCCCTCCTTTATTGCTTAGTGCTTGGACTCGCAAATTCCGTTACATATTTTGGTTGTGATTTGCTCGCTCAGCACTAAGTCCTGGGTGATTAAAGCAATCAGCGAACTTATGAATCGAAGGACTTAGCTTATATTGGTTCAATATTTTTCTATCCTGTTAATCACCTCCTCTTTAACTGTAGTTGATACCCAGATATGTTTCTGTTTCGCTGATTTCGTGTTTCCAACCCTCGGTAAACAGCCGCGGCAAACGATTCTCCCCTCAAAACTCCTTATCTCGATGGGGTTTGCAGTTCTTTTTGTGAACGAAGATCAACGATCCTCTTGGCCTTGAACATGGTCCGCTCCAACGTGCCGTATGGCTCAAAACGTATGGCGGGTCTGACCAAAATCTCCTCCCTCAATTGGTCTAGCAAGGCGGTCTTCAAAGGCTCGGATTCCTTCGTGTTCTCATTTAGTTCGACGACAACTGTCACTATATCCATACCCGTAGAAACACCGGTCGTCAATTCGATGCGGAACTCATCACTCAGATCAGAGAAATTTCTGACAACCTTTTCTACTTGCAAAGGGTAAAATTTTGCGCCTTTAAAGATAAGCAGGTCGTCGGCACGGCCCATGATCCCCCCGGGAGACCGCGCGTGGGTGCGACCACATCCGCAAGGCTCCAGATCCAGACTCGCGATGTCGTCAGACCAATATCTGATCATTGGGGCCACTTCCTTTGTCAGATGGGTGAAGACCAAAACGCCCGGCTTTCCTGATTCACAAGACTCCTTTGTTAAAGGATCGATAACCTCAATTAAAACATGGTCTTCAGCCCAATGTAGACCTGCCTGATGGTCGCATTCGGCGGCGAATGTGGGCCCTATTTCAGCCAGTCCGTAGTAGTCGTGAGCCTTGATTCCCAGTCCTTCTTCAATTTTTCTTCTGGTGGCCGAGACTCCGGCACCGGGTTCTCCACCGAAAATGCCAAGCCTGACCTTGGTATCGGATGCCGCAATCCCTTTTTCCCTCATTTTTTCAGAAATGTGGATAGCGAAGGAAGGGGTGCTTATGATCATGTCTGAGCCCGGGTTCAATAGATATTCAATTTGTCTTTCAGTCATCGCAGCCCCTATGGGAATGACGAGACAACCGATAGCCCGGGAAGCATAGTGTACAGACAATCCTGCCACCCAAAGACCATAGCTGAATCCATTCTGAATGATGAATCCTGGACGTACACCAACACTCCAGAGCGTTCGAGCGGTCCAACTCGTGATACAGTCTATATCCTTTTCGCCCCAGAGGTGGTTAACCGGTGTGCCTGTTGTGCCCGAGGAGGGGTGTAGTTCCCTGATGCGGTCTGGCGGGGCCACCACGTACCTCCCAAAGGGAGGATGATTGAACTGCTCCTCCCTGAGCTCATTTTTTGTTACCGGGGGTATCTTTCTGATATCATCTAAAGATTTGATATCATTTGGTTTAAGTCCGATCTTATCAAATCTCTCCCGATAGAACGCGGACCCCTCATAGCTCCGGCTAACCTGCCATTTAAGACGCTCCAGTTGGAGGTTCTCAAGTTTCTTCCGGTCCATAGTCTCAATTTCGGAATCATAATATTTTCTTTCTTCCATAAAATATCCCTCACTTGATATCAACGTCACTCGCAAAATAGCATTATAATGCTCTCACCAAAGGGTTTGGCTTTAAGGAGGACTAAAATAAAAAACCTCCAATAAGGTGTAAAAACCCGATTGAAGGCTACAAAATGGCACCTTCCAGAAAGATAATTTCATAACTCACTCCAGAAGGTTGGGATTATGATGTTAGTTTATTTGCCACCCAGTTTATATTATAGAATAGTATGATAGCTACCTATTGTTTGTCAAACAAAAAACACGGATTTTCCATCGACTTGACGCCCCAGTGATTTGGATATATCATCTCCTCCATCCAGGTAATTTCATCGCTTTTATATTAGAGGCATTGTTCTCACTCATAAAGGTGTTGCCTGATGCCAACCACCATAGCAATCCGCAAGGGTTTTTTTGAGCGGGTGCGCTCGTTGGATCCGTTCACGCTGCTTGTGCTTCCCATGGCTCTTTATGTGGCCGCGTTTACGTTCTATCCGCTTGCAGAAGCTGTGGTCATGGGGTTTGTGGATCGGTTCACCCACGAGTTCACTCTGGGCAACTTCTATGCGGTGATACACCATTACCAGTTCCGGGAATCCCTGAGGAACACGCTTATTGTGACAGGCGTGGGGCTTTTGTTGGAATTGACTCTGGGCCTTGTTATCGCCCTGACTCTTGCCGAACGGTTTCCGGGAAGCGGCGGTATCCGGGCCTTGCTCCTCCTCCCGCTGGGGATTCCCACAGTGGTTTCGGCCACCAACATGCGATATATATTCGACACCTCAGGTTTTCTCAACTCCGGCCTGGTGCGCCTCGGCCTCCTGGAACATCCAATAGATTTTGCCGGAGGCGTCGCCCTGCCTCTCATAACTATTTTGGTTGCTGATCTGTGGAAGGTGACGCCATTGATCATGCTGATCTTGCTTGCCGGCCTTGAGGCCATCCCCAACGAGCTTTACCGGGCGGCCAGCATGGACGGGGCCGGCACCTGGCAGCGATTCTGGCACGTGACCCTGCCCCTCCTGAGACCTTCCATCACTATGGCGCTGATCATCCGGGGGATCGACGCGTTCCGGATCTTCGAGCTCCCCCTGATCCTCACGGGAAGGCATACGCCGCTTCTGGCGACGTATACATATTTCGAATATTACGACCACAACAACGTCCACACTTCTGCAGCCTCAGGGACCATTCTGCTTGTAATAATTTTGGTGTTTATCACCTTTTATTTACGTTTTGTGGGACGAAAGGAAACCTGATTTGGGCTGGAAGGCGGCGGGAATAATAATTCTATTTCTGGTGGTTCTTTATGCATGCTTTCCGGTATACATAATGGTGAAGATTTCCATCAGCGAACCAGGGGAGATTCTGACTAAAAATCCGCCTTTTCTTATCCATCGCGCCACACTGGAGCACTGGAAGGATATATTGTTCGGGGGAAAGTTGTGGCTGCCTTTACGGAAGAGCCTTACCGTCTCCACGATGACCACCATTCTTGCCCTGGCGCTGACGATCCCCGGGGCTTACGCGGTCAGTCGCCTGCCGGTCCAGAACCTGAAGTATTGGATTATTATTTCGATCTTCCTCACGCGGATGTTCCCGGAGGTGGTGATTGCCCTTCCCATTGCGGAGCGCTTTATCCGATGGGGGCTCTTCGACACATCGCCGGGTCTTGTGCTCGCCCATTTGATAAAGGTGATCCCGATTTCGGCATGGATTCTTGTGAACACCTATGAGGTGATACCGCCGGAGCTCGAGCGCTCCGCGGCCATGGACGGGGCTAACCGGTGGAGGGCCCTTGTCCACATTGTCATCCCCCTGGCCTCCCCGGGAATCGCCGTGGCTGCAATCTATAGCTGGCTTACCTCCTGGGAGGAATTTACCTTTGCCCTTTTCCTGAACCTGAAAAACAAGACGATGCCGCTCCAGGTGTATTATTACATTCACCGGGGCGACTGGTTCCTGACGGCCACATACGCCACCCTCATCGCCCTTCCCGTGGTCATTGTCACTTATGCCCTACAGCGATATCTGCGGCCGGAATATCTGGCCGGGGCGGTGAAAGGGTAGTTCGCCCGTCGGCATTGACATCATCAGGGCCGACGACGCTCTTTCTTGTTCCCGCAGGCCGGCATGCTCTTGTAAGTCGGGAGCCAGAAAATTTCCTTAATTTTTAATCGCTTAAGTCCATTTTTGTTTTCTATTTTTCTTATTCCCGTATATATATGGGAACCAGCGAAACCACTATTGTTTATTATCAATGCATTCGGAATTCTGACAACCAGCCCGTGGTACGGGCATCCTGCCCGTAAAAAAGCACTAGCCGGGGCAGCGTTGATAAAATCATTGCAAAATTATCAATTAGCAATGCAAATTTAGCAGGTTGACAAAATCAATCGCGCGGGCAGCCATCAATCAGCCCATGGTGTATGCAAATGGAACTTATGATTACAAAAATTACTTTTTTTATGGGCAGGTTTTGGGTTTATTTTGGACACGAAAGACGTATAAAAGTAATCGGAAATGAAGTTTTTAGAATTGATTTAAGTATTACATAGAGCAAAAATAAAATATTTATTTTGTGTAAATCTTAAAATGTGAAAACCAAGATTTGATCTGGCAGACATTGTCAAATCAAGTCTCGGTCATTGTTTCTTCTACAAAGGGTTAGGAGTAGTCTATAATAGAAATCTTTGATTTGCGGTTGAAAGAAATAAAGCTCAAAGCTCAACCGCGCCGGCCGGAGGGCTGCGTTAGTTGGAGCGAGTTGTTAGGCGAATTAAGTATGGTGTCCTAGCAACCCATCCCTTGACCTTACAGAAGAATTCTTGGTAAATTATATTTTATTAAAAGAATTGAAATTTGCCACTGGTACGAATTTTTAAACAACCCTGCCATTCTTATATGGCAAATACTTCCATATGACAATCATAAGACGTGTGCACCAGAAACAGCAAACATGTTGCTTTATGTAGAATTATAAGAGACAACCAAATATTATAAAATAAAATGGACTATGTGGGTGAGAAGCCATCATGGCAAATATTCTAATTGTTGATAATAATGAAAAATTCTCCAACATCTTCTCTAATATGGTGCGAGAGATGAAACATCACCCCACCTCTGTTCACACTCTTCAGGATGGGCTCGCCGAATTACAAACAGCAACGTTTGATGTGGTATTTCTCAACGCTCAATTGCCTGATGGAAATGCATTAGATGTATTGCCAGAGATTTTACAAATCCCCTCATTGCCTGAGATCATTGTCATGAGCGATGTTGGTGATCCTGACGAAGCCGAACATTCAATCAAGCTAGGCGCTTGGGACTATATCGAAAAGCCTTCTTCAGTAATAAGAAATATGATCCTGCCCCTTGTTCGGGCCCTCCAATATCGGCAGAAGAAAAAGGTCGAAAAACCATCAGTATCATTTGAAGACCGAGCTTTTGGAAGAATCATTGGGAACAGTCCTCAAATGAAAATCTGTAAGAATCTCCTTGCTCATGCTGCGAGCAGCGATGCAAATGTTCTTATTACCGGAGATACCGGTACGGGAAAGGAACTCTTTGCGCTGGCTATCCACAACAACAGTGCCCGCGCGGAAAAAAACTTTGTGGTTGTTGATTGTGCTGCGCTGCCCCAGACACTGGTGGAGAGTATGCTTTTTGGGCATAAAAAGGGTGCTTTTACAGGAGCGAATAGAGACCAGAATGGTCTGATCAGGCAAGCTGACAGTGGTACTCTCTTTCTTGATGAGGTGGGTGAACTCCCTCTTTCTGTCCAGAAATCTTTTCTGCGCGTTCTTCAGGAACGCCGATTCCGGCCCATAGGCGGGGCACGAGAGATTGAAAGCGATTTTCGCCTCATAGTGGCGTCCAATAGGGATCTAGACAATATGGTGCAACGGAAGAAATTTCGAGAAGACTTGCTGTTTCGCCTCAGAGCATTTACTATCGAATTGCCTCCTTTGAAAGACCATATTGAAGATATCAAAGAACTGGCCACCTACTACATGTCCGAACTGTGTGATCAATATGGTATAGCGGAAAAAGCGTTTTCTCCAGAATTCTTTGATGTGCTTGCGGCATATAGCTGGCCGGGAAATGTACGGGAGCTAATTCATGCCATGGAAAGGGCGCTTGCGGCTGCGCGAGATGAACCCGTTATATTCCCAAAACATCTGCCCAATCACGTCAGAGCCCAGATAGCACGTGATTCGGTAAGTAAAGAACCTGCAAATACAGTCAGCCCAAGGAATAGGGCAGGTCTTCCCAGACCACTTCCCAAGCTTCAAGATGTACGCGAAGCATCAATTGCCGATGCAGAACAACACTATTTGAAAGAACTGATGTCCGTCACCAAAAGCAACATCAAAGAGGCCTGCCGGATATCTGGTCTGTCGCGTTCCCGATTGTACGCACTTCTGAAAAAGTATCAAATATCCCAAATCAGGCAATAAACTACACCATCCACTCCTTACCTTTCCGAATCTCACTAAGCAATACGAATTCCTGTTTGACAGGACTGAGTCCTGTCCGACAGGACAGATTTCATGGATTTTACATGAACTGCCCCTCAATAATAAAATCTACAACGTAGTAACTAATTAAAAATAATATCATAATTCTTGTTCATAAAATTTTGGCACACTTCTTGGGAATAACAATAAGAGATCTGTGAATGAGAAGGAGACTCTCTAATGAAGCTAATCTTCTATGCCACAGAAACTCATGATAGTGGTGCACGGCTTCAGACGATGATAGAAACAAAGGTTCCCAACGAAAACATAGAGGTGCACCGCACAATAGATAGCCTGAATCTCAGGCTTCGTCAGCTTAAACTTAATAATTCTTATGACTTGAGCATTGCTGTGATTCTGGCTGGCAGGAAAGAGGACCTTTTCGATATTCTTTCCATTCGCAAATTGCTTCGCGACATTCGAATCATCCTCATTTTGCCTGATCGAGACGAGAATACTATAGCAATGGGACATCACCTACGGCCGCGTCTTTTGAGCTATGCTGACAGTGATTTCTCCGAAGTTGTTGCTGTGTTGGCCAAAATGCGTGGAAAAGGCCGCGATTGACCCTCGTATCAATGGAGGGGGTAACGCTATGTAAGCTATAGACCAGACATTTCGTACAGGAGAAGCAGAACACCCACCACCCACCATCATTAATACCACACTGTATGATCTATTAGAAGTGATCAGTGAGGAAGTGTACCCAGGAGAAGAGCGATCGGCTGCTGAAGTTGTGGCACATTTGCTCGCAGCCGGGAAGACCAAGTGGCAAGGCAGGCCTAAGGAATTTGGGAGTCAACGTAATCTGTCCGGGCCGCCATTGTGATGAGGGTGTTGGAACAATGAAAGCGAATGGCTGCCTTTAATTCACAGGGGAGGTAAGAAACATGCAATTTTATCCGGTTGAGCCCGAGGTTATTGAAGGAAGTAGATCGTATAGATTTAACAACAGGATTCTTGCCATGATTTTAGCAGGAGGCAAGGGAGAGAGGCTGTACCCTCTGACAGAGCATCGTGCCAAGCCTGCTGTTCCCTTTGGCGGAATCTGCAGGCTTATAGATTTTGCTCTGAGCAACATGGTCAATTCCGGTATCCACCAGATATACATCCTTACTCAGTACAAAGCACACTCACTTCTGCGCCATCTGCAGCAAGGGTGGACAGTCACTCATCCCAACAATGGCTATTTCATAATGCCGGTACCTGCACAGATGAGAGCCCGAGATACCTGGTATTTGGGAACAGCTGATGCAGTTTATCAGAATCTACATCTCATAAAGGGTTTGAAGCCCGACATGGTCCTGGTTTTTGGGGCTGATCATGTCTACAGCATGGATATTCGTCAGATGATCAGGTCTCACCTTGACAAAGAAGCAGAGGTGACGGTTGCGACCATTCCGATGCCTTTAGCCTGCTGCTCAAAGTTTGGCACAATTTGCGTTGACCGCGAGTGGAGAATAAGAAAATTCCAGGAAAAAGTCTCCAATCCTACCCCTATACCTATCAAGCCCGACCAAGCTCTAGTTTCCATGGGGAATTATATATTTAATACCCAAGTGCTTTTGGATGAGATTCAGGAAGATGCTCATAATAGTGAAAGCAGCCATGATTTTGGGAAAGACATACTGCCAAAGGTAATTGAAAGGAGAAGAGCTTATGCATATGATTTTGGCTCAAACATCATTCCTGGAATAAAGACACCCAGCAACTACTGGCGAGATGTGGGGACAATCGAGAGTTTTTATCATGCCAATATGGATCTGAATAAGCCTCTTTCACACCTGAACCTTTACAATGCGGCCTGGCCTGTGAGATCAGTCAAATACCATGAGCTACCCGCCAAAGTGGAGAGAGATCTATGGGGAAGGATGGGTTGTGTGGAGCATTCCCTTATCGGTGGCTCTACCATTGTATCGGGCGGGTATGTGGGGGACTCCGTGATAGGGCAGAATGTGTATATCTCCAGCAGAGCAGTTGTTGAAGAGTCTGTAATTCTCGGGAATGTGACCATAGAGGAAGGAGCGAAAATACGCAGAGCAATTATAGATCATGGGAATGTTATAGAGGCAGGTAATGAAATAGGATATGACCAGAATAAGGATGCCAGGAACTATCATTTAGATGATTCTGGCGTGGTGGTTGTACCTCATAATCACTTTTATAGATCGAAAAAGAGCAAAAAGATAGTGAGGAGCGGCATTTACCTGTCCTCATGAGATGAATCTGATGGTTTTTAGTGCTTATTGCATTGAATGACTATTTTGAGTGGCAATCTTCTCGCCGCCCTGATTAAATTGCCCAAAGATAAAAGATTTATACTATTTCAGCGTGAAGTATTAGATGGCTAAAACAGGATCTCTCATGATGCATAAAAAATGGTCCAGCTTGCCGAACAGGAAATTGTAGAGCCTATCGGAATAGCAACTCATGGCCGGACAGGCTGGCGGCATTTAATATTTGGCTCGGTTACTGAGAAAGTCGTCCGGCTTGCCTAACGTCCGGTGCTCACCAGCCCGGCTCCTCATGCAGTAGAGGGAGTGGGGTGCCAAAATCAAAGAATTGAAACCAAAAGGTGAGAAGCTGACGTAAGATGACATACTACCAGGAGATCTAAGACTTGCGAATAAGAAATGAAGCGGCGCAACAGAATTCTCTTTGGACAAATTCCTGTTTGACAGGACATAGTCCTGTAAAACAGGACTTTTGTCGTGATCGATGACTCGTTCAGCTCTCCTAGACTATATTTTAACTATTTGAAATGAGGTAAGAAAATAACTTCCGACTAATTCTGGCATATCTATTGCTTTTCCTTGGGAATACTAAAGCTATTGGTAGACAGAATGGAGGCGTCATGGCAGTAGATTTCAAGATTTCTTATAGTCTTCAAAACACTGACGTGCATCTGCATTTATCTGGAAATTTTGATGGCAATTCTGCACTTGAGATACTCCATTTCCTTAAAGAAAATTGTAACGGCTTTAATAATATCTTTATCCATACCTGTGGTCTAAAGGAAATATATCCTTTTGGGCGGGACGTATTTCTCAATAATTTTCGCTTCATGAATGGCAGAAATATTCGTGTCAAATTTGCAGGTGAGAATGCAAATAAGATAGCCCCGATGACAGGATAGGTTTTATAGAGATCAGGATACTTAAAGGAGAGGCATTATACTGGTCGTAATTGAAATATTCGGGCGTGTTCCCTCTCCTGCCGACAGCGTGCACGCGAATTCAGGGGCATCCACGGAGGGATGCATAATGGATTCTGGATAATCCATTGAATTTCACCAGAATCGTTTCTGATGCATTTATTTATGCGAGGCCGGTTCACGGAAGCGCGTCCGAGTTTATTGTCTGAATAACTAAAAAAAAGAAAGGAGAGGAAAATGGTAAAGGCAAAAAAAGGTGACACCGTATATGTGCATTGCACAGCAACATTGGAAGATGGCACCATGGTAGCTGATGGTCCTTTGAAATTTAGGATAGGTGATGGAAAGGTAATTGCCGGTATCGAACAAACAGTTATTGGAATGAGTACGGGAGAATCAATAACTGAAAAAGTTCCACCTAATAAAGCTCTTGGTCCTCATCGGGAAGAATTGGTAATGCAGGTTGATCGAAAACAGATTCCATCAAACGTACCCCTCGAAGTCGGTAAGCAATTACAAGTTCGCCAAAGAGACGGGCAAACAACTCAGGCTGTGGTAGCTGATGTTTCTGAATCGAAGGTTACACTTGATGCAAATCATCCATTAGCAGGAAAGGATTTTATCCTCAATATCAAGCTTCTTGGGATCGCCTAAGAGTATTTTTTTGCGGATCGATTTGCGGATGGGTTTGCCGCTCGTCTGGAAGAATATATTCCAATTTAAAGAAAAGGCAGTGGGTGCGGCATAGGCTTGGAAGCATGGCAGGAGGAAAGACTGATTGCTCGATTGCTAGAGGAAAACAAATCAGGCGGCAAAAGACTTTCGAGAAAAATATGGTCAACTACTTGGTAAACGGATACCTAAAGGAGATGGATTCTGCTGATCCCTCTGATAATTTCAAATGCCTATTAGCTGCCTGTTTACATCAACGATTTGACTTTTTCTCTCTAATTTGGAGCCTTCGTTCCACTTAGGTTTCTTGGTCAGCGAACTAAGAAGAAGGAGTAGTAATCATGGGAAAGAATTTATTTGTAGGTAATTTACCTTTTTCGTTGAAAGAAAATGAGCTTCTTAAGCTTTTCTCAGAAATCGGCATGGTATCTTCCGTCAAGATTATCAGGGAGCGCATCTCAAGCAAATCCATGGGCTACGGGTTTGTAGAGATGGCCACTGAGGAATTAGCGATGGAGGCCATCAAGAAGCTAAACGGTTATTCTTTACAAAGTAACTCTCTTCGAGTAAGCATCGAAAAAAACCAAATTGCGGCTTACGATAGAGGACACAGCCCACATTTTGAATAGCACGAAGAGGTCCCTTTGCTAACCGCGGGTTGCAGGAAAAGTTGGGCGGAAATAACTTCGGGGAAACAAATTCAGGTAGAGTAGAGAGCGGGTCTCAGCGGCTTTAGGTTCGGCTTCTCTGTTTCCGCCTCTTTCGTTTGAAGGTGGAGAGGATACACAAGAGGCTGGATGCCATGGCAGAGCGCTATTGCCTTGTCATCAGGCAAGGCACTTTAAGCTTTGTTATCACTGGAGTATCATGCAAGCGGAGTATGCCACCGATATTTTGTTTAAACGCCAAACAGAGCTGAAAGTAATTTACTCCCACCTGACACGCACCGCTATCCACACCGTCAAGCCCGAAAACTCAACGGAAACTATCAGGATGAACTGGGCAACACCTTGAACACAAGGATAGAAGGGACCCGGATCAAACACATCATGGGGCCGGTTTCCATCAAGATGTCCGACAAGCTCTCTTTGATCCTCCGAATCGAAACCACGGTTAATAACGTCTCCTTCTTAAAGCACTACCGCAAGGTAGAACATCGCGACGGCCGGCACACGGAGCTCAAAGCTGGGGCAGATGAAAAACGGAATTTACAGCCTCTTTGCCCTGCGCGAATTACTGCTGGCAGCCAACCCCCGATACCTCTGTTTATCTCAACCATTGATGATAGGAGTGACGGCATCAGCAAGTTAAACAGAATTTCAAAGACCATAGTAGAAAAAAATCGCTCTTATAAAGGGTTTAATCTCTTTACCGATGATGACCAGATGCTCTTTGAGTCAATAGCCAGTGGAGAATTCAACATCAGT
>CAZTAS010000031.1:0-36817 GCA_964611635.1 uncultured Thermodesulfobacteriota bacterium
CAGAAATTAATATCCACAATATACAGAATATGCTGAAGGAAGTCAATAGCCATTTATACTTTTGAATGCAACTTAGTGTCAAAGGTCAGACAAAGGATTATAACAAGTGCTCAATCTTGGGATTTGGAGGGGAAGACAAAGCCAATAATTGTTGTTCTCATCCTTCAGGTGCTAATTGGCGCTGGAGAGAAGACCGTCGTTTGAGCGCCAATAGGAGCGCTGTAGATATTGGAATCATGCCTAACACGTCGGTGTTCAGCCCGGGTTTAATCATCATCAATCCACCCAGTATAAACAATGCTCGATTAATGATTGCAATATTGACCCAAAGCCAGCCGAATACTCCGGCACTCAGCGAGATTACACCTATGATGGATGTAACAGCAGCCAAAATGACATTCGGCAAGGCTCCATACATGAGAAGCTCAGGTGAGTATATGAACATGAAGGGAACAATAAATGAGACTATTCCTACCTTGCATGCGGCCAGGCCTGTCTGAAAGAACTCCGCCTCGGCTATTTCTGAGGCCGCAAGGGATGAAACGGCCACCGGTGGAGTGATAAGAGAAATAACAGCAAAGTAGAATGCGAACATGTGTGATGGCAAAATATCAAACCCCAATGCCCTCAAAGCAGGAATAACAACAGCAACCACGATGATGTAAGCAACAGTAGTTGGAACCCCCATTCCGAGTATAATGGTGGCAAACATCACCAGAAGAAGGCTAATAAAGGGAATGCCGCCGGAAAAACTAACCACCAATCCAACAAAGTTTAATCCCACGCCCGTCAGGGTTACGATACCGATCACCACGCCGCATAAGGCAGTCCCGACTCCAATCATCACGGTCCTCTGCCCTGCCGCATCAAGAGCCCCTATAATTTTCCCGGGAGTGAGACGATTTTCTCGCCTTGCCCAACTCACCACCAACGTGCTTGCAATTGCATAGATTCCAGCCCGCATTGGGCTGTACCCTGTAATGAGCGCCCATACCAGCACCCCTAAGGGAATGAATAGATGCATTTGGAGCAGAACTTCTCGGAAACGGGGCAACTCCTTTCTTGGAATGCCTTTGATTCCGGTTCGTGCAGCCTCAAAATCGACCATCAAAAAGATCGAGATGAAATAGAGAAGCGCAGGGATCAGAGCAGCCGCCATGATCCTTACATAAGGGATTCCTGTCAGCTCAGCCATGACAAATGCAGCTGCGCCCATCACAGGGGGCATGATTTGCCCACCTGTACTGGCACAGGCTTCAACGGCGCCTGCAAAGTGAGGCTTGTATCCCATCTTTTTCATCATAGGGATGGTGAATGTCCCTGTAGCATAAACATTCGCCACCCCGCTTCCCGAGATGGTACCGAAAAATGCGCTTGTAATAACTGCTATCTTGGCCGGGCCGCCTCTGGTGTGACCGGCAACAAATTTTCCGGTATCGATGATTGCCTTTCCTCCCCCGGCTTTCTCGAAAAAACTTCCAAATATAATAAAAACAACAATGTAGGTTGCTGAGACCCCTATTGGTATCCCGAACACGCCATCCAGCCCGAAATAAAGGGTTTCCATGATATCTCTCCAGGAAAAGCCGGTATGCCTGAGGGCGCCGGGGAGATACACTCCTAATTTTCCATACAGCAGAAACGACACACCTACGATCATCAGAGGAAGACCGGCGGATCGACGCGTTACTTCCAAGAGAAGGAAAGTGGATGCTATGCCTATAAAAAACTCAAAGGATCCAAAGGGGGTGACGAATTTTATCCATTCCGAAATAACTTCATTCTGCCAAACAAAATAGCCGCAAAAGAACAGCGACAAGCCGGCCAGGACGAAATCCAGCACTTTCCAGTGCTGCCCTCTTGCTCCTCTGCAGGGTCTGTAGAGTAAAAAAGCAAGAACGACCGAGAATGTAAGGTGAATTGTTCTCTGGAGGGTTGGAACCAAAACTCCAAATATTCCGGTATAAAGATGGAAGAGCGCGAAAGCTATCGCGATAATGCTTATAAGCAACGAGCTGCGTTGTTTTTTATTTTCCTCAAGCATGATCCTTTTGTTTAACCTGACATTCCAAACATAGTGCTCCCTCTCCTCCCAAAGAGCGGAGAAGGGCATGATAAGAAAAAACTCTGTTTGCCAAAAAGTCCTTTATACTACCCAGAAAAACACACAAAGAGAGCGAAATCAAAGTCGGATCGGGGTTGATTTTCGTATGATTCGTGAGTTAGTTCAAGAATGGATAAAGGGCGGGGATTATGCCCCGCCCGTGAGAAATAAGCTCTTGCCCGATCTTGAGACAAAAAGGCACTACTTTATGTAGCCAGCATCCCGGTAAAACTTTTCGGCTCCAGGATGCAGCGGCCCGCCCACGTTCTTCCATGCTGTCTTGGGCTCAAAGCCTTTGTAGTGAGCTCCGAAGTTGGTGATTGTCTGAGGTTTCTCGCATATCGCCTGAGCAATCTTATAGGCCACTTCATCCGGAACATCTGCGCGAATGATGATGATATTCGGCTCTCCGATGGTCCAGCCCTCCTTTACGGCCCAGGGATACTTGCCCTTGGTTATAAAATTCTTTGCATATCCATACTTTTCCACCATGCTCTCCACAACCGCCTCATCGGGATCCAACCATCTCATCTTGACGCGTCTTATGAGCTCACGAATCGCTGGCACGGTCACAGTGATCGTGGCATCCGCATGCCCATCCGCAATAAGGGAGGCGGCATCCGCATAGCTGGTGAATGTTACGCTTCCACCCCAGGATTTCAGGTCATCGAAGGTTATGCCGTACTCCTCGAGCAAGCGTTTGGCCGCAAGGGCGGGAGTGCTTGCCTTTCCCGTTGTCGTCAAACGAAGAGGATATTTCTTTTTCTTTAAGTCTTGAATAGAATTCAAAGGAACATCTTCTTTGACCAAGAAGATGCCCATGTCGCTCGTACCAAACTTTATCAATGCCTTAAGGTTTTTGTGCACACTTTTATACGGATCTTTTCCCATCATTGCTGACTTGTAAAGGTGTGCAATGCTCAGTCCCAATTGGGCCCTTCCTTTATCCACAACGGAGATGTTGCCCACCCCGCCGCCTGGGATAACTGTGACCAGCATTCCGGGGAACTTCTCCTTGATCAATTCAGCTACGGCCCCCGCCAGGCCGTACCACGCTCCTCCGGCTGGTCCTGCTGTAAACACAAGCTTCTCGGGTTGCGATTGAGCCTTCGCACTTCCAAAAGGAATAACGAGCAGCGCAAAGGACACTATTCCAAAACAAACAGCCATGAAGATTTTTTTAGATTTCATAATTCCACACTCCTCCTTTTCTTTGATATACTGACATCAGCCTCAAAAACTTTATCCATCAATATCATTTTCTCTCATCAATTACAAGGATGAGATCCATGATGATTATTTCCCTGATCTTTTTGTGTTTCATATGGGTGAACCTGGGGGCATACAACCCTTTTACGATCAAGGTGCTCCCGGTATTTCCTCATTCGTACTTGCATACAGAAGATTAACAAGGTGTGTTACGTCATACACAGGAATGGACAAGGCCTTTCTAAGCTGGCCGCTGTATGGGGCAAGATTTGTGCATTCCAATAACAGGGCTCCAATCTCCGGCTCTTCGGAAAGAAGCTGCTTCCCTACCGAAATGGTCGCCTCGCAGAGTTGTCTTGTGTCCAGTTCCAAGGGCGATTGGGGTTCCAGAATGGTCTTTCTGAAAACCTCGCATCCCTCCATCCCTCGTATAACAGCGCGGTTTGGCTGCTCCCATCCCGCATGCCGCAATGCATGCGAATCAATGGCACCGGTATCTGCTGTAATAATCCCGATTTTGCGATCTCCGGGAAGCAAAGCACCCAGAAATGGCAAAAAAAGAAGCGACGAGGTCGCCACAGGAATCCTTACAGCGCTTGAAAGCTTCTTTTGATAGCGAATCAATAATCCACAACTGGTCACTATGGCTCGAACTCCCATTCGTTCAAGTCTCTTTGCTGCCTCAAAGAGAGAATCCACTGCCGCCTTTTCTTCATAACGAGTCAGGTTGATTGCCGGTACGCCTTCAAGAATCTCGTAATGAACAGGAAAATGAAATGTTCGAGCATTCCCGATGTCGCCAACAGGTCTGGGAAACGAGCAATCCAGCATGATGATACCAACATGTTTTCCATAAAAGGGATACCCGCCCTTCAGGACGACCATTATGCTTCTCCTGAATTCCTCTGGTTCATGCCGCCTCCTGTTTTTTAAGACGCCTGTAAGCTATTTCCAGCTCTTCTGACATGGAACGGGCATCTTCCAGCCGCAACCTATCCCATGAAAGATCCATTCCCTCCCGAAGCCAGTACCGCTCCCTCTCGGTAAAAATGACGGTCCCATCCTCTTCTATGCGCTCCACTCCGGTCATCCTCATTCCATCTTCATTGATCCGAACCGCCTCCTTCATATCGATCCCATCCGGCAATACTATTTTGGCACCGCTCATTTTTAGTCGAACAGGCGTTGCTCCTGGTATGCCTTGTGCGCCAGCGCCGTGGCGAATAATCCCCTTGTCGAGAAGGATAGCGCGGGCCATTTCTACAGCAGATGCCGCAGTGATAGGAGCATTGGTTGAGACAGGGGTTGTCATTGTTTCCACGCCCGAGACATCGACGGCTTCTGAAATCAATTCTTTCTGATCCAATTTCTCCGTCACATCTCTCTGGTCATGGTAGATTCGAAGGAAAAATGGCACATTATCCGAGCCAAATCGTCGAATCGCATGATGGCATACAAGTCTTACGTCTACACTAAGCGGATTGGCGTTTATTCTTCTCGCAACAGCAAGTCTAATGCCATGAACCGTGGAGTCGATAGTTCCTGCTCCAATCGTCGGAGAGATATTTCTTCTGCTTAAAATGGCATGAGCAGTATCAGGGGCGGCAAGATTGACCACCGGGGTGTTCGGGCAAGCTTCTTTGACCGCCATCATAAGAGGCCAGAGAAGGGCAAGATCCTTGGGGAGGGTATGTGCAAAGCCTGCCACAAAATTCATTCGTTTCTGGCGCTTACGCAGTGCGGCAAAGAAAGGATAGAGAGATAAGAGAGCTGCGCTGTGGATAATCAGCGTGGGTCTGATACGCGAAAGCAAATCTGCCGTACCCTCCGGGTTCAGGAGATTGCAATCAGCATGCTCCATCCTAACATCGAATCCCTCCATCAGGGCGACACACTTTGCATTGTGAAGTACAGTGGAAGCCGTTTGAATGTTTCTTGACCCGAGGTATATAACATCGGCAATGCCGCGGCGTGCTAGAAAAAGAGATAAATACATTCCCACATTGCCAGTGCTTCCGGTTATCAAAATCACGCGCTCATGCATCCCGAAATCCCCAATCAACTTGATTTTGCTATTTGCTCGTTGCTATGCAGGATTGAATTTCCGGATTGACAAATTTGCCGTCCTCGAAAGCGCACTCTCCATCATAAAAGACGGATGCTCGGGTCATAAGCCCATCGGTATGCCCGTTGGCGCGTATTTTGCCCTGAAAGCAAGGCAGGTCATTAGTCCCGAATCCAATATCAAATAAACCGCATATTCTCTCATCAAGAACTTTGAGCCCGCTCAGCCGCTTAAGCCTCGGATTGATGCCAAATCCGTAATGCGCCATCCAATAGATATTTTCATCTTTTCTATCTTCAAACCATTTTTTAAATCTTTCCGCCTCATGTCCTCCTGAAAAAGAAGTTATGCGGCCTTCTTTAATTTCAACCTCTACGGGCTCCTCGAGAATTCCCACAGGATAGACAAAGGCATCGAAGACCGCCTTTCCATTCCAGCTCTCCTCGATTGGGGCCTGTCCAACGACCCCCGGCGGCAAATAGCCCTCCTCGCCAGGGTTAGAAACACGCCCCGGGTTTAACTGAACCGGTCGGCCCCCCAGCTCGGCGCTAATGTCTGTTCCCCCCGGGGATGTTATGCGGATTCTCTTTGCCCTGGAAATCGTCTTATTCAGCACCTCACATATACGGTCCGTTATGGTGAAATCATGATCATAAATAAGATCAATAAGCCTCTCCGCCGTAGCGCTGAGAAATCCGAGCATTCGGGTGCCGCCTTGCAGCATATCAAGAAAAGCTCTGGTATAAAAATCCGCACTCTCGTATGGGATGAGCGTGATGGCCGCATCCGCTGCTTTCATGGCAACGGCCAGGGTTGGTGGTGGATCGATATTGTGCTCGCCCCGGTATGGCGTCATGGTGATGATGGGACAGGCGCCTTTCTGCCAGGCAGCCTCGAAGAGCGCTTCCGCCACACGCCTGTCCGTTGGAGGCTCGGTAATAATAAGAAGGTTTTCACCTCTCTTGAGTGAAATCCGTTCAAGATACTTCAGCGCTGCGCGCAGCATGAGGTCTTTGCTGATCTCCATCTCAAAACTCCTCTGATAATAAATCGGATCAAAATCCGGTTGGCCCATAGAGAATTCAGTTGATGGGCATCTGTTCGTTTATGCTTCTTATATCACAAAGAAAAAAGCACTGCAAAGGTAAAAACTTACAGATGGGATTGAGATTTCTTTTAACGCCGGCCTTTTGGCCGTGGTATTAAAATTCCAGGACTTAACCATATACACATTGCAGTTTTTCAAGATGAATGAATTGGGAATTAGAGACAAAAAAATCTATCCAGTGGATGGCTGCGTGGAAGTATATCACTTTTCATCAATATGAGAGATGGGACCCATGCAGATGGCTCCCTTTTCCATCTTATACAAAGTTGTATTTGTATAAGTAATGTTAAGGTATAGCCCCTAATTTTTCCAGGGTTCTGAATTTCCTCTTTCTCCCAACGTAGAAGCGGGGTTTATCCCCATTAGCGCTTACTTAATGTGAAACTGGCGAAGAATCATTGCAAAATTAGCAATTAGCAATGTAAAATTAGCAATTAATAAGGAGAAAGATTAAAGGATAAAGATTAAATGATGCAGGAAAAAGGCTGAAGGATGGAGGTTATGAAAAAAATCCTTTTTCCTTTAATGTTAAATGCTTAATTGCTAATTTTTCATTTTGCAATTAAAAATCTTTTCTTAAGCAAGCGCTTATGAGAATAAACCCCGCCCCTACATACCATTATATAATTTCACGAGTTATCTTTACTCATTTGACCGCAACCTTATATTACTTGCTCGGAGATTATCTTGACATATAATAATATTCTGGTAGTCTGAAATACGGGAGAGATACTGTCTGGGGCGCGCAACTGAGGCCATTCAGAAACATCATAACACCATCGATTCTCTGAGGGATGCCGCATAATGCTTTCATAACCTTCAAGGGGGAGGTTAAACTTCCAATACTATTATGCTGTTAAAGAAGTACATTCGCCAATGCAGCTCGATTCTTGCTCATGAGTGGTGCCGACAAAAGCATGTCAAGGCGAAAAAATTAACCATTTGCCCTTCATTCGGGCACACCAACACAGGAGCAGTGCCAAAGGATACCTTATCTCTTACATTTATATTGAAACCTAATTTTCATGCAGGGGGCTGCACCCTCGGACCATGAAAATACGTGGCACGGGCATCTTGCCCGTGATTATTCACGGCCTTGAAGGCCGTGCCACAAGTTATTTTCTAACTAACGCCGATAAGGAGATAAAACATGGTCACAGAAGAGAGGAAGAAGGAGCTACTGAGACAGATACACGATGCAGTTGTTGCTTATGATGATGAGAGCTGCGCGCAATTGTGCAAGGCTGTCTTAGAAGAAGGCATAGATCCATACGAGGCCATTATGAAAGGCCTGGCGGCAGGTATGGACACAGTGGGAGATCTTTATGAGAAGAAAGAGTACTTTGTTCCTGAGCTCCTTCTCTGTTCAGATGCAATGTATACAGGAATGGACATTCTGCGTCCACATGTAAAAATGGGCCAGGACAAAAGAGCAGCCGGGAAAATAGTCATAGGAGTCGTTGAGGGCGATATTCACGACATTGGCAAGAATCTGGTGAAAACAATGCTCGAAGCGGCTGGGTGGGAAATCTATGACCTGGGTAATGATGTGAAACTTCAGCGATTTGTCGAAGAGCAGCAGAAGATAAATGCAGAAATCGTTGCGGTATCCGCCCTGATGACGACAAGCATGTTAGCTATGCCAAAGGTCATCGAAATGCTCAAGGCTCAAGATCCGGAGGTCATAATTATGGTAGGCGGAGCTCCATTGACGCCGGAAATAGCTCAACGGTATGGCGCCGATGGTTATGCTCCCGATGCGGTGAGCGCGGTTCACGAAGCGAACAGACTTCTTACAAAGGTTGCCTAGTTTATAAAACGTAGCAAAATCATAACCAGGAATGTGAGGAATACACCAATGCATCTTAGACAAGACCGTATGACCAGCCAGAAGCGGATGGATGCCCTTTTTCAGTATCGGAAACCGGACAGAGTTCCTATCGGTGCCTTGGGCACCGGATTTAACACAAAAAATGCCGGCTATAGTGTTGCCGACGCCTATGACGATCCGGAGAAGAGTTTCTCCACGATGCTGTGGACCGCGGAGCAGTATGGTTGGGATCCCATACCTCAACTTTCCGGACACGCCGTTTTAGGCGCAATGGACTTTGGAGGAGAGGTGCGACTTCCGCATGGCGAGTACGAAGGGGCCCTTGTGGTAATCTCATACCCGGTGCAGGCGGAAGGTGATATCGAAAATCTGCAAATGCCTGATCCGAAAACCGCGGGCAGAATTCCAAAGGCCAAGAGGTTCGCCCAGCTTCAAGAAGAACATAACCTCCCGGTATATTTCTTTTTCCGCTCCCCTTTCACCATGGCGGCCAACATGTGTGGCCTGAACCAGTTTTGCCGATGGATGCTCAAGAAGCCGGAGCTGTGTGAAAGACTCATGAGGTTTGCCATAGATCACAGCTTCAATGTTCTGGGTTATTGGGCGGAAACATTTGGCCCGGAGAAAATATTCGCCTGGATGAGCTCCCCCAGCGAGTCCAATCAAGTTATTTCACCCAAGCAAATGGAAAAGTTCGCGCTCAAGTATCATGTCGAGTACCATAAAAGGTTGAAAGCCCTGGGAATCCAGCGGTTTGGCTTTCATCTTTGCGGTGACCAGAACCTCAATCTGCCTTACTTGGCGGAGGCCTCACCGTGGAAACATCCCAGCGTGCTCAGCTTCGGCCACGAGGTAGATCTTGAAGAGGCTGCGAAATATTTCCCGGAAGATATTATCTTTGGCAATATTGAGCCGGCGGTGATTCAGACCGGAACGCCCCAGCAAGTTTACGAGCTCTGCAAGACCGCCATCGAAAAAGGAAAAAAAGCGCCTGGTGGCTTTATCCTGGGCCCGGGTTGTGGATTGCCCGTGGCGGCACCTCCCGTCAATGTGTATGCTATGTCCAAAGCGGTCAACGATTTCGGCTGGTATGATTGATGGCCAGCATTATGTCTTCACACTGGCCACAAGTACAAGTTCCACGATCTCTATAATTCTCAGGTCGAGCAGGAAACCACCGAATTTGGAGATCGGTTGATAAAGCTGATCGAGGATGAGAAACGAATTACCACCAAAAGGTTGACTCATATGTGCCAGGATGCTGAAAACCATGTCATTGACGTGATGGGCAGAAGGATCGAGGAAGAAAAAGCCAAATCACAGAAAGCCGCTAAGTATCTGATAAGCTATCAACGGAAATAGCTCGAGAAAAATCATGCAGCGTAAATAAAACCGGGCCCCTCCGCAGGCCCTTATATCCGTGCTTTCGTCAAGGAGATAAAAAGATGAAAGTGCCCAGCAATAAGATACTATTTATTTTATGGATTATTTTATGGATAATAAACTTTATCTTCTTGAGCAGCAATACAATCATAGGATACATATTCTCATTTTTATGTATGGTGCCCCTATTGGCAATTGTTTTCATTTGGATTTGGCGGTTATTCTGGTGGTTCCTTGACCGTTTAATTGAATGGACAAAACCAGTGGATACTTATAGGAAAAAATAATGAACCATACGGAAATGAAAATTTTAAAAAACTTGGCAAGAGGCTTATAAGGCGCGCGACGGGGAAGGCCGTTGGACGAACGCTGTGGAAAATTTTCATGTGAGGGGGATTTTCCTCTTGACAATGAGGATGCACGACAATGTATTGGAATGGCTCCGTGAGGCGGCGGCCAAGGAAACCATAAAGCGCAAACGGCACGTCTCCATGAACACCCTAGCCGTGGATGTCCTTACAGAGGCCATGGAGGCCGACAAGAAGAGCAGAGAGGTTGAATGAGATGACAATTATGGGACCGTGCACTGCGCAGCCTGCAAGTTCGAACTGGGCCAGTGCGAGGATGATGACATCTTGGAGGACAACACCACGGGGAAGATGGCGACCCGCTGAACTATGATAATGCCAATATGCTTATCAGCTATGCTCTTTGCAGGAATTATCGTTCATGAATGCTGAACTGCCGGATGAACCAGACATTTCTATATCCTGAGAAAGTCCATGATATGAATCGCCATTAAACATCGGAGCTCCTTAGCTTGCATTTTCTAATTAGGGAGGCAACAAATGATAGATAAGATTAAGATATGGAAATGCTTCCGGCGGAAAAGAATAGGTAAAGAAGCAAGAAAAGAGATAGTAAATCAACTTTGCTCCTTGAAAAAAGTCGATAATAAAATCAACGTATTTGAGGAAGGAAATAAAATAATAATATGTAGCGAATTCAAGCATGTAATGAGCTTTGAATTTATTTGGTATACACCAAGCGATGAATATTTCACTGAACACTACATTGGATATCTTACGGATGAAATGGGAAAGAAATTAGAAAAGTTAGCGGCAATTTCTATTAGGGATCGAGATGGAGCAAAGAAATTTTGTGAGGCTTATAGAAAGTTCTTTGAGATCAGAGCTAAGAAAAAAGGCGATGAATATGAGTAAAAAAGAAGGTGGATGAATATGGACAAAATCTGCAAGCTAGGCGATTCCTGGCAGATCGACTATTTCGACCCGAATGGGAAGAGCATCAGGAAAAACTATATTTAGGGGACACCATTCCTAATCCCTAATTTTTCTACTCGCTTCGCTTTTCGGAACTGTCTCAGCCTCCACAGAACGCGGCCTGTGGATTTCTCTAAACGATCGAGGAAACCCACACTTCCCAACGGCCTCCCCGCTAAGCATTAATTTGCGGATAAGCCCCATAGTCCACCTAACAGAAGAAGGCCTCCAGGCGACGGTTTCCCCGCTGTGTGATGTGATGCGGAATGCCTAGCCCCACCGAGCTAGCTATACTCGCCCTGCCCTAAACTCTACCTCATCGACCATTAACCGAAAAAAAATTTATATGATGTCCATGGAATTCAAGGAAAGCGCACGTGCCGTTGCTCGTTAGGCTGAACGCCTTGTTCGGCTTTGCTCATCTCAAGTTACACCCGCAAGTAAAAATGATATCTCCATCATATGCAAAACCATTATAACCCTCTACCCTGAGATATCTCCTGCGCCACCATCTACGCTTGATGCTTTCATCTTCAGAGTATGAATTCTTGAAACCTTGATAAACACGGTCTGTCATTAAAATGGGCCTGTAGCTTCGGTATGCAATCGACTTAAAGAAGCTTTGAACAAAAGGCTCCTTTAATCTGGCTATGATGGGTTGTGAGTAAGTCATTTCCATTCCATCGAGGAATTCATCTATCTCTTTCTCACTCCAACTCCAGTTATTTATTATCGGATAATATTTCCCTACCTGTACAACCGTGCGAGGGATTTTCTTATTGGCTATATCAGTAAGCTTCGATGCAATATTAGCTGGGGCTCCAAGCCATACAAGTGAGCGGTAATCATGCCGTTCTGAACCGTGCTTTATAGTTCCTATTTTAGTCACAAGCATCCGACCATGGTCAATACCTATTCCACACGAAACCTCATCGTATTTGAAATGTCGATTGAGGATATAAGTTGTGAAAGTGTTGAGCAAAATTGCTGTATTTATCGCGTCCTTAAAGCATCCCTGGGGGTCGAAAAGGACCATGACTCTATCACCAATTATATTACGTACCCGTCCTCGATAGAATTCCGCACATCTTATTACTCCTCGATCAAAACTTGAATAAAGCTTCGCCAAGGTTTCTGGACGATGTTTGAGACTTAGTTGACTCGATTTACGGATATCGATATACAATACACATGTCTCGATTATTTTGACCCCTTTTGATTTTCTGTCGAAGTTTTCAAATGTCAGGGTGGAATCCTCAACGGTCGGCAACTGTCTCGCTTGGGTCACATCAAATGAAAAATCAGAGGATGTGAGCGCCCCAATTTCTTCCTTAAGTTCAATAAGAAGATCATACAAGGCCATGCAGTACTATTCCCAAAAAGAAACCAAAAAGCATACTTGACCGCCGATCATAAACCATGTTGCGGCTTTAAACATGTTGTACTTGGTCTTGGCGATTTGCGAATTGATCACAATTTGAGCACAGATGTCCTCAAGATAGTGGTGTGTACGAATGTCCTCCCCGAAGTACTTTTCCAGTTTCTCAACGTACTTAGCGACTGAATATTTCGAAATATCAGCGTAGAATAACAGATTGTCCGTTTCCTTAGATAACGAGCTGGAATTTACCCAATATTGGATCCATTCGGGAATGACTGTCCTGGGAAAAAACGAAAACAAAGTGATCATAAAACATATTCCAAGAAAAATACATGCGGCAAGCAGCCACTTATTTGGAGATTTGATGAAGATGTTTCCGACTGTCAATTGCACCCCAATGAATGCAAGAAGTATAGCATTTTTTCTTTCCGCGTATTCCAACCAACGATTAACATTTTCCAGAATATTCCAGAGTCTCTGTTCCATAAGTCGAATCCCTTCTATCTCGATAACTTACAAAATTGGCGTCTTAAACACAAGAAGATTTTTCTTGCAATCGGGTTGAAATCATGGTATATATAAAAATCTTGATTTAGGGGAAACCATACCTAATACCTATTTTTCCCCTCGCTTCGTTTTTCGGACCTGTCTCAGCCTCCACAGAACGCGGCCTGTGGCTTTCTCTAAACGATCGATGAAACCCACGCTTCCCATCGGCTGCACAATTCAGCCTTAATTTGCATATAAGCCCCATAGTCCACCTAACAGAAGAAGGCCTCCAGGCGACGATTTCCCCGCTGGATGATGTGATACGGAATGCATAGTGATTTATTTCATAATTATGGTGTCTTATTTTGGCCTGCCTAAAATTGAGCAGCTATTTTCTGGAACACAATCTGATTAGATAATTTTCTATTAGTTATGCAAAATTAATGGGATGGCCGTGCTGCATTTTTCCATTCCTTAATGGGGTGCCACGGGCAAAGCCGCAGGCTTGCCCGTGTCTTCACATACCAGGTTTCACCGGCGATACTTCGGCTCTTCCAGTGGCACCCAAAAATATTATATGTAATAAGAAGTTTTAGGAGGATACCGCCCGTATACGTAACATAATTTATGAAATATACCACTTAGCCCCACCGAGCTAGCTATACTCGCCCTGCCCGACTCCTATTATATCCCCTATTCAAAGCAATGAAATAAGTATGATGTCCCTGAAAAAATTGCGAAAAAATGGAAAAAATGAAGGGATAAAGAATTTCACGTTTCACGACCTGCGCCATACATTCGCAAGCCACATGTTGATGAAAGGAGCGCGCCTGAAAGACGTTCAGGGAATCCTGGGGCACAAGAGCATGACCATGACCTTGAGGTATTCCCACCTGGCCCAGGAGCACAAGAAAAAAGCCGTCAACCTTCTTAACGGCCTGGTAACAACAACTGCCGAACCCACCTGTCACAAAGCTGTCACATCAAAGAAAAAAGGGCTAACCCATATTGGCTAACCCCTTGATTTCATTGGTGAGCCGTGCAGGATTCGAACCTGCGGCCACCGGATTAAAAGTCCGATGCTCTACCAGCTGAGCTAACGGCTCGTTGCGGGTTTCAGAGAGATCACCCTCCCCGATGTTGCATTATTGTTGACGTTGGCTTCCATGCGCTCCATGATGGCCTTTTTCCGGGTCTCGTTCACGTGGATATATTTTTGCGTGGTCCTGAAATCTGTATGCCCCATAAGCTCCTGAACCGCGTAAGGGTCATCGTGGGCCGCCTGGCCCGCCCTGGTGCCGAACGTGTGTCTCAGGTCATGAGTGCGAATGTTAGCCAAGCCTGCAAGTCTCCTTATGCGCTGCCAACGCTTTGCAATGCCGTCTCCACTATAAGGGAATATCTTTTCCCCTTTTTTGGCGCCGCTAATTTTTATAGCTTTTTGCAAAGCTTCTGTCAAGCTTTTATTCAACGGGGTGACCACCTCTTTCTTTTTCCCTTTGCGGATCATGCGGGGTATCCTGATATAGCCTTGCTCAAAGTTTATCATCTCCTTGTCATTGACGAGAGAAAGCACCTCTCCCCTTCGATAGCCCGCGCCTATGAGGATTCTAAATAAAGGCTCCAGCTCCGGGTAATGCTCGTTAATCACCTGAAATAAGCGGGTCTCCTCGTCATGGTCAAGCGCTATAATCCGCCCGGACTCCGGGAAGCGCTTCACTCCCTTCACCGGGTTAGGCAATTTGGCTACATTGAAGGCATTGGAAAGCAGAGCAAGCTCCCGGTTGATGGACGCGGGACTGACTTTATCCCTGCGATCCCGCTTGTATCTCTCAATGTCAACCTGCGTGATCTGTGAAAGCCTCTTTTCCCCAAAGGCCCCCTTAAGATTCGCGGCAAGGCTCTTGTCCCTCTCGTGGGTCAAAGGGGCCTTGTTTATGGATATGTCTCTCAAATAGGAGTCAATGAAGGCGGCAAAGAGCGGGTCCCGCGCCTTCGGCTTCAGCTTCCCCTCCGCAAGCTCGGTCCTTCGCTTCGCCACTATTTCCTTTGCCAGGGTCTTTGAGATAGGCCCCAGGCGCTCAATGTATCTCTGGCCGTCATGCCAGATGCTGATATACCAGCTATTGCCTCTTTTCCAGAGGCCGGAGCCGTCCCGTGCCATCATTGCCCCCTCTTGCCAATCAGATCAGTTAAAGCTTTCTCATGCTCAATATATTTATCAATTTCAGATTGACGTACCTTTTTATTTAATCTCCCCCAGGACTTTTTAAGTTCTTCATACAACCGACCTAATTGAGTGTATCTTTTTCTAATTTCCTTTTCGTCACTTCCTTCCCCAAAAACAACCATTTTGGGGAAGCGCTTTATTATCTGTTCTTGGCATCCAGCACAAGCGGTTTCGATTGATTCCATTTCCGATACGTCTGTTTCCCGGTGTTCCTTGGGGTCAAAATTGTGCTCAAGTTGCTCAAAGCACTCTTTGTGATAGATTTGAGCCGTGTCTTCTTTGGAGACAATGACAATATCTTTCGTGGTTTTCCTTTCCATTTGGATCTCCTTTCATTGCCATGGGGGAGACCCGGAGGCCTCCCGGGTTGGTTATGCCGCCTCTTGTGGCTCTTCATCATCTTTGAGTGAATGTTCCAACTCACACAAGTTCTTTATAACCTTCAAGGCCAGGTGGAGCGGATAGAATCAGGCACCCTCCGGGGCGCTTTTTTTATAAAAATCTTTTCGATCAAGCTAATCCTGGCACTCTATATGATAATAAAAATTAATGATGACATTACCCGTCTCTTCTTCGTCCATCTTTACAACAGGAATTCTTTTCACAATTTTGTATCCTTGATTACAGAAATTATTCTGCTCCATGAAATCATGTAGCCAAATAAGACGCCTTTCTTCCCACTCCAACTTAGGATGTCTCAATCCTGCATATATTACCTTATAAATAAAGGTGCCGTTTTGAAGGGGTAAGAGTTCGGTAGACATGACTTTTTCGGTCATAGTTTCGCATCCTATCCCAGCGATTAGAGAAAGAAAAAACAAGATAAAAAGCCATTTAAATTCTGCGAGATTTTTTGCTTTCATTGCTTATTCCTTCCTGCTCCACTTGAAACCGGCCATTATAGATAATTGGCCGATCTCTTTTCCATTTTGGCTATCATGGAAAACGAGGATGTCAGCCCGCTCGGGTCCGCAATGATAATATGCCAATATCAAGTTCGCAAGCGTTTTCTTATCATCAATGGTGGTGGTATAAAAGATAGGGTGCACATAACATCTTACAATTCGATTGTTGACCATGATCTTAAATAGATACCCTTCATGGAAATACTTATCAATAAGCTGTTTCCGTCGCTCTTGGTAATCCGCCGGCTCAGATGCGCATTTATCTGCTTGGCTTTTTAATTCATCGGGCACCGGAACAATGGCGATATATATGATAATAATAAGGATAAAAAGGATAAAGATTACAAGGCAGCCTACTTTCGCATTGCCATTCTGATTCATGATTCACCCCCTCCTGCTCCACCACCAGGCCATGCGGCCCAATATGGTGCTCGATGGTCTTTTTGATGGCCTCTGGATTGCTATTTAATTAAAAAGAGCATCAAGACTGTCCCTGCCCCAAACGGGCAGCCCGGGCCTTGCGGCTTCGGGGATCTTGACGCTCACCGTATTGGTTTTGTTGATCTTCAAATAAAAAATGCTGATTCACGGGCAGCCTCCCGGTTTGGTTTTAGGACAATTTTTCTTATATCAAGGTCGAAAAGTCATGCCAAGTGTTTTTTCAGGGTTCCCCCGGGCGCGCGGAGAGCAAAACATTCCGGAAAATTTCCGGAAGCTATGAAAGGCGTTGCCCGTCCCTGGCCCTTAGGTAAACATTTCTTTTAATCGTTCTCTTTCTTCCTCTTCTTGGTCTCTTACTTGCTTTATGGCTTCCATATCCAGCCTTGTCTCCACTTCCCGTTGTATGCGTTCCTGGAGTACATCCACGGGCAAGGCGTCAAGCTCGACTGCCATGTCACCCCATCGCTCAATAAAAGCAGCCTGCCGACTATCGGAAGCTTTCGTAAAATCTGGAGGCAAATTATAGTCGATTATATCCTGTCTTATGATTGCGCATTTAAGCATTTCTTGACTTGTCTTAAAAAAGGCCAATCTCTCTTGGAGCGAACGAAACATGTCCTCTCCTGATGGGTCAAAATCGCCAAAATATAGAATGATTATTTTCCCCTGACATTCTTGGTATCTCATGGCAGCATTGTAAATTGAACTCCATCCATCATAACCGCGGCCCACGTTCAGAGTCACTCCATAGGGGTTAAGCACATCCTGGAATATCCCGCTTAATGCGTCCTTTTCCAGCCAAACCTCAATATATGCCTTTTGGGTTGCCCAAGTATTACGTCGGTAAGCCTGGCGTACGGTAAGTCCAAAGTCTGGCAAGTCATCCCACATGCTCACTATTCTGGGTTGCCGTATGCGGTCCTCAATCCATCCCCAGGAGACATAACCCTCTTGTCGCATCTGCACCAAAAGATTGCTCACCGCTTGATATTGGGCTCTGGTATTTTCTATGACTTGCCTGGATACGAGCTGATAATAAGCCTGTCTGACGGTCATGGGATGATGCCTCTGGAGTATATCCACGAGTGCATCAGTCATTTTTATGGTCTTTTTAGCTCTTCCTCGAATCATAATACCTCCAGGTTAAGATAACTGCCTCTAACGTTGCCCAGGATGCGCCAGCATCGATCTTAGGAAGGCCAGCCATAGTTTCATTCAAAGCTGATGATGCCATCGAAATATTCCCGATAAAACTCAAATAAGGCTCGGTCAATGGTTATGCAGGCGTTCTCGGTCCGGGGATTCGTATTGATGTTTGCGCTCGTTTCAATGCCAAAGTAAAACTTGTCGCCATAGCCGGCGAAAATCTTCGCGTGATTTCGGAACACCGCCACCCGGCCGCCATAGGATTCGATCAGGGGCCGGAGCATCTTGTATTCGAGCCGATAACTGTTAGGGAATATCTCGCCCACATAGGCGTCAAGCCTTTTAATTTTGCCAGTCTTCAGCCAGTCTTCAAATTGATAAATGTCCTCGCTGGCCATGCACCAAGTAGAAAATAGGCAATACTCGAGGTCTTGTTGCCTGAGAATGATTTTGAGATACGAGAGTGCGTCAACATCCCCGCCGGTGATGAAGTGATAGCTGTCGCCGTCCTTAAATGGCAAATCGACGATATCCAGCAGTTGGGTCTCGCTGAAGGCGCGGCGGTACATGTGAAAATGGCGGCGCTTGATGTTGGTCGAGCGCCTTTGCACCGGCTCTTTTTCGGTTGGCTCGTGAATTTTCTCGTCTGCCAGGGGATCCGCTTGTGAGCCAAAAAGGATTTTGAGCTTTGCGCCGTCATCTCGCCATGGATTATTCGTCATGCTTTAGCCCGCCGATCAAACCTTTGAATTTTCCGCTCTTGCCATGGCTCGGATCAATGGCGATCCTGGCCCTTGCGCTCGGCGTCAAGCCAAACTCAACGGCATATTTCACAAAGTCCGCCGCTGCTTTGTTTGAGATTCCCACAAGCGCGTGTTGGATGACGTGGCCGGTTTTTGTTACCTGGACCAAGCCCAAAAGCGCGTTATCTCTTGACAACTCCTTTAGTTGCTCCTCTGCCCTCCGCCATCGTGAATAAGCCTGGCAGTATGCAGAAAAAGGCCCCCTGTCCACGTCAAACAAGATGCCCAAAGCATGTAACCCTGGGGCAAGACGGTTCCACTCCTCTAAAGCATAGGTATCAAGGTGATCCGGTGGCTCCGGAAGATCAGATTCGACATTCGGCTCCTCTGGGAGTGGAGTTCGACTCCGATTTCCCTCAAGAAGTCGTAATTTTGTTGGTTTTGGTTTTCGACCCCGCATTTTTAACCCCCTCGTAAATCCCCGAAATTTTAACCCTTCTCCCAATTCTCCGAAATCTACGCTGACAGTACGCATCCGATCCGCAAACTAAAAGACTGACATGATGTCAGGCGCCCTGGTATCTCTCTGTCCGGGAAAATGCCGGAGCGGGGACACGAGATTACTCAATAACGGCCAGCAGGCCCATGTCCCCGTGTTTTACCGATCCCGGCTGACCGGCTGAAAACCCCTGCCGCCGGAAGGGAAATTAAGCTCGTTCCGCCAAAGTTACGATTGGAGAAAGCGTGTCTCCGTGTTCAGGTTGTACCGCTGCATTGAGGGTACACATGCCATCGAAGCGCATGAGAATGCGGAAGGACCGCTCACGCTGCAACCATCGCACGGCGTCTGTTTGGTCAATCCACACCTCTTTTCGCAAACCCAGCGCATAGAAGTTGAAATCCACAAAAGCGCAGTCGTCAGCGTCCCCCAGGGTCGGCATGGCCGGATGGAAATAAACCGGTCTTCCGAAGATTGTAAATTTGCCGTCCTTCTCGTTTAGGATCGGCACAAAATCGCCGGAAGTTCCGATACTGACACTTTGCTCCAAGAGCTCTGGGATCGACGTCGGGTTAAAAACCCATGTCGCTTTCTCAGGATTCAACTGCCGGGCAAACATTTTCTTTAAATTGGCATATTGGATGGTATCTGCTTGTTGCCCCGATTCCTTTTCAATCTGAATCTTGCAGGGTGCGTTTAAGACACCTTGGGGACATCCGGCACCGCTGCCAGTGATGCAATAGCGATCAATTCCGTACCCAAGGCTCTGCTTGAGCGCCACTTGAAGGTTTTCCGCAAAGTCGCGGCCATCCTGAATCAGCTCGATGGATGAATTGACATAGATTGCCGCCATCCGCGCCGTCAGTGTTATTTTGCGCAGCTTTCCTTCTTGTGGGGTCGCCTCGGCATGTTCAGCAAGAAACTGCATTGTGAGACCGCCGTGCGTTGCCCCGCCGGTCATGTCCGCGCCATCAAAACCCGCGACATCCTTGGTCTGGCTATCCATGGGATAAACCCGGCAGAGATTTCGTACGATCTCGTTTGGAAGGCTCGCGTCAAGCCATTCAGCGGCGAATTCAGTCGGTACACTGAAGCCGCCTGAGCTCGGGATCCCTTCGCCCATGGACGCCCTAATCTGGAGCCGGGGATCGTACCGCCCACTCTCCATCACGCGCAAAAACTCTGCGCAGTCCTTGAAATCGCCCGTGTCCAGGCGATCACGCCCCAAATTAAACATGGAGCGGTAATCCCGCCCGCCGCCTGTCATGCCGTGCATGATAGCGCCATGCGGCCCTTGGAAAGTCAAGGACCTTGGCTTGATCTGCTTTTCCAGGCCCTCAATTTTTTGTTCCCACAAATAAAGTGCCTCTTTTTCCTGATCGCTGAGGCCGCGGCCTTCCTTTTTCGCTTCGTTGCGAATCAACTGAACATATTCGCGCAACTGGTCTGCGCGTCCCTGTATTTTTCCTTCATCGAAATTATTCATTTTAGAACACCTCATATAGTCAAGTGTTTATGTTATATTGCTTCTACCATCACCGCCCGGCTCAATTCTCCGTCCCGGAGAACCTCACCGGTTGCGTCGAGGCCGTGCCCTGGTTTGGCGTCCCGCCCCAGAACACGGAAGGCTTCGTCTTCCTTCCAACTTCCCGCTGTAGAAAATCCATCGCCTTGTTTACCTCCAACTTCACGACCACCACATCCCGTGGTGGCGTGCGTCCGGTTTATGAAAAACGCCAAATATGGCGTAATCATCATTGTGCTTTATCCCCAATGCCGCCGCTTACCATTGTAGGCCATTGCTTATTCATTTCATCAGTGGCCGCCGTCATCATGGTTAGGATCAACAAATTAAAGGTGCCCAGCGCCTTTGCGTCGCCTTCTTTAACAAAGCTTGCATAGCATTGAGCAATCTCAGTAAGCACGCTCCCATATCGAGCTTTAAAGGCTCGATACTCCTTAGTTTCGTCTTTCATCTCACTCATCAGTTTGCCTCACACACTATGAAGTTTTTGGTCCCATGCCCGCCGACGCGAGTAGCACATAAACCATAAAAAGATTGAAAAAAGAGAGAGAAAAAAACATATAGAATATGGTATATTCTAATAATGCTTTACTCTGGTAAAGCGAAGAGTGTTTTTTATGCCGGCGGCGCGCGACCTGCTTGGAAACTCTCTATTTATGCGCTTTTCTGTGTTTTTGCATCTCATTTTTTTCGCTTTACTCTGGTAAAGTTATGTTTTTCCAATTTTTAGTTATCGCTTTACTCTGGTAAAGTGATGTCGCTTTACTCTGGTAAAGTTATTTTTGTTTTGGTTGAAATCCATAATTCTTTGGTAACTGCCTCGGCAACTCTACCGATTTAAATTCCATGGTTCCATATTTGCGCCATCTTTCACTGATTGCATAACGCGTTGGTTCTTTCGCGTATGGATTACCGGGTTGCGCGATGTCAATAAAGCCTTTTTGGATTAATTCCCTGAGTGCGAGCCAAAATGTCTTGCTTGACATTCCAAGTTCTTTGGCTTCACTATAAGTGAAAAGCAACTCTCCATTGTTAGTAGGAACGAGATTCTTAATTCCCTTTTTCCCTTTAACTGTTCTGCGATATAACTTCTGATGAAAGCGCAGCAATGTGAGCATTGTGCTTTTGCTTCTTAACTTTAGAAAGACTTCACTCTCAATCAAATCGGGTTCCATCATCAAAAAACTTCTACATTTGAATCTGCGTTTTGCCATCGTTCCGTCCTATCACGGGAGTTGGCCCGCCAGGGTGATAGGCCCCTGTAAGCCGTGCGCAACGGCGACGGGCCACAATCATCATTTCTGTGTTGCCTGCTCCGGCGTGATGCCTGGAGAAGTCTCTACCCATTGCTTTATCTCGCTTTCGATGAACAACAACCGTCCCCCCGGCTTGCGGAAGGGTATCTTCCGGCGCATGACCAGATTGCGAATCGCCGCCGGTGAACGGTGGAGCATATCGGCTACCTGATTTATGCCAAGGTAACGATCCATCTCAGCCTTGGATTGCCTCGATTCTTGAATCAATTTCAGCCTTTATTTTTTTGAAATTAACCACAAGCAACATGTCAACATCCTGATCGAAAAAATCCTCGAAATTCAATACCATCGTAGTCATTAAAACTGAAAAAACTTTTCCCTTCTCCGATCTGAAATGGAGCAGAATATTGAAGCTGTCCACCTCTTCATCCGATATTGAAGGACTTATTCCGCCCTCGGAAAGAATCTCAGCCACGACAGCTCGCGACAGTCCCGATTCTGTAATCTTTTTGAAGGTAGCAATTGAATACAGGTCATTTCGACTCCACAGGCTACGTTTACCAGGTTTCGTGCCTTGCCTAATTGATGGTTTTATAAATCCTCTGCGTTGCCAGTCCTGGAGGCGCTCCTTGCCGATTTCCGTTATTTTCATAACTTTTTTGCTTGAGAAGGCCATATTTCAAACTCCTGACTTTGAATTGTGTATGACTTATACACAATATAAATCATTAAATCCCCTTTGTCAAGGGAAATATTTTTGTAATCGTCGGAATCACCTGGTCACCGACGACATGGGCTTTCGATGCCTGCCAAGCCACCGCGCCGGGAGCAGCATAACCGCACGTGAACTCGATATAGATTGGATTATTCGGATGAAGGGTTTCTTTACTTAATATTTTTCCGATATTTGCGGCACAAAAACTGTTGCATTATTGTTGACGTCACAGTGGTGAAAAGTGGACGTTCTGGTTAATTCTGATAAATGCAGGACAGGCCAAAAAGGCAATAAAAAAAAGGACTTCGCTCAACCGTGCGGGTTTGCGAAGTCCCCTTAAATAGCATTAAAAGTCCGATGCTCTACCAGCTGAGCTAACGGCTCATCCTCAAACAAATATTAAGCTCGTTTTTTGATGTTTCCCCTTATATGATAAGAAACTGCAAGTTCTTTTTTATTTTTTTTCTATCTTTTTTTTCCTTTTGTGTCAAGAAATTTGTCCCGTGGTTCTTCATGCCGAAAATTTTTTGTTAAAAATATCGGGCTTCCTCGGCGGCATTTACAGAGCAGTGATGTTTTCCGGGGGCTTATCCCTTCATCTTGTACATCCGGAACTGATTATGAAGTCGACCGGGCCTGGCTTCTGAATACATGCGCGAGCTTCCTGCCGTACCTGTTATGGGGAACCAAAGGCCATGGTTTCATTGGAGCTTACATTTCTCATGAGCGTGATCCCACTCGCCACTTGATGAATCATTTTTGTATTTCAAAAGCATCAGCGCTTATTCAATCGCTTCGAATTTCGTATTGCTCCTGGTGGAAATTGGAATTGGCGTTAATAATGATACGTTTATTAAAGCTGTTCTCCATCTGCTCGATCATCCCGCGTTCCATGTCCATCAGAAAATCTGCTACATTGGGGTGCACTTGGACATAAATCTGATGGGCGGAGGTATAGGAGATCTCGCGCAGAATGGCCCGGATAACCTCGTAGGCTATTGTGGTTCGAGATTTTAAGAAACCCTTTCCATCGCAGTAGCTGCATGGCTCTCCCAGCCTCTGAATTATATTCTCACGCGTACGCTTGCGGGTCATCTGGACCAGGCCCAGCTCCGAAATTTTCAGGATATTGGTCTTATTCTTGTCTTTTCGAAGAGCGTTAATCAGTGCGTTGAAGACCTTATCGCGGTCTTGCTGGCGCTCCATATCGATAAAATCTATAATGATGATCCCGCCAATATTACGTAGCCTGAGTTGATAGGTAATTTCCTTGACAGCCTCCAAATTGGTCTTGAATATTGTATCCTCCAGGTTGTGTTTGCCCACATATTTGCCCGTATTTACATCGATGGCCGTGAGGGCTTCAATGATATCGATGGTGATATAGCCACCTGATTTAAGCCAGACCTTGCTGCCCAACGCTCGGGCAATTTCCATCTCTATACCATAAGCGTCAAAAATGGGTTCTTTTTCTTCATAAAGTTCAACGGCAGGCTTTAGCTTTGGCATGAACAGATCGATAAACTGTAGGATCTTTTCGTATTCTTCCCGTGAGTCGATGATGAGCCTATCAACATCCTTGGTAAACAGATCCCTTACGGCCCGCAAAGACGCGTCTAAATCTGAATGAATAAGGCTGGACATAGGGGCCTTTTTTTTCTTTTCTAGAATCTGTTCCCAGAGCTGGATAAGAAAGTCCATGTCCGCTTTGAGCTTTTCTAGTGATGCCCCCTCCCCCGCGGTTCGGATAATAAAGCCAAACCCTTGAGGCTTAATTGATTGCACCAAATCCCGCAAGCGCTTGCGTTCCTTCTCATCCTCGATGCGACGGGAGACTCCCACGTGGTCCACTGTGGGCATCAGAACCAGGTTGCGTCCAGGAAGGGAGATGCGCGAGCTGATGCGTGCCCCTTTGGTACCCATGGGTTCCTTGGAAACCTGCACGAGAATTTCCTGACCCTCCTGAAGTATGTCTTCTATGGGCAGCTCCCGGCTGATATAGTAGCCAGGCTCCGGCTCAATGAGCATTTTCTCCCCGTCCTCCACTCCCATTATCAGGCCATACTCGTTGGTGTTTTCATAAACGTCGCCTGCGTAAATAAAAGCAGCACGCTCAAGCCCAATATCCACGAACGCGGCTTGCATACCGGGCAATACTCGCATAACTCTCCCCTCGTAAATATTGCCCACAATACCTTTTTCTGAAGCCCTTTCAATATGCAGCTCCGTTACCACTCCTTCTTCAACTAAGGCGACGCGAGTCTCTTGAGAAGTTACATTAATGATCAACTCGCTGGACATCTCTCTTCTTTCCCACCCCGAAAAGCGAATCCGATTTTAACAATCGGCAGACGACGGACATCCTTTTCCTTAACTTCCAGCACGAAAGATGCCGCCTCCACAGGGCCCAGTCCACCCTCGCCACAACGCAGAAGCATCTCCAGGTCGCCGATCTCATCAACGCGAATCTCCTCAACGGCGGGCTGGATATCCATGGAGCGAGGGCCCTTTTTCCCTCTGCGGATTACTAAAAAACTTTCTTTTTCGAGAAAGGTCTTGATCTTTTGCTTTATCTCCTCAGGCCCAAGGCCGCAAGTAGTTTGCAAAGAAACTCCATTCACCCGGAATCGATTTTTTTCTATCATAACGGACAATGGATCAATATTCAAAGGAATTTCAATAATATCCAATATTCGCAGTCCTTGGGGAAGAGCGACATTTAGCCGCTGTTGAAGCTTCCGGGGATCCATAGGGGAGACCAGATAAACATCAAACAATTCCATTCGGCTTGATACCCCGATTGGGAGAGCTGGACCGAAGCTGATCTTCGGATGAGGATGAAATCCACGGGAATACTCCATGCGGATGTGTGCCCTCCGAAAGGCACGAATGAAGGTTTGCATGAGCTCCAGATGACCCAAAAGTGCTCCCTGTTCCACTCGTTCATACCGACACCGATATCGGCACTGTTTGGCGACCAGCAAATCTCGCCCCATTCCCGGCATGATTGAGCGGGGCCGGGCTTCATTGAGGTGATCAAATGTCACATTGGTAATGTCTTGCCCGTCGCAGGCACCACATTTGCGACATCCATCCCATCGACAGTCCGGAGTGACGACCTCCTGATGGGCCCTTTGAAGTTCGGACTTGAGATAATCTGCCTTAACACCGCAATTGATAAAGCCCCAGGGAAGCGCCTCATCCAACCCGCGCTCCCGAAGATAGATTTCTGGAGAAAGCCCCTTTTCCTTAAACACCTGCTCCCAGATATCTGCACGGAATTGGTCGCTCCAACCATCGAACCGACATCCTAATTGATGAGCTGCGATCAATACCGGGCTCAGCCGCCTATCACCTCTTGAGAAGATTCCTTCCAATACACTGACATCCGAAGCTTGCCACTTGACCTGTAGGTTTCGCCCTTTAAGCTGATCCATAAGGAATCTCTGTCGTCTGCGAATCTCGTCGGCCGGTATCTGCGAGACCCATTGAAAGGGCGTATGCGGCTTGGGGACGAAATTGGATATGCTCACATTGAGACGTTTGCCTTTACCGCAGTTTTGAACACGACGGGATAAATGGATGATTGCCTCAAGATCCTCCTCTGTTTCCTTGGGAAGCCCGATCATAAAATAGAGTTTGAGTAGGTTCCAGCCGAGGCCATAAGCGCTTCGAGCTGTAACAATCAGATCGTCTTCTTCTATGGGTTTGTTGATGATTCTTCGCAAGCGAGGGTGCCCCGCCTCGGGAGCCAGGGTGAAACCGGTCTTTCGGACTCTCTTAATCTGCTGCATCAATGAAGTGGAGAGCCCCTTTACTCTGAGAGAAGGCATGGAAATGGCCACCCGCTCCCGGGCATAATGGTCCATAAGATCAGTCATCAGACTTTCCAGGCACGAATAATCTCCTGAGCTCAAGCTCAACAGCGCCATTTCATCGTAGCCCGTTCGATTCAGCGCCAGCCGGGCCATCTCCAGAAGCTCCTGTGGATCTTTCTCTCTCAATGGGCGGTTGATCATTCCCGCCTGGCAAAACCGGCAACCCCGAGTGCAACCGCGGGCAATCTCCAGGTTTAACCGATCGTGAACAACCCGCATAAAAGGAACGACCGGTGCCACAGGATAGTCCTCAAATTTTAACCTGGGCACCAGCCGGCGGTATACATGTTGAGGCGCACCAGGAGATGGAGACCATTTTATAACACGGCCAGCATGATCATATTCGACATCGTATAGGGAGGGCACGTAGACCCCGGGAATGGCTGCGAGTCTATTGAGGAGCGATGAACGATCAGAGCCTTCCTCCTTCCAGGCTAATACGTGATCGACCAGCTCCAGCACTATATCTTCTCCGTCCCCAATAACCACAGCATCCAGAAAATCCGCCAGCGGTTCGGGATTAGTGCAGCAAGGGCCGCCAGCAATCACCACTGGATGGCTATTTTTGCGATGAGCGGCAAGAAGGGGAATGCCACCCAGCTCTAACATGTTTAACACGTTTGTGTAACTCAACTCATACTGGAGCGAAAATCCCACAATGTCAAATTCCCATAGAGGAGTTCGCGTCTCCTGGGACCCCAGAGGAATGCCATTCCGCCTCATAGCGGCTTCCATGTCCACCCAGGGAGCAAAGACTCGCTCGCAGAAAACTTCTGCCCGCTGGTTTAAAATGTGGTAAAGGATTTGGATACCCATATGGGACATGCCGATTTCATAAGTATCCGGAAAGGCTAGAGCGAACCGCAGTCGAATCCCGGCTTTATCTTTATGCACGGCGTTGATCTCGTTAGAAAGGTACCGCCCGGGACGTTGTACAGAGGCTAAAAGTTGATTCCATTCCATCATCTATTTAAACACCAATTATCTTGCCCCGGATATTTAATAGCCATATCTAAGAGCGAACCATAAGGATTTAGCTAAACCCGGAACGTAAACAATATTTTTTTTAATACACGTCTCGGAAAAGGAAGTATGGAGGTAAGAATTTTTCTCAAGTATCATCCCAGCCGAAATTGGTTGGGGCACATTTTGAAGAGAACCTACTGGGGTCTTTGGACCATAAGACTCAATTTATTGGAACATCTTATCAGCCATCTTGCATCAAGTGAAGCGGTTTTTATTCCAGCGCTTTGTCTCAGACCCTCTTCAATATAATTTTTACATTACATCAAATTTTTGTCAAGATTCCCTTCGTACTAAATTTTAATTGCTGGCTTGAGATTAATCAATGAACTAGGTATTATAAATAAAAAAATCAATGAACAAAAGGACTATTTTAAGATACGAGATTATCTCCCGGATTATTGTTTAATGTAGCGCCATTAGCCAGCGGTACGTACAAATAATATAAAATAAAGGCCTGTGAAATATTTTTTCCCTGATCTTTCTCAAAACTTTATTTTTTGCAATTCAGCTGGCAGGAAGGAATGTCAATGTTTTCAATTTAAATCTTATATGAGAGCGAGTAACCATGAACAGATTTGAACAATGTATAATGAATTTCAAAGGCACTGGACTTTACAGTTTTGAAATCAATACCGTCCAGGCCAATTTGGGGCTTCGGTGCAATCAGGAGTGTACACACTGCCACCTGGCAGCATCCCCCAGCCGGATCGAGATGATGGAATGGGAGACCATGGAGTTGATCTTAGAGTCGGCCGGGAGTGCGAGGTGTCAGTTGGTCGATTTGACTGGGGGAGCACCGGAACTCAATCCCCATTTCAAACCTTTTGTGGAAGCCCTTCGCAGGAATGGGCATTGTGTCCAAGTGCGGATTAACCTTTCGGTGCTTTTTGAACCTGGCATGGAGACCATACTGGGGTTCTTCCGTGACCATGAGGTTCAACTCGTTGCCTCCCTGCCATGTTACCTTGAAAAAAACGTCCGAGTCCAACGAGGTGAAGGCGTCTACGAAAAAAGTATCAATGTTGTCAAGAGGCTCAATTCCCTGGGTTATGGTTCCGATCCCCGCTTGGCGCTCCACCTTGTGTATAATCCTGTGGGACCACTTCTGCCGCCAGAACAGTCGAAGCTTGAGGAGGATTACCGCCGCGAACTGGGTGAGCGATTCGATATTACATTCTCAAGGCTACTGACCATTACAAATATGCCCATGGGTAGATTTTGTGAGGAATTGCGTAAGATAGACAAGGAGCATGACTACAAAAGACTTCTCCAGGAATCTTTCAATCCTCAAACATTAGATAATTTGATGTGCCTGAATCAGATCAGTGTGGGATGGGACGGAAGACTTTATGATTGCGACTTTAATCTAGCGCTGGGCCTCCCCGTGGACCATGGAGCACCGGATCACATCCGGCACTTCGAGCCTTCAACTTTAATTAGAAGAAAAATCGTCACAGGTGAACATTGCTTTGGTTGTACGGCCGGATTCGGGTCCTCTTGTGGGGGGGCACTGACATCAGGGTAAAGGAGAGTCTGTGCCTTCCCCGGTTGACCTTGACGTTGATAGGCTAAATAATATTCAATAGCTTCCGGAGGATTGTCGTATGAACGATAAACGATACAAATTGGATGAGCTGTGCATTAATACAATCCGGATGCTGGCGGTGGACATGGTAGAAAAGGCAAAATCCGGTCACCCCGGCCTTCCCTTGGGAGCTGCCCCTATTGCCTATGTGCTTTGGGCGAAATTTTTGCGCCACAATCCCGACAATCCCGCATGGCCCAACCGGGACCGCTTTATCCTCTCTGCAGGCCACGGATCCGCCTTGCTTTATGCATTGCTCCATTTAACGGGCTATGACCTTTCCATGGAGGAGATAACGAGGTTTCGCCAGTGGGGCAGTAAGACTCCCGGCCACCCTGAGTATGGTCTCGCACCTGGGGTCGAAGCCACCACAGGGCCTCTGGGGCAGGGCTTCGGCATGGGCGTGGGTCTGGCCCTGGCCGAATCCTTTCTGGCTAAATGCTTCAACCGCACCGACTTCCCAATTGTAGACCATTATACGTATGCCATCGTTTCCGACGGCGATATTATGGAAGGCGTTGCTTCAGAAGCAGCTTCCCTGGCTGGGCATCTGAGACTAGGAAAACTTATATATCTTTATGACGACAATCATATCTCCATCGAGGGAAAGACCGAAATCACTTTCACCGAGGATGTGCACCAGCGTTTTGCTGCTTACGGCTGGCAAGTAATCAGGGTTTCAGATGGCAATGAGATAAATAGTATTGAAGCCGCCATCAGAAATGCTCAGGCGGAACACGAACGGCCATCGCTCATTATAGTTCGCACCCATATCGGTTATGGAAGTCCCAAGCAGGATAGCCCTGCTGCCCACGGTGAGCCTCTTGGCCCCGAAGCCGCTCAAGCAACAAAAGAATACTTCGACTGGCCGATGGATAAGCCATTCTATATACCCGAAAAGGCGCTGACCCACTTCAGGAAGGCACTGGAACGCGGGCGACAGTGGAATGAGCAATGGCAGACAATGTTTAAGGAGTACAGTCGCAGTTTTCCAGCTGAGGCCGCCAGCTTCGAAAAGCAGATCAATGGCGAGCTGCCGGCTGGCTGGGAGGAGGATATTCCGGTGTTCAGTCCTGAAGATGCCTCTGTGGCCACCCGTGAGGCCTCAGGTAAAGTAATGAACGCCCTAGCCAAAAGGCTGCCTCAATTCCTTGGCGGCTCCGCTGATCTGGCCCCATCGACAAAGACGCTTCTAATTGGATACGAAGACCGTAACCTTCACTTCGGCGTCCGAGAGCATGCCATGGGAGCCATTGTAAACGGAATGGCGCTCCACGGTGGTGTGATACCCTATGGCGCAACCTTTTTAGTGTTTTCTGATTACATGCGCCCGGCCCTGCGCCTGGCATCCCTCATGGATGTCCACTCCGTATTTATTTTCACTCACGACAGCATTGCTCTGGGTGAGGACGGCCCCACACACCAGCCGGTCGAGCATTTGGCCGCATTACGGGCGATTCCCGGCTTCACTGTGATCAGACCAGCAGACCCTAACGAGACCGCTGCAGCCTGGCGACTGGCAATCCAGCGGCGCAAACCGGTGGCTCTCATTTTGACCCGTCAGAAAGTACCTATCCTTGACACTTCTCGATTCCCGGTGGCTGAGGGCGTTGCGAAAGGCGCTTACATCCTGGCCGACAGTAACGGCACTCCCCACCTGATCCTTATCGCCACAGGATCGGAGGTTCATCTGGCACTTGCTGCAAGGGAAAAGCTCTTGTCTCATGGAATCCAGGTCAGAGTGGTCTCAATGCCCTCCTGGGAACTCTTTTTCGAACAGCCCCAGGGATACCGCGACCTGGTTTTGCCGCCCGAGATCAAAGCTCGGCTGGCCATCGAGGCCGGTTCATCGCTGGGCTGGTACCGCTGGATTGGCGAGAAGGGCCAAGTCATCAGCGTTGATCGCTTCGGCGCCTCGGCCCCTGGCCCAGTGGCGCTGGAGAAATACGGCTTTAATGTGGAAAACATAGTAACAAAGGCAACCGCTATGGTAAGGAGGTAGGCAATGCGGATAGCACTTGGAGCTGATCATGCCGGCTTCATTCTCAAGGAGCAGATAGCTGCATATTTGAGGAATGCGGGGCACGATGTGCTCGATTTTGGCACTCACAGCCAGAATAGCGTCGATTATCCGGATTCTGCAAGGGCCGTGGGAGATGCACTTCAGAAAGGAGAAGCCGAACGGGGCATCCTGATTTGCGGCAGCGGCGTTGGCTCCAACATAGCAGCCAACAAGCTGCGGGGCATACGTGCGGCCGTTTGTCACGACACCTATTCCGCCCACCAGGGAGTTGAACACAATGACATTAACGTGCTTTGTCTGGGTTCCCGGGTAATTGGACCCGAGCTGGCTCTGGAATTGGTGCGGGCTTTTTTATCCGCTCGATTCAGCGGTGAGGAACGCTTTCTCAGGCGCCTGGCAAAGGTGAACGAAATAGAAAACATAACGAGGAAAGAAAATAAAATCTAGGACACAGGAGTACCTGCCTGGCTGCTGTGTTTTAAGACTCCAGCAGGGTTTACATGTGAACCTGTTCTCCGGGGATAGAAACTATGAATGGTGAAAACAAAAATCCCGAAACAATAATAGAAATGAAAGCTCCTGAACTGGATATTCCTTATGAAACATCCTTTATTGAGAAGCCTGAGGATCCCTGCACTATTGTCATTGTGGGCGCCTCGGGAGACCTGACAGCGAGAAAGCTGGTCCCTGCCCTTTATAACCTGTACCTGAACGCTGGACTGCCCAACCCATGTGTCATAATCGGCTGCGGTCGCACAAAATTGAACCACCAGGAATTCAGGATTAAGATGGAAAAATCCATCTTGGCTGATGGCAAAATTGATCGGTCAAAATGGCCTGCTTTTGCCTCTTTTCTATACTACCATCCCCTGGAGTATGACTCTCTCCCATCATTCAAAAGCCTTGCTGATTTTCTAAAAGATTTTGACAAAAAGCATACCACAGGGGCAAACAAATTTTTTTATCTGGCTATCCCGCCATCTCTTTACAAGACAACAGCGCGAATGTTCGGCCTTGCTGGTCTCTCGAGTGAAGGAGAAGGAAAAAACGGCTGGTCGCGCATAGTGGTTGAAAAGCCATTCGGAAGGGACTTAAAAACAGCCGTTGATCTGAATCAAATTCTTCGCGAAAGCTTTCAAGAGCACCAGATTTTCAGAATCGATCATTACTTGGCTAAGGAAACGGTTCAGAATATTTTCATGTTTCGCTTTGCCAATGCCATATTTGAGCCTATCTGGAACCGTGTATACATTGACCATGTCAGCATAACCGCTGCTGAAACGCTTGGGGTGGAGCATCGGGCCGGTTATTACGAAGAAGCCGGCGTATTGAGGGATATGTTCCAGAATCACATGATGCAGCTTTTAGTCTTGACGGCCATGGAACCCCCTTCCCTTTTCGAGGCTGACCGAGTGAGGGATGAGAAAGTAAAGGTGTTTCGTTCCCTCAAGCCCTTTCCCGTTGACAAATTGGAAGAAACGCTGATATTGGGGCAATATGGACCGGGGACAATCGAAGGCCAAAAAGTTCCCTGTTACCGCGATGAATCTGGTGTAAACCCGAAATCACTAACGCCCACCTTTGCTGTAATGAAAGTTTTTATAGACAATTGGCGCTGGCAGGGTGTCCCCTTTTATATAGCCTCCGGCAAGCGATTGGCCAGAAAGCTAACCGAAATCAACATCCAATTTAAAGAAATACCTCATTCTATGTTTCGCGGGACCCTCGGTGAGAATATTAAGGCCAACCGGTTGACATTCCGCATACAGCCGGATGAGAAAATTATGTTATCGTTTCAAGCCAAAAATCCAGGGGCGAGGGTTTGTCTGCGATCAGTTACCCTGGATTTTAACTATACTCAGAATTACAGAGGACCCATCCTGGATGCTTATGAAAAAGTTCTTCTGGATTGCATGCGGGGTGACCACACTCTCTTCTGGAGACAGGACGGCATAGAGCTCTGCTGGTCTTTCTTGACACCAATACTTGAAGGGTGTGAAACCTGCATCGACAGGCCTGCACGTCTTCACAATTATGAATCCGGAAGCTGGGGTCCAAGGATAGATAACGAGCTTATGAGAATTTTTCTTTCGGATAAGGGAATTATTTAAATTTTAAAAAATTATGCCCCAGAACCTTCCATTTTTAAATCTCATGGAAAGTTTTCTCTGAGGTAAAATGAATCCTGAGATACGACGCTTTCCTGATCTGAAGGAACTCGGCCGAGCCGCTGCAGCGTTCATAATAAATCGTTCTGAGGAATGCGTGAGGGAGCGAGGTGTTTTCACACTTGTCCTTTCAGGGGGCAAAACACCTCGGACACTCTATGAGCATATGGCACGACCGCCAGTTAGCGCTATGATGCCCTGGGCTCACACCCATCTGTTCTGGGGTGACGAGCGCTGCGTATTACCTGATCACTCCGACAGCAACTTTGCCACGGCATTTCAGGCGATGATATCGCGAGTGCCCGTATCTACTCAAAATATCCACCGCATACCAGCGGAAGCGAGGCCTCCGGAGGATGCCGCAGAAGCATACGAGAAAATCCTCCGTGGATTCTTTAAAACGCACTTTAACTCCGACTCTCATCTTCCGACCTCTGCCGAAGGCAATCCTTTTCCATCCTTTGATCTGATATTATTGGGTGTGGGAGAAGATGGTCACACTGCATCTCTCTTCCCGGGTGATGATGTCATGGAGGAGAGGAAGCACTGGGTGGCTGCTGTTCGCCCCCGGAATGTTTCACCCCCGATTCCTCGAATCACTCTTACCCTACCGGTGATCAACATGGCTGGATGCGTTATGTTCATGGTGTCGGGGGCTGGGAAGAGGAAAGTGGTTCGCTCGATCCTGGAAGATCCTGATAAAGCTGGTCGAGTCTATCCTGCGGCAAGGGTGCGGCCCCGGCATCAATTACTATGGTTTTTGGACAATACTTCTGCGTAAAATAGAGTTTCAGGAAAGTCAGCCTGCTCTTGGAACGCATATTACTGAAAGTTGATTTACGTGCCGGTGCGGCCAAGGTGAGTCTTTCAGGTGAGAAAGTATTGGTGAAATAATTTGAACGAGTGCGCAAGTTACCCATGATTACCTTTATTCCCGATTTTTTCACTTGTATCTGTCTCGCTTATAAAGACCCAAAAAAGGATAACTTTGGGTAACTTGGGTCACCATGAGGCGCCCAAACGAGGAGATCAGCACAAGGCAATGGGCCATCCGAGAAGTAAAAGCAGGGGAGCGATCCGCGAACGGCTCATTATCTTTACCCGCTATCCGGAACCAGGGAAGGCCAAGACACGTCTCATTCCTGCCCTTGGGTCAGAAGGGGCTTCTGACCTGCAGCGTAGAATGACCGAGCGCACCCTGAAACTGGCTAGGCGACTTGAAACGCTTCGGTCGGTATCCATAGAGGTTCGCTGTGAAGGTGGCGACAAGCATCTCATTGAAAAATGGCTCGGGCCCGATATCCTTTGCTGCCATCAGGGCGATGGGGATCTTGGCGAGCGTATGGCTCGCGCCTTCAGCGAGGCATTTCAAGATGGAATGAAACGGGTGGTCCTGGTGGGCACAGATTGCCCCGGCCTCACTATCGATCTCCTGAATAGGGCCTTTGATGTAATCGGAAGCAGCGATGTAGTGGTCGGGCCCTCAATTGATGGGGGATACTATTTAATCGGATCACATCGGGCTATCCCTCAGTTGTTCGTCGACATTATATGGGGCACGGATGAGGTGCTGGAACGAACCACCTGGATTGCTGGTGAGCTTGGACTTTCAATGATTTTCCTGGATACCCTTGATGACGTGGATCGGCCGGAGGATCTTCATGTTTGGGAAAAAGTAATCACATCCATACAGGAAATTCGTATTTCTATTATTATTCCAACACTTAACGAGGCTGCGAATATTGCCAATACTCTGACGAGCATCCAAAACGCTTCTGATGCTGAGATCATTGTTGTGGATGGAGGGAGTAATGATGAAACAGTGGCTCTGGCAAGGTCTTGTGGCGCGAAAGTGATTATCTCCCCTCCAGGACGCGCCGGGCAAATGAACGAAGGCGCTGCAGCGGCTGAAGGCGAAGTGCTCATTTTCCTCCATGCCGATACCCGCCTGCCCGAAGGATTTGAACATCACGTCCATCAAGTCCTGGCCCACCCAGGTGTGGCCGCTGGAGCTTTTGAGCTCCGAATTGAAGCTCCCCTGCGCAGATTGCGGATCATCGAAAGGATTGCCAACCTGCGATCACGAAAGCTGCAGATGCCTTACGGCGACCAGGCGATTTTCCTGCGGGCAGATCTTTTCAGAGAGGTAGGTGGATTCCCTGATATGCCCATAATGGAAGACTTTGAATTGATTAGACGTTTGCGTCATAGAGGCCGCATTATCATAGCGCCCGCGCCGGCCGTTACATCAGCGCGCCGGTGGATGAATATGGGCATCTGGCGGACAACACTTATCAATCAATTGGCGATAATCTTCTACTTTCTTGGCGTTTCACCATACCGCATCGCTCACTGGTATAATCGGGACAGAGGAGTATCCCAGGTGGGATAGGGAGCGACCATATTCATGCACTTCAGCGTGATCCAGCCTATGAAAATCCCTCGCCACAAGGCGCATACCATCCAGGTTCTGAACACCTGGTGGGCCATGGCTCATTTGGGTCATCCCTGCATGGTGATGGTCCGGGAAATGCAGGGTGAATTGCCGGAAGTTTTGAGATTTTATGGGCTGGAGCCCGAGCTCAACCTGTTCATCAAGCAGGTGAGCTGGCAGAACGCCCAGGGCCCATGGTGGAGGTATTATGTTCGGGAAGCCTCCGGTATGCTCCCGCCGCCATTTCGGAAGATTGTTTACACCCGGGAGGTGGGGATAGCACAGGCCCTTCTTCGCCTTCGACCGTCCATGGGTTGGCACGTGTTTCTTGAGCTCCATAAGCTCCCCTCAGCACTGACCGAAGAGATGGAGAAAGCGGCGGGGGAAGAGCGCGAAATTGAGAAACTTCAGTTCCAGAGAAAAGAGGAGGAATCGGTTGAAAAAGAAGTGATCCCATCCGTAGATGGGCTCATATACATTTCCACCGGGCTTCGTGAAATGGTGGCTGAGAGGCACGGCACGACCCTGCCTCCTTCTGTGATTATACCCGGCGGGGCTGCTGTTGGAGGCTCTAAACCTCCACCTCTGAGCGGGCGGCGAGGAATCTCTTATGTCGGCCACTTGCAGCCCAACCGCGGAGTTGAAAATTTGATCCACGCCCTCCCCTTCCTTGACGGAAAAATGATCACCCTTGTGGGTGGGAACGACCCTGCCGACGTGACACGCATCAAAAGGCTCATTTGCGAACAGGGAATCAAGGTGCATGTGAACATGACGGGCTGCCTTCCTCCACCCGCTGCTCGGGAAGTCTTGCTTCTCAGCCGGGTTGCAGTCATGACTTCGAACCCTTCGTGCATAGTGGGCCGAGTATTCGCTTCCCATACGAAGCTTTATGAATACATGGCCGCAGGCACCGCCATTGTGGCTGCTGATGTGCCCACCGTCCGCCCGCCATTAGAACACATGAGGAATGCCATCCTCGTTCCACCGGATAACCCTGAGGCTATGGCCCGGGCTATCCTGCGCCTCCTGAAGGACGATACTCTGGCCGAAACCCTCAGCCGACAGGCCTATGAGGATGCCAAGCTCCATTCCTGGGATCGCCGGGCGGCCGAAATTCATTCATTTATTTCTGCCGTTTTGGGCAACCAAGAGGTATGAAGTGAAGATTTTTTTGCCTCAGGTTTCCATTTCCCGTCTCTTCTCTGGAGTCTCAGATTTTACAGGACTTTCCTTAAAATATAATATGAATTTGCAAAAATCTTTTTGATTTCAGAGGCATAGATCGATTTAAAAGTGAAAATGGCATTTATTGCATGTGGCACAGGCGTCTCGCCCGTGAGAACAAACATGGGCAAGATGACCATGCCACAGAAAGTAGAATGGTTCA